>NZ_AP018365.1:8477500-8833490 GCF_016756395.1 Streptomyces sp. SN-593
CGGACGGCCCCGGGCTGGCCGCGGTGGTGCACACCGCCGGCATCCTGGACGACGGACTGCTGGAAAGCCTGGACGCGACCCGCCTGGAGTCGGTGCTGTCGGCGAAGGCGGCCGGCGCGCGGCACCTGCACGAGTTGACGGCCGATGCCGCACTGGACGCGTTCGTGCTGTTCTCCTCCTCGGCGGCCGTCTTCGGCGGCGCCGGACAGGGCAACTACGCCGCCGCCAACGCCTACCTGGACGCACTGGCCGAGCACCGCGCCGGACACGGCCTCGCGGCGCTGTCCGTGGCGTGGGGGCCGTGGGCCGGCGGCGGTGTCGCCGAGGCCAACGAAGCGGTCCGCCAGCGGATGCGCCGCGGGCTGCTCCCGGAGATGGACGCGGAACTCGCGACCGGCACGCTCGATCGCGCGCTCGCCGCAACCCGCGCCGGCACGGGCGGTGGCACAGGCATCGGCACGGGCGGTGGCACGAGCGGCGGGAGCGGTGCCGACCCGCTCACCCCACCCCTCGCCGAACCCCTCGGCGGCAGCCTCACCGGCGCCCGGAGCGCCGATGCCGCGGTCGCCGTGATGGACATCGACTGGCCGCGGTTCGTCGCCAACCCCGGGGCCGACCAGCTCTCCATCGTCCGCGACCTGCCCGAGATCACCGAGCACCGGGCCGCGGCCACCGACCCGGCCCCCGCCGGTCCCGTCGTCGCCGAGGGTGAACTCACCGGCAGGCTCGCCGGGTTGTCCGCCGCCGACCAGGACCGGATGATGACCGACCTGGTCCGGGCCGAGACCGCGGCCGTCCTCGGCCACGCCACGCCCGACCTGCTCGACGCCGGACGCGCCTTCAGCGACCTCGGCCTCGACTCGCTGACCACCCTGGAGACCCGCCAGCGCCTCAGCGCGCTCACCGGCCTGAAACTGCCGGCGACGCTGCTGTTCGACTACCCGACACCCGCGGTGCTCGCCGCCCACCTGCGCAGGGAACTGGTCGGCGACACCGCCGCGACCGACGCGGCCCCCGGCCAGGGCACCGCGGCCGCAAGTGGCCTGCCGCAGACGGCCGTCGGGCCGGTCGACACCGCCGAGCCGCTGGCGATCGTGGCGATGAGCTGCCGCTACCCCGGCGACGTCCGGAGCCCTGACGACCTGTGGCACCTGATCGCCTCCGGCGGTGAGGGCATCTCCTCGCTCCCCGCCGACCGCGGCTGGAACGCCGAGGACCTGTACGACCCGGACCCGGACCGCGAGGGCACCTCCTACGTGCGCGAGGGCGGATTCCTCTACGAGGCGGGCGAGTTCGACGCCGGCTTCTTCGGGATCAGCCCGCGCGAGGCGCTGGCCATGGACCCGCAGCAGCGGCTCGTGCTGGAGACCTCCTGGGAGGCCCTGGAGCGCGCCGGCCTCGACCCGGAGTCACTGCGCGGCAGCCGCACCGGCGTGTTCATCGGCGGCTACTCCTCCGGCTACGGCGTACAACTGGCCCTGAACGGCGCGGGTGAGCTGGAAGGCCACCTGATGACGGGCAACGCGACCAGCGTGCTGTCCGGTCGGCTCTCCTACGTCCTCGGGCTGGAGGGCCCCGCCGCCACCGTGGACACCGCGTGCTCGTCCTCGCTGGTCGCCCTCCACTTCGCCGGCCAGGCACTGCGCTCCGGCGAGTGCTCGCTCGCCTTGGTCGGCGGCATCACCATCATGGCCACGCCCGGCGACTTCGTCTCCTTCTCCCGGCAGCGCGGGCTCGCGCCCGACGGCCGCAGCAAGGCGTTCTCGGCCTCCGCCGACGGCATGGGCATGGCCGAGGGCGTCGGCATGCTGGTGGTGGAGCGGCTGTCGGACGCGCGCCGCAACGGTCACCCGGTGCTCGCCGTCGTGCGCGGCAGCGCCATGAACCAGGACGGCGCGTCCAACGGCCTGACCGCTCCCAACGGCCCGTCCCAACAGCGGGTCATCCGCGCCGCGTTGGCTAGCGCGGGACTGACCGCCGCCGACGTGGACGCGGTCGAGGCCCACGGCACCGGCACCGAACTCGGTGACCCGATCGAGGCGCAGGCGCTGATGGCGGCCTACGGCCAGGGGCGTCCCGAGGGCCGTCCGTTGTGGCTGGGCTCGGTGAAGTCGAACATCGGCCACACGCAGGCCGCCGCGGGCGTCGCGGGCGTGATCAAGATGGTGATGGCCCTGCGGCACGGCGAGTTGCCGCGGTCGCTGTACGCGGACGAACCGTCGCCGCACATCGACTGGTCGGCGGGGAGCGTCCGCCTGCTCAGCGAGCCGCGGGAATGGTCCGCGAACGACGGCCGGCTCCGGCGGGCGGGTGTGTCGTCGTTCGGGATCAGTGGCACGAACGCGCATGTGATCATCGAGGAGGCGCCGTCGGAGGCCGGGGTAGAGGTGGCCGAAACCGCTCCCGGGGTGGTGTCGGGTGTGGTGCCGTGGGTGGTGTCGGGGCGTTCCGAGGGGGCGTTGCGCGCGCAGGCGGGGCGGTTGCGTGAACTGATGGTGGCGAAGGCGGAGTTGGCGGCGCGGGATGTGGCGTGGTCGTTGGCGGTGTCGCGGTCGGTGTTCGCGCATCGTGCGGTGGTGGTGGGAGACGGTGGTCTGGCCGGGTTGGGTGCTGTGGTGGCGGGACAGCCGGCGGCGGGAACCGCTGTGGGTGTGGTGCCGGCGGTGGGTGTGGGTCGTTCGGTGTTCGTGTTTCCGGGTCAGGGTGCGCAGTGGGTGGGGATGGGGCGTGAACTGCTCATGTCCTCAGCGGTGTTCGCGGCGCGGTTCGCGGAGTGTGGTGGGGCGTTGGCGCCTTATGTGGAGTGGTCGTTGGAGGAGGTGCTGGGTGATGCGGTGGCGTTGGAGCGGGTGGATGTGGTGCAGCCGGTGTTGTGGGCGGTGATGGTGTCGTTGGCTGCGGTGTGGGAGGCGGCCGGGGTACGGCCGGATGCGGTGGTGGGGCATTCGCAGGGGGAGATTGCTGCGGCGGTGGTGGCGGGGTTGTTGTCGGTGGAGGACGGTGCGCGGGTGGTGGCGTTGCGTTCGTTGGCGTTGCGGGCGCTGGCGGGCAAGGGCGGCATGGTGTCCGTCGCCCGGTCCGCAGGGGAGGTGAAGGAGCGGATCGCGGAGTTCGGAGATCGGTTGTCGGTGGCGGTGGTGAACAGTGCCGAGGCGACCGTGGTGAGCGGTGATCTGGAGGCGCTGGGGGAGCTGGTCGCCGGGTGTGAGGGCGAGGGGGTGCGGGTGCGGCGGCTTCCGGTGGACTACGCCTCGCACAGCGCGCAGGTGGACGGCCTGCGGCAGGAGATCGTCCGGGCACTCGATGAGGTGGCGCCTTTGGTCGACGGGTCGGGGGTGCCGATGTTGTCGGCGATGTCGGGGGAGTGGCTGGGTGCCGCGGATCTGGGTGCGGGCTACTGGTTCGAGAGTCTGCGGGCGCCGGTGGAGTTCGACCGTGCGGTGCGCACGCTCGCCGAGGCGGGCCACGGGGTGTTCGTGGAGATGTCGGCGCACCCGGTGTTGACCGGTGCGGTGACGGCGACGTTGGAGGACGCCGGTGTGGCTGCTCCGGTCGTGGTGGGGTCGTTGCGGCGTGACGAGGGTGGGCCGGAGCGTCTGTTGACGTCGATGGCCGAGGCGTGGGTGCGGGGTGTCGCGGTGGACTGGGCGGCGGTGATCGGCTCGGGCGAGCGGGTGGACCTGCCGACGTACGCCTTCCAGCACCAGCGCTACTGGCCGGAGGGCACCTCGCCCTTCGTGCCCGCCGGCCCGGCGCGCGAGGGTGCGGGCACGGGCGGCGACGGCACCGGCTCGGCCGCCGAGGCGCGGTTCTGGGCCGCCGTCGAAGGCGGCGACGTCGACACGCTCGCGGACACCCTGGCCGTCGAGGACCGGCACGTGCTCGGGGACATGCTGCCCGCCCTCGCCTCCTGGCGGCGGCGCGAGCAGGAGGGCGCCGTCACCGACTCCTGGCGCTACCGCGTCACCTGGAACCCGATGGCCGACCCCGCCGACCCCGGTGTCCCCGGCCGCTCCGGTACCCTCGCCGGCACCTGGCTCGCGGTACTGCCCGCCCAGGGCGGCGCCCCGGTGGAGGCGGTACTCGGCGCGCTGATCGCGCACGGCGCGCAGGTCGTCACGGTGGAGGCCGGCCCGGGCGACCCGGGCCGCGCCGCCCTTGCCGGGCGCATCGGCGAGCTGTCCCGTGACCGGGACGAACCGTTCGCCGGCGTGCTGTCCCTGCTCGCCTACGACGAGACCCCGCTGCCCGGCTACCCCGCGACCGCGGCCGGCCTGGTCGGCACGCAGACCCTCGTCCAGGCACTCGGCGACGCCGCCGTCCCCGCACCGCTGTGGGTGCTGACCGGAGGAGCGGTCGCCGTCACCGGCGAGACCCTCACCAGCCCGGTCCAGGCGCAGGTCTGGGGCATGGGCCGGGCCGTCGCACTGGAGCACCCGGACCGCTGGGGCGGCCTGGTCGACCTGCCCGCGACGCTCGACGCTCGCGCCGCGCACCGGCTGTGCCTGGTGCTGGCCGGCTGCGGCGAGGACCAGGTCGCCGTGCGGCCCGCCGCGATCCACAACCGGCGGCTGCTGCGCGCGTCCCGTCCGCACCCCCGCGGCCAGGCGTGGACGCCGCGCGGCACCGTGCTGATCACCGGCGGCACCGGCGCCATCGGCGGGCACCTGGCCCGCTGGGCGGCGCAGCGGGAAGCGCCGCGGGTCGCCCTGGCCAGCCGTACCGGCGCCGGCGCGGCGGGCGTGGCCCGGCTCGCCGCGGAACTCGCCGGCTCCGGCGCGACGGCCACCGTCGTGGCCTGGGACGCCGCCGACCGCGCCGACACCGAGGAACTCGTCTCGTGGATCGGGCGCAGCGGCCCGCCGCTGAGCGCCGTCCTGCACACCGCGGGAGCCTCGCAGTCCACGGCCGTCGACGCCACCACCACGGCCGAACTCGCCGAGGTGCTGGCCGCCAAGGCGTCCGGCGCCGCGCACCTCGACGCCGTCACCGCGGACCTCGACCTCGACGCGTTCGTGCTGTTCTCCTCGGCCTCGGCGACCTGGGGCAGCGGCTGGCAGCCCGGCTACGCGGCCGCCAACGCCTACCTCGACGCCCTCGCCGAGCACCGCAGGGCCCGCGGACTCGCCGCGACCTCCGTGGCCTGGGGCCTGTGGGGCGGCGGCCAGGGCATGAGCGCCGGCGAGAGCGGCGAGCAGGTCGAGCGCCGCGGTCTGCGCTTCATGGACCCGCGGCTGGCCGTGCACGCCCTGGGCCAGGCGCTCGACGGCGACGAGGGCACGGTGACGGTCGCCGACCTGGACTGGGCGCGCTTCGCCCAGACCTTCACCGTGTGGCGGCCGAGCCCGCTCATCGCCGATCTCCCCGAGGTGCGGCGGGCACTCGCCGCGCAGGAGGCCGGCCCCGTCGCGGCCGGCGAGCAGGGCGCCGCCTCCGTGCTGGCCGGCCGGCTCGCCGGGCTGCCCCGCGCCGAACAGGACCACGCTCTGGTCACCCTCGTCCGCGCGGAGGCCGCCGCGGCACTCGGCTTCCCGATGCCCGACGCCGTCGAGGCCGACCGGCCGTTCCGGGACCTCGGATTCGATTCGCTCATCGCGGTCGAACTGCGGAACCGGCTGAACACGGCGACCGGAATGCGCCTGCCCGCGACCCTCGTGTTCGACTACCCCACCCCCGCGGAACTCGCCGCGTACATATGGGAAGAGGAATTCGCGGGCGCGGACGGGCAACCGCGGCTGCTGGAGGAGATCGACCGGCTCGAGTCGATGCTCACCGGCGGCACCGCGGTCGAGGCCACCACCCGCGACCTGGTCGCCAAGCGGCTCCAGGACCTGCTGGCACGGTGGAACCACGTCGACGACGAACAGCCGGCCGCCGCGGACGAACCCGCGCAGGAACGGCTCCAGCACGCAACGGACGACGAGCTCATCCGATTCATCCACAAAGAACTCGGGCGATCCTGAGTCGGCGGCGAGATTTCCGAAAGGATTGAGGTTCTGGTGGCAACCGAGGACGAGCTCCGCGATTACCTGAAGTGGGCGACGGCCAGCCTGCACGACGCGCGGCAGCAGATGCGCGAGATGGAGGAGCGCAGCCGTGAGCCCATCGCGGTGGTGGCGATGGGCTGCCGGCTGCCGGGCGGAGTACGCACCCCGGACGACCTGTGGGAGCTGGTCGCGTCCGGCACCGACGCGATGGCCGGGTTCCCCACCGACCGCGGCTGGGACGTCGAAGGTCTCGTCGACCCCGAGGCCGGCCGCGCCGGCACCTCCTACGTCGGCGTCGGCGGATTCGTCTACGACGCCGGCGACTTCGACCCGGCGTTCTTCGGGATCAGCCCGCGTGAGGCGCTGGCCATGGACCCGCAGCAGCGGCTCCTGCTCGAAGTCGCCTGGGAAGCGGTCGAGCGCGCCGGCATCGACCCGAAGGCGCTGCGCGGCAGCCGCACCGGCGTGTTCGCCGGCGCCTCGCTCTCCGGCTACGGCGTCGGCCTCGTCGGCCGGGCCGAGGCGGCCGGCGACGTCGCCGGCTACCTGCTGACCGGCATCTCCGGCAGCGTCATCTCCGGCCGGCTCTCCTACGTCCTCGGGCTGGAGGGCCCCGCGGTCACCGTGGACACCGCCTGCTCCTCCGCCCTCGTCGCGCTCCACCTGGCCGCCCAGTCCCTTCGCAGCGGCGAGTGCGACATGGCGCTCGCCGGCGGCGTGATGGTGATGGCCGACCCCTCCGTCTTCACCGAGTTCTCCAAGCAGCAGGGCCTGGCCGCGGACGGCCGCTGCAAGTCCTTCGCCAGCGCCGCCGACGGCACAGGCTGGGCCGAGGGCGCCGGCGTCCTCCTCGTGGAACGCCTCTCGGACGCCCGCCGCAACGGCCACCCCGTGCTCGCGGTCATCCGCGGCAGCGGCGTCAACCAGGACGGCGCCTCCAACGGCCTGACCGCCCCCAACGGCCCCTCGCAGCGCCGCGTGATCCGCGCCGCGCTCGCCAACGCGGGGCTGACCGTCGCCGACGTGGACGCCGTCGAGGGCCACGGCACCGGCACCCGGCTCGGTGACCCGATCGAGGCGCAGGCGCTGTTGGCGACCTACGGCCAGGGCCGTCCTGAGGACCGGCCGCTGTGGCTCGGCTCGCTGAAGTCCAACATCGGGCACGCCCAGGCCGCGGCCGGCGTCGCGGGCGTGATCAAGATGGTCATGGCGCTTCGGCACGGCGAACTTCCGCGCACGCTCCACGTGGACGAGCCGTCGGACCAGGTGAACTGGAGCACCGGCGACGTCCGCCTGCTGACGGAGGCGCGGGCGTGGCCGGCCGACGCGGACCGGCCGCGCCGGGCGGGCGTGTCGGCCTTCGGCGTCGGAGGCACGAACGCGCACGTGATCGTGGAGGAGGCGCCGGCCGAGGAGGAGGTCTCCGCGGCTGGTGCGGCGGTGCCCGGGGTGGTGTCGGGCGCGGGGGTGGTGCCGTGGGTGGTGTCGGGGCGCTCGGAGGGGGCGCTGCGCGGGCAGGCGGCGCGGCTGCGTGAACTGGTCGCATTGCGACCGGAGTTGGCTGCGGGCGAGGCGCTGCGGCACGTGGGGTGGTCGTTGGCGTCGTCGCGGTCGGTGTTCGAGCATCGCGCGGTGGTGTCGGGGACGGATGTGGTGGAGGGGCTGTCCGGCCTTGCGGAGGGTGCGGCGGTTCCGGGTGTGGTGCGTGGGGTCGCGCGGGGTGGGGCGCGGGTGGGGTTCGTGTTCGCGGGTCAGGGGTCGCAGCGGGCGGGGATGGCGGCGGGGTTGTATGCGGCGTCTTCGGTGTTCGCGGCGGCGTTCGACCGGGTGTGCGGGCTGCTTGGGTCCCACCTTGATGTGCCGTTGCGTGAGGTGGTGTTGGAGGGCGCGGAGGGTGATGCCCGGGCGGATTTGACGGTGTTCGCGCAGGCCGGTCTGTTCGCGTTGCAGGTCGGTCTGGTGGAGGTCCTCAAGGCGGCGGGGGTGGCGCCGACGGCTGTCGCTGGCCACTCGGTGGGTGAGGTGGCGGCGGCTTATGTGGCGGGTGTGTTGTCGCTGGAGGATGCGTGTGCGCTCGTGGCGGGGCGTGGTCGGGTGATGCAGGCGCTGCCGGAGGGCGGCGCGATGGCGTCGATCGCCGTGTCCGAGGCGGACGCGATCGAGGTGATCGGTGAGCGTGCGGATGTCGGGATCGCTGCGGTCAACGGTCCGGCCGCGGTGGTGGTGTCGGGTGAGCGGGACGCCGTGGACGCGGTGGCGGGGGTGTTCGCCGGGCGTGGGGTGCGGGTGCGTTCGTTGCGGGTGAGTCATGCGTTCCATTCGCACCGGATGGACCCGGCGCTGGACGAACTGGCGGGGATCGCGGATGGGTTGGCGTATGCGCCGGCTGAGGTTCCGTGGGTGAGTACGTCGACAGGTGCGGTCGTGGAGTCCTGCGACGGCTCGTACTGGGCGGGCCAGGCGCGGGGTGCTGTGCGGTACGCCGACGCCGTGACGGCCATGGCCGGCCTCGACGTGGACGTCTTCCTGGAGATCGGTCCCGACGGCACCCTCTCGCTCCTCGGGGCGCCCAACGCGCCCGAGGCCTCGTTCGTGTCGTTGCAGCGCCCGGGCCACGACGCCGCGGGGGCGTTCGTGGACGGGTTGGCGCAGGCGTGGGTGCGCGGCGTGTCCGTGGACTGGGCGGCGCTGATCGGCTCGGGCGAGCGGGTGGACCTGCCGACGTACGCCTTCCAGCACGAGCACTACTGGCTCCAGCCCTCCCTGCCCGTCGCGGAGTTGGAGGCGACCGACCTCATCGGCTCGCAGGCCGAGGCCCGTTTCTGGGCGGCGGTGGAGAACGGCGACCTCGACGTGCTGACCGGCACGCTGGCGGTCGGTGGAGACGCGCCGTTCGGCGACGTGGTGCCCGAGATGGCGGCCTGGCGGCGACGCGAGCGGGACCGTACGGTGACCGACGGCTGGCGCTACCGGCCGGCCTGGTCCGCGGTCGCGGAGCCGGAGGCCGCCGGACTGTCCGGAACCTGGCTGGTGGTGGCCCCCGCCGGAGGCGTGGCGGACGGGCTCGCCCAGGACGTGGCCGGTGCGCTCGCCGCGCGCGGCGCCCGGACCGAGGTGGTCGAGGGCTCCTCGGACCGTGAGGTGCTGGCCGAGCGGCTCGACCGGGTCGGCGGCGATGTCACCGGAGTGGTGTCGCTGCTCGCGCTGGACGAGTCGACGGTGGCGGGCGTGCCCGCGGGACTGGCCGCGACCCTCGCGCTGGTCCAGGCGCTGGGCGACGTCGACGGCGCCCCGCTGTGGGTCGCGACGCGCGGCGCGGTCGCGACCACGTCCGGTGAGGCGCTCGGCCACCCGGTGCAGGCACACGTGTGGGGTCTCGGCCGGGTCGCGGCGCTGGAGCACCCCGACCGCTGGGGCGGCCTGATCGACCTCCCCGAGGTGTTCGACGAGCGCGCCGCCCGGCGGCTGTGCGGGGTCCTGGCGGGCCTCGGCGAGAACGAGGTCGCCATCCGCAGCGCCGGGACCACCGCCCGCCGCCTGGTGCGCGCACCGCGTTCCGCGGGCGCCCCCGAGTCGTGGACGCCCGGCGGCACCGCCCTCGTCACCGGCGGCACCGGGGCGGTCGCGCGGCACGTGGCGCGGTGGCTGGCCGGGAACGGCGCGCCACGGCTGGTGCTCACCAGCCGCTCCGGCCCCGGCGCGGCGGGTGCCGCCCGGCTGGCGGCGCACCTCGCGGAGACCGGCGCGGAGGTGGACGTGGTCGCCGGCGACGTCGCCGACCGCACCGCGATGGCCGCACTGCTGGAGCGGGTCGGTCCGTTGTCCGCGGTCCTGCACACCGCCGGCGTCGTGGACGACGGCCTGCTCGACGGGATGGACCACGCGCACCTCGCCGCCGCCCTCACCGCGAAGGCGGTCGGCGCGGCCGTGCTCGACGAGCTGACCGCGGACACCGACCTCGACGCGTTCGTGCTCTTCTCCTCCACCGCCGCCGTGTTCGGCGGCCCCGGCCAGGGCAACTACGCCGCCGCGAACGCCTACCTGGACGCCCTGGCCCAGGCACGGCGGGCCCGCGGCCTGGCCGGGCTCTCCGTCGCGTGGGGTCCCTGGGCCGGCGACGGCCTGGCCCGGTCCAGCGACGCCGTACGCCAGCGGGTCCGGCGCAGTGGCATGCCCGCGATGGACCCCCGGCTCGCGGTCAAGGCGCTCGGCCAGGCGCTCGCCGGGCCCGACGCGCTGCTCGCCGTCGCGGACGTCGACTGGACCCGCTTCGGCGCCGGTACCCGCGCCGACCGGGCCCCGCTGCTGCGCGAACTCCCCGAGCTCGACCGCGCCACCACCCCCCGGCACGGCGTCGTCACCTCCGTCGAGGAGCCCGAGGGCGAGCTGGCCCGCCAACTGGCCCGCCTCGCCCCCGCCGACCAGGTCCGCGAGCTGACCGAACTGGTGCGGGCCGCCGCCGCGGAAGTCCTCGGCCACTCCTCCCCGGAAGGGGTCGAACCCGGCCGTGCCTTCAAGGACCTCGGATTCGACTCCCTCACCTCGCTCGAACTGCGCAACCGGCTCGCCGCCGTCAGCGGGCTGAAGCTGCCCGCCACGATCGTCTTCGACTACCCGACGCCCGTGCTGCTCGCCCAGCACCTGCGCACCGCCCTGGTGGCGGGCGCGGCAGCCGAGGCCGCCGCCGAACCGCCGGCCCGCGACACGACGGGCACCGTCGCCGACGACGACCCGATCGTGATCGTCGGCATGGGCTGCCGGTTCCCCGGCGACGTCCGCGACCCGCAGGGCATGTGGGACCTGCTGACCGGCGGCGGGGACGCCATCGGCGACTTCCCGCAGGACCGGGGCTGGAACATCGAGGACATCTACGACCCCGACCCCGACCGCCCCGGCACCTCCTACGTGCGGGCCGGCGGATTCGTCTACGGCGCAACGGAGTTCGACCCGGCGTTCTTCGGGATCAGCCCGCGTGAGGCGCTGGCGATGGACCCGCAGCAGCGGCTGCTGCTGGAGGTCTCCTGGGAGGCGCTGGAGCGCTCGGGCATCGACCCCTCCGCCCTCAAGGGCTCGCAGACCGGCGTCTTCGCCGGCGCCGCCTTCTCCGGCTACGGCATGGACCTTGCCGGCGGCTCCACCGAGGGCTACCTGCTCACCGGCATCTCCACCAGCGTGCTGTCCGGGCGCGTCGCCTACACGCTCGGCCTGGAGGGCCCTGCGGTCACGATCGACACGGCCTGCTCGTCGTCCCTGGTCGCCCTGCACCTCGCCTGCCAGGCGCTGCGCAGCGGCGAGTGCGACCTCGCCCTCGCCGGCGGCGTGTCCGTCACCGTCACGCCCGCGGTCTTCGTCGGCTTCTCCCGCCAGCGCGGCGTCTCGGAGGACGGCCGCTGCAAGTCCTTCGGCGCGGACGCCGACGGCTCCGGCTGGGCCGAGGGCGCCGGCATGCTCGTGGTCGAACGGCTCTCCGACGCGCGGCGCAACGGCCACCGGGTGCTGGCCGTCGTCGAAAGCAGCGCGCTGAACCAGGACGGCGCCTCCAACGGCCTCACCGCGCCCAACGGCCCCTCCCAGCAGCGCGTCATCCGCGCCGCCCTGCGGCGCGCCGGACTGCGCCCCGCCGACGTGGACGTGGTGGAGGCACACGGTTCGGGGACGTCGCTGGGCGACCCGATCGAGGCGCAGGCGGTGATCGCTGCCTACGGCCAGGAGCGGCCGGAGGAGCGGCCGTTGTGGCTGGGCTCGGTGAAGTCCAACATCGGCCACGCCCAGGCCGCCGCCGGTGTCGCCGGGCTCATCAAGATGGTGCTGGCGTTGCGGCACGGGGTGTTGCCGAAGACGTTGCACGCGGAGGAGCCGACGCCGCACGTGGACTGGTCGGCGGGGAACGTGCGGGTGCTGAACGAGGCGGTCGCCTGGCCCGCGGACGCCGAACGCCCGCGGCGGGCGGGTGTGTCGGGGTTCGGGATCAGTGGGACGAACGCGCATGTCATCTTGAGAGAGCCGCCGGTCGAGGAGTTGGCGGGAGAGGCGGCTGGGGAGCCGGGTCTTCCGGTGGTTCCGGTGGTGTCGGCCCCGGTGCCGTGGGTGGTGTCGGGTCGTTCGGACGCGGCGTTGCGGGCGCAGGCGGGGCGGCTGCGTGAACTGGTCCGTGCTCGCCCGGAGTTGGGTGGGCCCGATGGTGCGCGGGATGTGGCGTGGTCGTTGGCGGTGTCGCGTGCGGTGTTCGAGCATCGTGCGGTGGTGTTGGACGGTGGTGTGGACGGTTGTGCGGGGTTGGGTGCGTTGGTTGCGGGGGGTGAGTCGGCGGCCGCTGGTGTGGTGTCGGGTGTGGTGTCGGCGTCGGGTACTGGTCGTTCGGTGTTTGTGTTTCCGGGTCAGGGTGCGCAGTGGGTGGGGATGGGGCGGGAGTTGTTGGGGTCGTCGCCGGTGTTTGCGGCGCGGTTGGCGGAGTGTGGTGCGGTGTTGGAGCCGTTGGTGGGGTGGTCGTTGGTGGATGTGGTGGCGGGTTCTGGTTCGGGGTTGTCGTTGGGGTCGGCTGAGGTGTTTCAGCCGGTGTTGTGGGGGGTGTTGGTGGCGTTGGCTGCGGTGTGGGAGGCGGTGGGGGTGGTGCCGGATGCGGTGGTGGGTCATTCGCAGGGGGAGGTTGCGGCGGCGGTGGTGGCGGGGGTGTTGTCGTTGGGGGATGCGGCGCGGGTGGTGGTGGCGCGGTCGCGTGCGTTGTCGGGTCTTGGTGTGTCGGGGTCGATGGTGTCGGTGGTGATGCCGGAGTCTCGTGTGCGGGAGTTGATGGTGCCGTGGGGTGATCGGCTTGCGGTGGCGGCGGTGAATGGTCCGGCGGCGGTGGTGGTGTCGGGTGAGCCGGGGGCGGTGGAGGAGTTCGAGGGGGCTTTGGCGAAGGCGCGGGTGTTGCGGTGGCGTTTGCCGGTGGTGGATTACGTGGCGCATGCGGCGGGTGCGGATGGTCTGGAGGGTGTGCTGCGGGCGGAGTTGAGGGGGATCGTGCCGGCTCCGGCGCGGGTGCCGATGTTTTCGACGGTGCGGGGTGGGTGGGTTGAGGGGCCGGAGTTGGATGCGGGTTATTGGTTTGCGAATGTGCGGGAGACGGTGCGGTTCGCGGATGCGGTGGGGGCGTTGCTGGTTGAGGGGTTCCGGTCGTTTGTGGAGGTGTCGGCGCAGCCGGTGTTGACGGGGCCGGTGGCGGAGTGTGCGGACGAGGCGGGTGTGGAACTCGCCCTCGTCACGGGGACGGTGGAGCGGGAGGCGGCGGGTGCGCGTCGTCTGGTGGAGTCGTTCGCGCGGGCGTTCGTGGCGGGTCTGCCCGTGGATTGGGCGGCCGTGGTGGGTGGTGGCGAGCTGGTGGAGTTGCCGACGTATGCCTTCCAGCGGCAGCGCTTCTGGCCGGACGCGGCTGTTGCCGTGTCTGCCGCCACGTCGGTCGGTGGTGTGGAGGAGCGGTTCTGGGCGTCGGTGGAGCGCGGGGATGTTGCCGCGTTGGCGCAGTCGCTGTCGATTGAGGATGCGGAGGGTCTGGCGGAGTTGGTGCCGGCTCTGGCGGCGTGGCGTCAGGGTGAGCGGGAGCGTTCGGCGACCGAGAGCTGGCGCTACCGGGTGACGTGGGCTCCGGTGGCCGAGCCGGCCACGGGCACGTTGACCGGGCGTTGGCTGCTGGTGGTGCCGGAGGGCTGTGACCTCGCCGGTTCGGTGGAGGGTGCGCTGTCCGCCCGTGGTGTCGAGGTCGTCACCGTGGAGATCGCCACCGGGGAGCCGGATCGTACGGGCCTGGCGGAACGGCTCGCCGCTGTGACGGACGGCGACGTGGCCGGAGTCGTCTCGCTGCTCGCGCTCGACGAGGCGCCGCTGACCGGCCGACCGGACGTCCCGACCGGGCTGGCCGCGACGCTGGCCCTGCTCCAAGCGCTCGGCGACGCCGGTGTCGACCGGGCGCCGCTGTGGGTGCTGACGTCCGGAGCCGTCGCTGCGGGCGGTGCCGGCGAGACCGTCGCACGCCCGGTGCAGAGCCAGGTGTGGGGCCTCGGCCTGGCCGCCGCGCCCGAACACCCCGACCGCTGGGGCGGCCTGCTCGACCTGCCGCCCGTGCTCGACGAGCGGGGCGCGGCCCGGCTGTGCGCGGTGCTGTCCGGCGCCACCGGTGAGGACCAGGTGGCGATCCGCGACACCGGA
The DNA here is from genome assembly GCF_016756395.1 of Streptomyces sp. SN-593. Lineage (NCBI taxonomy): Bacteria > Bacillati > Actinomycetota > Actinomycetes > Kitasatosporales > Streptomycetaceae > Actinacidiphila > Actinacidiphila reveromycinica. The sequence continues at coordinate 8,491,672 of NZ_AP018365.1, forward strand.
CTCATGGGTCGGCGGCTTTCGCGGGCGGGGGTGGCTGGTTCGGTGGGGGAGGGGTGGTCGCCGCGGGGTGCGGTGTTGGTGACGGGTGGGAGTGGGGCGATTGCCGGGCGTCTGGCGGGGTGGTTGGTGGGGCGTGGTGCGTCGCGGGTGGTGCTGGCGAGTCGTTCGGGTGTGTCGGCTGCGGGTGTGGCGGGGTTGGCGGCGCGGGTGGCTGGTGGGGGTGCTGCGGTGGATGTGGTGGTGTGTGATGTGGCGGTGCGGGAGCAGGTGGCGGGGTTGGTGGAGTGGGTGGATGGGGGTGGTGTGGGGCTGTCGGCGGTGATGCACACGGCGGGTGTGCTGGATGACGGTCTGCTGGCGGGGATGGATGTGGGGAGTCTGTCGTCGGTGTTGGCGGCGAAGGCGACGGGTGCGGCGGTGTTGGACGAGGTGACGGCGGGTCGGGATCTGGACGCGTTCGTGTTGTTCTCGTCGGCCGCGGCGACCCTCGGCGGCGCCGGACAGGGCAACTACGGTGCAGCCAACGCCTACTTGGACGCGCTGGCCCAGCGGCGCGCGGCGCGTGGGCAGCACGCCCTCGCCGTGGGCTGGGGCCCGTGGGCGGCGGGCGGCATGGCCCAGGCGAGCGAGGCGGTACGGCGCCGCATGAGCCGGGGGCCGCTGCCGCCCATGGACCCCGCCCTCGCGCTCCAGGCGCTCGGCCAGGCACTCGACGCTCGGGACGACGTGCTCGCCGTGATGGACGTCGACTGGTCGCAGGTGGTCGCGGCGCCCGGTGCCGCCCGGCACCCGTTCGTCCGCGACATCCCCGACGTGCGCGCGCTCGCCGAGACCGCGGCCACGAGCGCCGCTCCGGCTGCCCCCGAGCTGCCCGAAGGCGAGCTCGCCCGTCGGCTGGTCGTGCTCTCCCGACCGGAACAGGACCGCGCGCTGGCGGAGTTGGTGCTCGCCGAGGCCCGTGCCGTGCTCGGCCACGACGACGCCACGACGCTCGACCCCGGCCGCCCCTTCAGCGAACTCGGCTTCGACTCGCTGACCTCGCTGGAGATGCGCCAGCAACTGGCCACCGCCACCGGGCTGCGGCTGACCGCCACACTCCTGTTCGACTTCCCCACCCCGTCACTGCTCGCCGAGCACCTGCGCGCCGAACTCCTCGGCGGGATCGACGCGGACGCGGCGGCCCCGGCGGTGACGGTGGTGCAGGCGCCCGCCGACGAGCCGATCGCGATCGTCGGCATGAGCTGCCGTTACCCCGGCGGGGCCGGCAGCCCCGAGAGCATGTGGGAGCTGTTCGCCCAAGGACGCGACGCCATCTCGGAGTTCCCGGCCGACCGCGGCTGGGACCTGGAGTCGCTCTACGACCCGGACCCCGACCACGCGGGCACCTCGTACACCAAGCGCGGCGGATTCGTCTTCGGCGCGGCCGAGTTCGACCCGGCGTTCTTCGGGATCAGCCCGCGTGAGGCGCTGGCGATGGACCCGCAGCAGCGGCTGCTGCTGGAGGTCTCCTGGGAGGCGTTCGAGCACGCCGGCGTCGACCCCGCGTCGGTGCGCGGCACCCGCACCGGTGTCTTCGCCGGCGCGACCACCTCCGGGTACGGCGGCCCGCTCGTCGGCGGCTCCTCCGAGGGATACCTGCTGACCGGCACCGCGACGAGCGTGCTGTCCGGCCGTATCGCCTACACGCTCGGGCTGGAGGGCCCGGCGGTCACGATCGACACGGCCTGCTCGTCGTCGCTGGTCGCGCTGCACCAGGCGTGCCAGGCGCTGCGCAGCGGCGAGTGCGGGATGGCGCTGGCCGGCGGCGTGTCGATCATGGTCACGCCCGCGGTGTTCGTCGGCTTCTCCCGCCAGCGCGGCATGTCCGAGGACGGCCGCTGCAAGTCCTTCGGCGCCGGTGCGGACGGCTCCGGCTGGGCCGAGGGCGCGGGCATGGTCGTCCTGGAACGCCTGTCGGACGCGCGGCGCAACGGGCACCAGGTGCTGGCCGTGGTCGAGGGCAGCGCGCTGAACCAGGACGGTGCGTCCAACGGCCTCACCGCGCCCAACGGGCCCTCCCAGCAGCGCGTCATGCGTGCCGCGTTGCAGAACGCGGGGATCGGTCCGTCGGACGTGGACGTGGTGGAGGCGCACGGTTCGGGGACGTCGCTGGGCGACCCGATCGAGGCGCAGGCGGTGATCGCGACCTACGGCCAGGAGCGGCCGGAGGAGCGGCCGTTGTGGCTGGGCTCGGTGAAGTCGAACATCGGCCACCCGCAGGCGGCGGCCGGTGTCGCGGGGATCATCAAGATGGTGCTCGCCCTGCAACACGGCGAGCTGCCGCGGACGTTGCACGTCGATGAGCCGTCGCCGCTGGTCAACTGGTCGGCGGGGAACGTCAAGCTGCTCAAGGACCCGGTGGCCTGGCCCGCGAACGGCGCGCGGCCGCGGCGGGCGGGCGTCTCCGCCTTCGGCATGAGTGGGACGAACGCGCACATCATCCTGGCGGAACCGCCGGTCGAGGAGCGGGCGGAGGAGGCGGCCGGAGAGCCGCTTCCCGCGGCGCCCTCGGTCGTCTCGGGTGTGGTGCCGTGGGTGGTGTCGGGCCGGACGGACGGCGCGTTGCGGGGCCAGGCGGGGCGGTTGCGGGAGGCGTTGGTTGCGCGGCCGGGGCTGGACGCGCGGGGTGTGGGGTGGTCGTTGGCGGTGTCGCGTGCGGTGTTCGAGCATCGTGCGGTGGTGTTGGACGGTGGTGTGGACGGTTTTGTGGGGTTGGGGGCGTTGGCTGGGGGTGGTGGGCTGATTCCGGCCGCGGGTGTGGTGTCGGGTGTGGTGTCGGCGTCGGGTGTGGGTCGTTCGGTGTTTGTGTTTCCGGGTCAGGGTGCGCAGTGGGTGGGGATGGGGCGGGAGTTGTTGGGGTCGTCGCCGGTGTTTGCGGCGCGGTTGGCGGAGTGTGGGGCGGTGTTGGAGCCGTTGGTGGGGTGGTCGTTGGTGGAGATGTTGGGTGATGAGGGTGGGTTGGGGTCGGCTGAGGTGTTTCAGCCGGTGTTGTGGGGGGTGTTGGTGGCGTTGGCTGCGGTGTGGGAGGCGGTGGGGGTGGTGCCGGATGCGGTGGTGGGTCATTCGCAGGGGGAGGTTGCGGCGGCGACGGTGGCGGGGGTGTTGTCGTTGGGGGATGCGGCGCGGGTGGTGGTGGCGCGGTCGCGTGGGTTGTCGGGTCTTGGTGTGTCGGGGTCGATGGTGTCGGTGGTGATGCCGGAGTCTCGTGTGCGGGAGTTGATGGTGCCGTGGGGTGAGCGGTTGTCGGTGGCGGCGGTGAATGGTCCGGCGGCGGTGGTGGTGTCGGGTGAGCCGGGGGCGGTGGAGGAGTTTGAGGGGGTGTTGGCGCGGGCGCGGGTGTTGCGGTGGCGGTTGCCGGTGGTGGATTACGTGGCGCATGCGGCGGGTGCGGATGGTTTGGAGGGTGTGCTGCGGGCGGAGTTGGGCGGGATCGTGCCGGCTCCGGCGCGGGTGCCGATGTATTCGTCGACGTTGTCGCGGTGGGTCTCCGGTGAGGAGTTGGATGCGGGGTATTGGTTTGCGAATGTGCGGGAGACGGTGCGGTTCGCGGATGCGGTGGGGGTGCTGCTGGGTGAGGGGTTCCGGTCGTTCGTGGAGGTGTCGGCGCAGCCGGTGTTGACGGGGCCGGTGGCGGAGTGCGCGGAGGAGGCCGGTGTGGAACTCGCTCTCGTCACGGGGACGGTGGAGCGTGAGGCGGCGGGTGCGCGTCGTCTGGTGGAGTCGTTCGCGCGGGCGTTCGTGGCGGGTCTGCCGGTGGACTGGGCGGCGGTGGTCGGTGGTGGCGAGCTGGTGGAGTTGCCGACGTATGCGTTCCAGCGTCAGCGCTTCTGGCCGGACGCGGCTGTTGCCGTGTCCGCCGCCACGTCGGTCGGTGGTGTGGAGGAGCGGTTCTGGGCGTCGGTGGAGTCCGGGGATGTTGCCGCGTTGGCGCAGTCGCTGTCGATTGAGGATGCGGAGGGTCTGGCGGAGTTGGTGCCGGCTCTGGCGGCGTGGCGTCAGGGTGAGCGGGAGCGTTCGGCGACCGAGAGCTGGCGCTACCGGGTGACGTGGGCTCCCGTGGCCGAGCCCGCCGCCGGTTCGCTGGCCGGGCGTTGGCTGCTGGTGGTGCCGGAGGGCTGCGACCTCGCCGGTTCGGTGGAGGGCGCGCTGTCCGCCCGCGGTGCCGAGGTCGTCACCGTTGAGGTTGCTCCCGGGGAGCCGGATCGTACGACCCTGGCGGAACGGCTCGCCGCCGTGACGGACACGGACACGGCGGGAGTCGTCTCCCTGTTGGCCTTCGACGAGGTCCCCCTGCCGTCGTACCCGGAGGTCGCGTCCGGCCTGGCGGGGACGCAACTGCTGGTGCAGGCACTCGGCGACGCCGGGGCGGAGTGGGCCCCCTTGTGGGTGCTGACCAGCGGCGCGGTGGCCGCGGTGCCCGGTGAGGTGCTGACGAGCCCGGTGCAGGCGCAGGTGTGGGGGATGGGCCGGGTGGTCGGTCTGGAGCATCCGGAGCGGTGGGGTGGTCTGGTCGATCTGCCGGAGGTGTTCGACGAGCGGGCCGGGGCCCGGCTGTGCGCGGTGCTGTCGGGTGCCACGGGTGACGAGGACCAGCTCGCCATCCGCAGTACGGGGATCATGGGCCGGCGTCTGACGCGGGCTGCTCGTCCTCGTCGGAACGGTGAGGCGTGGTCGCCGCGGGGTGCGGTGCTGGTGACCGGCGGTACGGGGGCGATCAGCGGGCACGTGGCCCGTTGGCTGGCGGAGCGTGGCGCGCCCCGGATTGTCCTGACCAGCCGCAGCGGCCCGGCCGCGTCCGGGGTCGCGGCGACGGCGGCCCGGTTGTCGCAGGCCGGCAGCGGTGTGGGTGTGGTGGCGTGCGACATCGCCGACCGGGACCAGGCCACCGGGCTGGTCGCCCGGATCGCGGCCGACGGTCCCGCGCTGACCGCCGTCCTGCACACGGCGGGCATCGGACAGGGCACCGCCACCGCGGACACCACGGTCGCCGAACTCGCCGCGACGCTGTCGGCGAAGGCGGCCGGCGCGGCGCTGCTCGACGAGCTGACGGCTGACGCCGGCCTGGACGCGTTCGTGCTGTTCTCGTCGATCGCGGCGACCTGGGGCAGCGGCTGGCAGCCGGGTTACTCGGCGGCCAACACGTATCTCGACGCGCTCGCGGAGTCGCGGCGCTCGCGCGGCCTGCCCGCCACCTCCGTGGCCTGGGGCCCGTGGGGCGGGGGCGGCATGACGAACGCGGACGCGGCCGAGCAGTTGGAGCGCCGCGGCCTGCGGATGATGGACCCGGCCCTCCTCGTCGGCGCGCTCGCCGAGGCGCTGGAGGGCGACGAGGGTCCGGTCACCGTGGCCGACATCGACTGGGAGCTGTTCGCCCCGCCGTTCACGCTGCGGCGCCCCAGCCCGCTGATCGCCGACCTCCCCGAGGCACGGCAGGCGCTCTCCGGCGACGGCGCCGGGGCGGCCACGGGCGGCCAGGGCGGCGCGGCCGGGACGGAGGCGACCGCCGCCCTCGAAGACCGGCTGGCCGGGCTGCCCGACGCCGAGCAGGAGCGCTATCTCGTCGACCTCGTCCGCGGCGAGGTCTCGGAGGTGCTCGGCCACGACTCCGCGGAGGCGGTCGAGGCCGGCCGGGCGTTCAGCGAACTCGGCTTCGACTCGCTGACCTCGGTCGAACTGCGGAACCGGGTGAGCTCCGCGACCGGGCTCCGGCTGCCGGCGACGCTGCTGTTCGACTACCCGACGCCGCTCGCGGTCGTGGACTTCGTCCGCGCGCAGCTCCGGGGCGCCCGGCTCGCGGACGCGCCGGCGGCTCCCGCGGCACCCGTCGCGGCCGTCGCGGCCGTCGCCGAGGACCCGGTCGTGATCGTGGCCATGGGCTGCCGCTTCCCCGGCGGGGTGCGCAGCCCGGAGGACCTGTGGGAACTGGTCGCCTCCCGTAGGGACGCGGTCGCCGAGATCCCCGCCGACCGCGGCTGGGACCTGGACAGCCTGTTCGATCCCGACCCGGACCAGCCGCTGACCATGAACGTCCGGCAGGGCTCGTTCGTGGACGCGGCCGGCGACTTCGACCCGGCGTTCTTCGGCATCAACCCGCGTGAGGCGCTGGCCATGGACCCGCAGCAGCGGCTCCTGCTCGAAGTCACCTGGGAGGCGATCGAGCGCGCCGGCATCGACCCGGCCGCGCTGCGCGGCACGCAGACCGGCGTGTTCGTCGGCGCGTCGCCGTCCGGCTACGGCTACGGCCTCCAGGGCGGCCCCGCCGAGGGCTACCTGATGACCGGCACGGCGACCAGCGTCATGTCCGGCCGCGTCGCCTACACCCTGGGCCTGGAGGGCCCCGCGGTGACCGTGGACACCGCGTGCTCCTCGTCGCTGGTCGCGCTGCACCAGGCCGCGCAGGCGCTGCGCAACGGCGAGTGCTCGCTCGCCCTGGTCGGCGGCGCGTGGGTGACGGCCACCCCCGGCGTGTTCCTGGGCTTCGGCCGCCAGCACGGTCTGGCGCTCGACGGACGCTGCAAGGCGTTCGGCGACTCGGCCGACGGCATGGGGGTCGGCGAGGGCGCCGGGATGGTCGTCGTCGAGCGGCTGTCGGACGCGCGGCGCAACGGACACCGGGTACTGGCCGTGGTGCGCGGCAGCGCGGTGAACCAGGACGGCGCGTCGAACGGCCTGACGGCTCCGAACGGACCGTCCCAACAGCGCGTCATCCGGGCCGCGTTGGCGAATGCCGGGCTCACGACGGCGGACGTGGACGTGGTCGAGGCACACGGCACCGGCACCCGGCTGGGCGACCCGATCGAGGCGCAGGCGCTGCTCGCGACCTACGGCCAGGGCCGTCCTGAGGACCGGCCGCTGTGGCTCGGCTCGCTGAAGTCCAACATCGGGCACAGCCAGGCAGCCGCCGGCGTCGCCGGGATCATCAAGATGACGATGGCGCTCCAGCACGACGACCTGCCGCCGACACTGCACGCGGACGTGCCCTCGTCGCACGTGGACTGGTCGGCCGGGAACGTCCGGCTGCTGACGGAGCCGGTCCCGTGGCCGAACGGCGACCGTCCGCGCCGTGCGGGCGTGTCCTCCTTCGGGATGAGCGGGACCAACGTGCACACCATCCTGGAACAGGCACCGGCATTCGTGCCGGAGCCCGCCTCCGGGAGCGGACCGGCGTCGGAACCTGGCGCGGAGGCGGCTTCCGCCCCGACCCGGCAGCCGACGGCACCGGTGGTGTCGGGTGCGGTGCCGTGGGTGGTGTCGGGCCGTACGGACGCGGCGCTGCGGGAGCAGGCGGGACGGCTGCGCGAACTGATCACCGAACGACCTGAGTTGGGCGCCGCCGACGCGGCGCGGGACGTGGCGTGGTCGCTCGCGTCGTCGCGGTCGGTGTTCGAGCACCGCGCGGTGGTGCCCGGGGCGGTCGGGGCGGAGGGGCTGACCTCGGTGGCCGAGGGCCGCTTGGACACGGGTGTGGTGCGTGGGGTCGCGCGGGGTGGGGCGCGGGTGGGGTTCGTGTTTGCGGGTCAGGGGTCGCAGCGGGCGGGGATGGCGGCGGGGTTGTATGCGGCGTCTTCGGTGTTCGCGGTGGCGTTCGACCGGGTGTGTGAGGTGGTGGAGGGGGATCTCGGTCTGCCGGTGCGTGAGGTGGTGTTGGAGGGCGCGGAGGGTGATGCCCGGGCGGATTTGACGGTGTTCGCGCAGGCGGGGTTGTTCGCGTTGCAGGTGGGGTTGGTGGAGGTGTTGGCGGCGTGTGGGGTGCGGCCGGCTGTGGTGGCGGGGCATTCGGTGGGTGAGGTGGCGGCGGCTTATGTGGCGGGTGTGTTGTCGCTGGAGGATGCGTGTGCGCTCGTGGCGGGGCGTGGTCGGGTGATGCAGGCGCTGCCGGAGGGTGGTGCGATGGTGTCGATCGCGGCTGCGGAGGCGGAGGTTCGGGCGGAGATCGGTGAGCGTGCGGATGTCGGGATCGCTGCGGTCAACGGTCCGGCTGCGGTGGTGGTGTCGGGTGAGCGGGATGCGGTGGACGCGGTGGCGGGGGTGTTTGCCGGGCGTGGGGTGCGGGTGCGTTCGTTGCGGGTGAGCCACGCGTTCCACTCGCACCGGATGGACCCGGCGTTGGACGAACTCGCCGGTGTCGCCGACGGGTTGGCCTTCGGAGCGGCGCGCGTCCCGTGGGTGAGTACGTCCACGGGTGCCGTGGTCGAGTCCTGTGACGGCTCGTACTGGGCCGAGCAGGCGCGGGGTGCTGTGCGGTACGCCGATGCCGTGGCGGCCATGGCCGGTCTGGATGTGGACGTCTTCCTGGAGATCGGTCCCGACGGGACGCTGTCCGCGCTGGGCACGGAGACCGCTCCTGACGCGGAGTTCGTGTCGTTGCAACGCCCGGGTCACGACCCGGCTCAGGCGTTCGTCACCGGGCTCGGTCGCGCGTGGGTGCGGGGCGTGTCCGTGGACTGGGCGGCGCTGATCGGTTCGGGCGAGCGGGTGGACCTGCCGACGTACGCCTTCCAGCACCAGCACTACTGGCCCTCCGTCACGCTGAGCCGTGACCTGCTGCTCGGCACCGCCGGTCCCGCGGCCGGCGCGGGCGGGGCGGACGCGGAGATCGACGCCCGCTTCTGGGCCGCGGTCGAGCGCGGGGACCTCGGTTCCGTCGCCGGGCCGCTCGGGGTGGACGGTGAGCGGCCGTTCGGGGACGTACTGGGCGACCTGGCCGCCTGGCGGCGGCGCGAGCGCGACAACGCGCTGACCGACGGCTGGCGCTACCGGCTCGCCTGGTCCCGGCTGGCCACCCCCACGCCGGACGCCGCGCCGAGCGGCACCTGGCTGCTCGTGGCCCCGGCGCGTGCCGGACGCGAGCTGGCCGACGCGACCGCGCGGGCCCTCACCGGCAGCGGCGCCACCGTGCGGACCGTCGACGTCGGGCCGGAGGACACCGGCCGGGACGCCCTCGCCCGCCTGATCGGCGCGGCCGCGGACGGCGGGGGCACGCCGTTCGCCGGCGTCGTCTCGCTGCTCGCGCTCGACGAGGAGCCGCTGCCCGGCCACCCGGGCGTGCCGGCCGGCCTCGCCGGCACCCTGGGCCTGATCCAGGCGCTCGGCGACGCCCGGGTCACGGCACCGATCTGGAGCCTGACCCGGGGCGCGATCGGCGTCGAGGGCGACGGCGGGCAGCCCGCGTCCCCGACCCGCCCGCTCCAGGCGCAGGTCTGGGGCCTCGGCCGGGTCGCGGCGCTGGAGCACCCCGACCGCTGGGGCGGCCTGATCGACCTTCCCGAGGTGTTCGACGCGCGCACGGGTGAGCGCCTGTGCGCGGTGCTGGCGGGCCTCGGCGAGAACGAGGTCGCGATCGGCGCCGACGGCGGCCTGCGCGCCCGCCGGCTGGAGCGGGCCGGCCGCGTCCACGGCGGCGAGCCGTGGAGCACCGGCGGGACCGTCCTCATCACCGGCGGCACCGGGGCGATCGCGGAGCACGTGGCGCGGTGGCTTGCCGAACGCGACGCCCCGCGCCTGGTGTTGACCAGCCGGTCCGGCCCCGACGCCTCGGGCGTCGCCGACCTGGCGGCCCGACTCGCCGAGACCGGTGCGGAGGTGGACGTCGTCGCCGGCGACGTCGCCGACCGCGCCGCGATGGCCGGCCTGCTGGAGCGCGTCGGTCCGCTGTCCGCCGTCATGCACACCGCGGGCGTGCTCGACGACGGCGTCCTGGACGGCCTGGACGGCGCGCGGTTGCGCACCGCCCTCACCGCGAAGGCGGTCGGCGCGGCCGTGCTCGACGAGCTGACCGTGGACGCGGACCTGGACGCGTTCGTGCTGTTCTCGTCCGCCGCGGCGACGTTCGGCGGCCCGGGACAGGGCAACTACGCCGCCGCGAACGCCTACCTGGACGCGCTGGCCCAGGCGCGGCGCGCCCGCGGGCAGGCGGGACTCTCGGTGGCGTGGGGCCCGTGGGCGGGGGAGGGCCTGGCGCGCGCCAACGACGCGGTACGCCAGCGGGTCCGCCGCGGCGGCCTCCCCGCGATGGACCCCCGGCTCGCCGTCAAGGTCCTCGGCCAGGCGCTGGCCGGACCGGACGCGCTGCTCGCCGTCATGGACGTCGACTGGTCGCACTTCGCGCCCTCGCCCGCCGCGTTCCTGCGCGACATGGCCGAGATCCGCGAACACGCCCAGGAGGCCGAGGCGGGCGGCGACGCGGCGGAGGAGGAGAGGCTCGAAGGTGCGCTGGCCCGCCGGCTGGCCGGTGTGCCCGCGCCGATGCGGCTCCAGGCGCTCGTGGACCTGATCCGCACCGCGTCCGCCGCGGTCCTCGGCCACGACTCCGCCGACGCCATCGGCGCCGAACAGGCGTTCAGCGACCTCGGGTTCGACTCGCTGACCTCGCTGGAACTGCGCAACCACCTCGCGACCGCCTCCGGGCTGCCCCTGCCGGCCACGCTGGTCTTCGACTACCCGACGCCGACCGTGCTCGCCGAGTACCTGAAGGCCGAGACCTTCACCGAGGAAGCGGACCACCGGCCGGTGCTGGAGGAACTCGACCGGCTCGAAGCGGTGATGGCGTCCACGGGCCTGCACGACCCGGCGGCGCGCGGCGAGATCCTCGCCCGACTCGACGCGCTCTCCCGGGAGTTGCGCGACGCGGACGGTGAGGGCGGGCAACCGGCGCCGCTCGACCGCGACCTGGAGACCGCGACGAACGACGAGATGTTCGACCTCCTCGAACAAGAGCTCCAGGACCCCGACTTTGACTAACCGACGGCCCACCCGGTCACCACAGGACGGCGAGACGAACATGACGGATGAGGAAAAGCTTCGCGATTACCTGAAGCAGGTGACCGCCAAGCTGCGCCAGACTCGTCAGCGGCTGCGTGAGGAGAAGGAGCGCAGCCGCGAGCCGATCGCGATCGTCGCGATGGGCTGCCGTTACCCGGGCGGGGTGCGCAGCCCCGAGGAGCTGTGGAACCTCCTGGAGTCGGGCGGGGACGCCATCGGCGGCTTCCCGCAGGACCGCGGCTGGGACGTCGAGGGGCTCTTCGACCCCGACCCGGACCACCCGGGCACCTCCTACGCGGTGGCGGGCGGGTTCCTCCAGGGCGTCGGCGAGTTCGACCCGGCGTTCTTCGGGATCAGCCCGCGTGAGGCGCTGGCGATGGACCCGCAGCAGCGGCTGCTGCTGGAGGTCTCCTGGGAGGCGCTGGAGCGCGCGGGCATCGACCCGTCCTCGCTCAAGGGCTCGGCGACCGGCGTCTTCGCGGGCGCCTTCGCCTCCGGCTACGGCGCCGACCTCGCGGGCACCGCCTCCGAGGGCTACCTGATGACCGGCGTGTCCACCAGCGTGCTGTCCGGCCGCGTCTCCTACACCCTGGGTCTGGAGGGCCCGGCGGTCACGATCGACACGGCCTGCTCGTCCTCCCTGGTCGCCCTGCACCTCGCCTGCCAGGCGCTGCGCACGGGCGAGTGCAACCTGGCGCTCGCCGGCGGGACGACGGTGCTGTCCACGCCCGCGGTCTTCATCGGCTTCTCCCGCCAGCGCGGCGTGTCCGCCGACGGCCGCTGCAAGTCATTCGGCGCCGGTGCGGACGGCTCCGGCTGGGCCGAGGGCGCGGGCATGGTCGTCCTGGAACGCCTGTCGGACGCGCGGCGCAACGGCCACCAGGTGCTCGCGATCGTCGCGGGCAGCGCGTTGAACCAGGACGGCGCGTCCAACGGTCTGACGGCGCCGAACGGTCCTTCCCAGCAGCGTGTCATCCGGGCGGCGTTGCAGAACGCGGGGATCGGTCCGTCGGACGTGGACGTGGTGGAGGCGCACGGTTCGGGGACGTCGCTGGGCGACCCGATCGAGGCGCAGGCGGTGATCGCGGCCTACGGCCAAGGGCGCGCCGAGGACCGGCCGTTGTGGCTGGGCTCGGTGAAGTCCAACATCGGGCACTCGCAGTGCGCCGCCGGCGCGGCGGGCATCATCAAGACCGTCATGTCGCTGCGGAACCAGCAGTTGCCGCGGACGTTGCACGTCGACGAGCCGTCGCCGCTGGTCAACTGGTCGGCGGGGAACGTCAAGCTGCTCAAGGACCCGGTGGCCTGGCCCTCGGACGGCGAGCGGGTGCGGCGCGCCGGTGTCTCGGCGTTCGGGATCAGCGGGACGAACGTCCACATCATCCTGGCGGAGCCGCCGGCCGAGGAGCCCGCGACGGGTGGGGAGGACGACGGGACCGACCTCCCGAAGACCGCGGACGGTACGGGCTCGGCGGGCGGGCGTCCGGTGGTTCCGGTGGTGTCGGGTGCGGTGCCGTGGGTGGTGTCGGGTCGTTCGGACGCTGGGTTGCGGGCGCAGGCGGGGCGGTTGCGGGAGGCGTTGGTCGCGCGGCCGGGGCTGGACGCGCGGGATGTGGGGTGGTCGTTGGCGGTGTCGCGTGCGGTGTTCGAGCATCGTGCGGTGGTGTTGGACGGTGGTGCGGACGGTTTTGCGGGGTTGGGGGCGTTGGCTGGGGGTGGCGAACTGATCCCGGCCGCGGGTGTGGTGTCGGGTGTGGTGTCGGCGTCGGGTACCGGTCGTTCGGTGTTTGTGTTTCCGGGTCAGGGTGCGCAGTGGGTGGGGATGGGGCGGGAGTTGTTGGGGTCGTCGCCGGTGTTTGCGGCGCGGTTGGCGGAGTGTGGGGCGGTGTTGGAGCCGTTGGTGGGGTGGTCGTTGGTGGAGGTGGTGGCGGGTTCGGGTTCGGGTGTGGAGGGGTTGGGTTCGGGGTTGTCGTTGGGGTCGGCTGAGGTGTTTCAGCCGGTGTTGTGGGGGGTGTTGGTGGCGTTGGCTGCGGTGTGGGAGTCGGTGGGGGTGGTGCCGGATGCGGTGGTGGGTCATTCGCAGGGGGAGGTTGCGGCGGCGACGGTGGCGGGGGTGTTGTCGTTGGGGGATGCGGCGCGGGTGGTGGTGGCGCGGTCGCGTGCGTTGTCGGGGTTGGGTGTGTCGGGGTCGATGGTGTCGGTGGTGATGCCGGAGTCTCGTGTGCGGGAGTTGATGGCGCCGTGGGGTGAGCGGTTGTCGGTGGCGGCGGTGAATGGTCCGGCGGCGGTGGTGGTGTCGGGTGAGCCGGGGGCGGTGGAGGAGTTCGAGGGGGCTTTGGCGAGGGCGCGGGTGTTGCGGTGGCGGTTGCCGGTGGTGGATTACGTGGCGCATGCGGCGGGTGCGGATGGTCTGGAGGGTGTGCTGCGGGCGGAGTTGGGGGGGATCGTGCCGGGTCCGGCGCGGGTGCCGATGTTTTCGACGGTGCGGGGTGGGTGGGTTGAGGGGCCGGAGTTGGATGCGGGGTATTGGTTTGCGAATGTGCGGGAGACGGTGCGGTTCGCGGATGCGGTGGGGGCGTTGCTGGGTGAGGGGTTCCGGTCGTTCGTGGAGGTGTCGGCGCAACCGGTGTTGACCGGGCCCGTGGCGGAGTGCGCGGAAGAGGCGGGTGTGGAACTCGCTCTCGTCACGGGGACGGTGGAGCGTGAGGACGCGGGTGCGCGTCGTCTGGTGGAGTCGTTCGCGCGGGCGTTCGTGGCGGGTCTGCCTGTGGACTGGGCGGCCGTCGTCGGCGGTGGCGAGCTGGTGGAGCTGCCGACCTATCCCTTCCAGCGGCAGCGCTTCTGGCCCGAGGCGAGCACCGTCGCACCCGCGGCGGTCATGATCGGTGGGGTCGAGGAGCGGTTCTGGGCGTCGGTGGAGTCCGGGGATGTCGCCGCGTTGGCGCAGTCGCTGTCGATTGAGGATGCGGAGGGTCTGGCGGAGTTGGTGCCGGCTCTGGCGGCGTGGCGCAAGGGTGAGCGGGAGCGTTCGGCGACCGAGAACTGGCGCTACCGGGTGACGTGGGCTCCCGTGGCCGAGCCCGCCGCCGGTTCGTTGACCGGGCGTTGGCTGCTGGTGGTGCCGGAGGGCTGTGACCTCGCCGGTTCGGTGGAGGGTGCGCTGTCCGCCCGCGGTGCCGAGGTCGTCACCGTGGAGATCGCCGCCGGCGAGCCGAATCGTACGGGCCTGGCGGAACGGCTCGCCGCCGTGACGGACGGCGACGTGGCCGGAGTCGTCTCGCTGCTCGCGCTCGACGAGGCCGAGGCGACCGGAGTGTCGCAGGTGGCCGCGGGACCGACCGCGACGCTGGCTCTCGTCCAGGCACTGGGCGACGCCGGGGTCGACCGGGCGCCGTTGTGGGTGGTGACGCGGGGCGCGGTGGCGGCGCTGCCCGGTGAAGCCCCCGGGAGCCTGGTGCAGGCGCAGGTGTGGGGGATGGGTCGGGTGGTCGGTCTGGAGCATCCGGAGCGGTGGGGTGGTCTGGTCGATCTGCCGGAGGTGTTCGACGAGCGGGCCGGGGCCCGGCTGTGCGCGGTGCTGTCGGGTGCCACGGGTGACGAGGACCAGCTCGCCATCCGCAGTACGGGGATCGTGGGTCGGCGTCTGACCCGGGCTCCGCGCCCCCGGATGGCGGGGGAGGCGTGGGCGCCGCGGGGTTCGGTGCTGGTGACCGGTGGTACGGGGGCGATCGGCGGGCACGTGGCTGGTTGGCTGGCGGAGCGTGGCGCGCCGCGGATCGTCCTGACCAGCCGCAGCGGCCCGGCCGCGTCCGGGGTCGCGGCGACGGCGGCCCGGTTGGCGCAGGCCGGCAGCGGTGTGGGTGTGGTGGCGTGCGACATCGCCGACCGGGACCAGGCCACCGGGCTCGTGGCCCGGATCGCGGCCGACGGTCCCGCGCTGACCGCCGTCCTGCACACCGCCGGTGTCGTGGCGAACACCGCGGTCGCCGAGACCACGCCGGACGGCCTGCGGACCGTACTCGCCGCGAAGGCGGCCGGCGCGGCGCTGCTCGACGAGCTGACGGCGGACGCCGATCTGGACGCGTTCGTGCTGTTCTCCTCGATCGCGGCGACCTGGGGCTCCGGCCTCCAGCCCGCCTACGCGGCGGCCAACGCCTCCCTCGACGCGCTCGCCGAGGACCGCCGCTCGCGCGGCCTGCCCGCCACCTCCGTGGCCTGGGGCCCCTGGGACGGCGGCGGCATGACCGACGCCGAGGGCGCCCGCTACCTGGAGCGGCGCGGCCTGAAGCTGATGGACCCCGCGGCGCTGCTGCGGGTGCTGGGCGAGGCGCTGGACACCGGCGAGGCGCGGCTGACGGTCGCTGACGTCGACTGGGCGCGCTTCGCCCCGGCGTTCACGATGCGCCGGCCCAGTTCGCTGATCGCCGACCTGCCCGAGGTCGCCGGCGCGGCGGACCCGGACGAGGAGGAGGACGCCTCCGGGCCGGCGGGCGCCGGCGAGCGGACCGAACTCGGCCACCGGCTCGCCGGACTGGCTCCCACGGACCAGGAGCGGCTGCTCGTCGGCCTGGTCCGGGCCGACGCCGCGGCGGTGCTCGGCCACGCGACGGGCGACGAGGTGGAGCCCGGCCGGGCGTTCAGCGACCTCGGCTTCGACTCCGTGATGGCCGTCGAACTGCGTAACCGGCTCGGTGCGGTCTCCGGCCTGCGGCTGCCCGCGACGCTGCTGTTCGACTACCCGACGCCGCTGGCGGTGGGCGCGTACCTGCGCGAACAGCTCGGCGGCGTGCCCGCCGGCGTGTCCGCCGCCGAACTGCCCGCGACCGTGGCGCCCGACGGCGACCCGGTCGCGGTCGTGGCGATGGGCTGCCGCTTCCCCGGCGGGGTGCGCACCCCCGAGGACCTGTGGGAGCTGGTCGCCTCCGGCACCGACGCGGTCTCCGCCTTCCCCACCGACCGCGGCTGGGACATCGACGCGATCTACCACCCGGACCCGGAACACCCCGGCACCTCCTACGTGCGCGCGGGCGGCTTCGGCCAGGCCTTCGGCGACTTCGACCCGGGGTTCTTCGGGATCAGCCCGCGTGAGGCGCTGGCGATGGACCCCCAGCAGCGGCTGCTGCTGGAGACCTCGTGGGAGGCGTTCGAGCGGGCCGGTATCGACCCGACGGCGCTGCGCGGCAGCCAGACCGGTGTGTTCGTCGGAGCCTCGCCCTCCGGCTACAGCGCGAGCCTCGGCGACCTCGACGGCCACATGATCACCGGCAACGCGGCGAGCGTGATGTCGGGCCGCATCTCCTACGTCCTGGGCCTGCAGGGGCCCGCAGTCACCGTGGACACGGCCTGCTCGTCCGCGCTCGTGGCACTGCACCAGGCTGCCCAGGCGCTGCGCAACGGCGAGTGCTCGCTGGCGCTGGCCGGCGGCGCCTGGGTGACGGCGAACCCCGCGGTGTTCGTCGGCTTCAGCCAGACCCAGGGCCTGGCGCCCGACGGCCGCTGCAAGGCGTTCGGCGCCGGCGCGGACGGCATGGGCATCGGCGAGGGCGTGGGCGTCCTGCTGCTGGAGCGGCTGTCGGACGCGCGCCGCAACGGCCACGACGTGCTCGCGGTGGTGCGGGCCAGCGCGGTCAACCAGGACGGCGCGTCCAACGGCCTGACCGCCCCCAACGGCCCCTCCCAGCAGCGGGTCATCCGCGCCGCCCTGGCCGCCGCCGGGCTCACCGGCGACGAGGTGGACGCCGTCGAGGCGCACGGCACCGGCACCGTCCTCGGCGACCCCATCGAGGCCCAGGCCCTGCTGGCCACCTACGGCCAGGAGCGGTCCGAGGACCACCCGCTGTGGCTGGGCTCGGTGAAGTCGAACATCGGCCACACGCAGGCGGCCGCGGGCGTGGCCGGTGTGATCAAGATGGTGATGGCGCTGCGGCACGGCGTGCTGCCGCGCACGCTGCACGCCGAGGAGCCGTCGCCGCACGTGGACTGGTCGGCCGGGAACGTCCGACTGCTGACCGAACCGCTGCCGTGGACGCCCGAGGGACGGCCGCGCCGCGCCGGCGTGTCCGCGTTCGGCATGAGCGGCACCAATGTGCACACCATCCTGGAGCAGGCGCCGGAGCCGCCGGCCGCCGAGCCCGACGGGCCGGCCACCCCGCTGGTCACCGGCGTCGTGCCGTGGCCGCTGACCTCCCGCACCGCCGACGGGCTCGCCGCACAGGCCGGCCGGCTCGCCCGCCTCACCGGTGCGCAGGCGCCGGCCGACGGGGACGTGGCGTGGTCGCTGGCCACCACGCGCTCGGTCTTCGAGCACCGAGCGGTCGTGCTGGGCGGCGAGGGCGTCGACATCTCGGCAGCCGAGGGCGTCCGCGTCCTCGCCGAGGGCGGCGCGGCGCCGTCCGTGATCACGAACGCGGCGGGCGACGTCGGCAAGGCGGTGTTCGTCTTCCCCGGTCAGGGTGCCCAGTGGGTCGGCATGGGACGCGAGCTGTACGCCTCCTCGCCGGTGTTCGCGGCGCGGTTGGCGGAGTGCGCGGCGGCTCTCGCGCCGTTGGTGGAGTGGTCGTTGGTCGATGTGCTCTTGGGCGTGGAGGGCGCGCCGGGGCTGGAGACCGCGGAGGTCGTCCAGCCGGCGCTGTGGGCGGTGATGGTGTCGCTGGCCGCGCTGTGGGAGGCGGCCGGCGTCACCCCGGACGCGGTGGTGGGCCACTCGCAGGGCGAGGTGGCGGCCGCGACCGTCGCCGGAGTGCTGTCCCTGGAGGACGGCGCCCGCGTGGTCGTCGTGCGCTCCCGGGCCCTGTCGGGCCTCGGCGACGGCGGCGGCATGGTGTCGGTGGTCATGCCGGAGGAACGGGTCCTGCCGCTGATGGAGCCGTGGGGCGACCGCCTGTCGGTCGCCGCCGTCAACGCCCCGGCCGCCACGGTGGTGTCCGGCGAGGCGCGGGCACTGGAGGAGTTCGAGGCGGAACTCGCCAAGGCCCGCATCATGCGCTGGCGGGTGCCCGAGACCGACTTCGTGGCGCACTCGGCGCGCGTGGAGGCCCTGGAACCGCTGCTGGCGGCCGAGTTGGCCGGGGTGACGGCCCGCGCGGGCCGCGTCCCGATGTTCTCCACGGCCCTGTCCCGCTGGCTGGCCGGCGAGGAGGCCGACGCGGGCTACTGGTACGCGAACGTCCGTCGGACCGTCCGATTCGCCGACGCCGTACGGGCGTTGGCCGGCGAGGGCTTCCACACCTTCATCGAGGTCTCCCCGCACCCCACTCTTGAAGCCGCGGTCGCCGACACCTTCGACGACACCGGCACCGCCGTCGTCCCGGTGGTCAGCGGAACCACCCACCAGGACTCCAGCGGCGCCGTGCAACTGCTGTCGGTCATGGCCCGGGCCTGGGCGAAGGGCGTGCCCGTGGACTGGGCGAAGGTGGTCGGCGGCGGGACCCGCGTCGACCTGCCCACCTACGCCTTCCAGCGTCGCCGCTACTGGCCGGAGCCCGCCGCCGTCCGCGGTCCCGGCGCGGCGTCCCCCGCGGGAGAGGGCTCTTCCCCCGCGGCCGAGGCGGAGTTCTGGTCCGCCGTCGAGAACGGGGACCTGCGCGCGCTGGGCGACACCCTCGCCCTGGACGGGCGGCGCTCGTTCGACGAGGTCGTCCCGGCGCTCGCCGCCTGGCGCCGCCGCGCACGCGAACGCGCGGTGACCGACAGTTGGCGCTACCGCGTGTCCTGGACGGCCGTCGCCGACCCGGACACGGACCGGCTCACCGGGACCTGGCTGGTCGTCACGCCCCCGCGGGCCGACAGCCCCGCCGAGCCGATCGCCGCGGCCCTGCGCGGCCGCGGCGCCCACGTCGTGGAGATCGAGGGCGACACCGGGCGCGAGGTGCTCGCGCGGCGCCTGGCCGCCGCCGCGGACGACGGCACCGGCCTGTCCGGTGTGGTGTCGCTGCTCGCCCTGGAGGAGGCGGCGCTGCCCGGCCTGCCCGAGGTGCCGGCCGGCCTGGCCGGCACGCTCGCCCTGGTCCAGGCCCTCGGCGACCTCGGCTTCGACGCCCCGCTGTGGGCCCTGACCCGTGGCGCCGTCGCCACCGGCGCCGGCGAGGCCCTGACCAACCCGCTCCAGGCCCAGGTCTGGGGCCTGGGCCGGGTCGTCGCGCTGGAGAGCCGCGACCGCTGGGGCGGCCTGATCGACCTGCCGCCCGTCCTCGACGACCGCGCCGCCGCCAGGCTGTGCGGCGTGCTGGCCGGCTGCGGCGAGGACCAGGTCGCCCTCCGCGGCGCCGGGATCACGGCCCGCCGCCTCGTGCACGCCCCGCGCGCCGAGACCGCCCCGCGCGCCGAGGACACCGCCGACGCCTGGACCGGGCGCGGCACCGCGCTGCTCACCGGCGGGACCGGCGCGCTCGCCGCGCAGGTCGCCGACTGGCTGGCCGCGCGCGGCACCGAACGGGTGGTGCTGACCAGCCGCTCGGGCGCCGGCGCCGCGGGCGCCGCGACCCTCGCCGCCGACCTGGCCGCCCGCGGCACCCGCGTCGAGATCGTCGCCTGCGACGCGGCCGTACGCGGGCAGGTCGCCGGCGTGCTCGCGCGCATCGGCGCCGGCGGCCCGCCGCTGACCGCCGTGGTGCACACCGCCGGCACCCTCGACGACGGGCTGCTCGACGGCCTCGACGCGCACCGCCTGGCGTCCGTCCTCGCGGCCAAGGCGCTCGGCGCCACCCACCTGCACGAGCTGACCGCGGACCTCGACCTCGACGCGTTCGTGCTGTTCTCGTCCGCCGCGGCCACCCTCGGCGGCGCCGGACAGGGCAACTACGCGGCCGCCAACGCCTACCTGGACGCGCTCGCCGAGCACCGCGCCGGGCACGGCCTGACCGGCGTGTCCCTGGCCTGGGGACCGTGGGCCGGCGGCGGCGTCGCCGAGGCCAACGACGCCGTCCGCCAGCGCATGCGCCGCGGCGCGCTGCCCCCCATGGAACCCGACCTCGCCCTCAAGGTCTTCGGGCACGCGCTCACCGGCCCCGACAGCCTGCTCGCCGTCATGGACGTCGACTGGCCGCAGTTCGCCACCGCGCCGGCCCCCTTCATCGCCGACCTGCCCGAAGTCGCCGCGGCCGTGGCGGAGTCGGCCGCCACACCGGCCGACGGCAACGCGCCGGCCGCGCTGGACAAGGCCGAACTCGCCGAGCAGCTCGGCGGCATGCCCCCCGCCGAGCAGGAGCGGGCCCTGATCGAACTGGTCCGCACCGGTGCCTCCGCGGTCCTCGGCCACGGCAGCACCGACACCATCGACGCCGACCGCGCCTTCAGCGACCTCGGCTTCGACTCGCTCACCTCCCTGGAGATGCGCCAGCAGGTCAGCCGCGTCACCGGGCTGCGCCTGCCCGCGACCCTGCTCTTCGACCACCCGACCCCGGCGGTGCTCGCCCGCCACCTGCGCGTCGAGCTCTTCGGCGACGCGGAGGCCGTCCCCGAGGCCCCCGCGGCCCCTGCCGCGCCCACCCCGGCCGCCGCCACCGGCGACGACCCGGTCGTGATCGTGGCGATGGGCTGCCGCTACCCCGGTGACGTGCGCGACCCCGACGGCTTCTGGCGGATGCTCGCCACCGGCACCGACGCCATCGGCGACTTCCCGCGCGACCGCGAGTGGCCGCTCGACCAGCTCTACGACGCCGACTCCAGCCGCGAGGGCACCTCCTACGTGCGCGGCGGCGGCTTCGTCCACGAGGCGCCCGACTTCGACGCGGCGTTCTTCGGGATCAGCCCGCGCGAGGCGCTGGCGATGGACCCGCAGCAGCGGGTGCTCCTGGAGGTGTCCTGGGAGGCGCTGGAGCGGGCCGGGTTCGACCCGCGCGCCCTGCGCGGCACCCGCACCGGCGTCTTCGTCGGCGGCGCCACCTCCAACTACGGCGCCGGACTCCAGACCGCCCTCCAGGGCTCCGGCGGCCTGGAAGGCCACCTGATGACGGGCAACGCGACCAGCGTGCTGTCCGGCCGCGTCTCCTACGCCCTCGGCCTGGAGGGCCCCGCGGTCACCGTGGACACCGCCTGCTCCTCGTCGCTGGTCACCCTGCACCTGGCCGCGCAGGCCCTGCGCAACGGCGAGTGCGACCTCGCGCTCGCCGGCGGCGTCACCATCATGGCCACCCCCGGCGACCTCGTGTCCTTCTCCCGGCAGCGGGGGTTGGCGGCGGACGGGCGGTCGAAGGCGTTCTCGGCGTCGGCCGACGGCATGGGCATGGCCGAGGGGGTCGGCATGCTGGTGGTGGAGCGGCTGTCGGACGCGCGCCGCAACGGGCACCGGGTGCTGGCCGTGGTGCGCGGCAGCGCGGTGAACCAGGACGGCGCGTCGAACGGCCTGACGGCTCCGAACGGCCCGTCCCAACAGCGGGTCATCCGCGCCGCGTTGGCCAGCGCGGGACTGACCGCCGCCGACGTGGACGCGGTCGAGGCCCACGGCACCGGCACCGAACTCGGTGACCCGATCGAGGCACAGGCGCTCATGGCGACCTACGGCCAAGGCCGGGGCGAGCAGCGGCCCTTGTGGCTCGGTTCGGTGAAGTCCAACATCGGCCACACCCAGGCGGCGGCAGGAGCCGCCGGCCTGATGAAGATGGTGCTGGCGCTCCAGCACGCCGAGTTGCCGCGCACGCTGCACGCCGACGAGCCGTCCCCGCACATCGACTGGACGGCGGGCAACGTCCGCCTGCTCACCGAGCCGCGGGAATGGCCGGCGGACGGGGACCGGCCGCGTCGCGCGGGCGTGTCGTCCTTCGGCATCAGCGGGACGAACGCGCACGTGCTGCTGGAGGAGGCGCCCGCGCAGGACGCTTCCGAGCCGGCGCGCGAGCCCGTGCCCGGCGTCCTCCCGGGGACGACGGCGGTGCCCTGGGTGGTGTCGGGCCGTACGGACGCGGCACTGCGGGACCAGGCCGGTCGGCTGCGGGAACTCGTGGTGGCGCGGCCGGAGACCGGCGCGCGGGAGGTCGGGTGGTCCTTGGCGTCGTCGCGGTCGGTGCTGGAGTACCGGGCGGTGGTGGTGGAGGGCCGCGCGGAGGGCCTCGCGGCGGTGGCGACGGGTCAGCCGGCGTCGGGTGTGGTGACGTCGGGTGGTGTGGCCGCCGGTCGTGGCCGGGTGGGGTTCGTGTTCGCGGGTCAGGGGTCGCAGCGGGCGGGGATGGCGGCGGGGTTGTATGCGGCGTCTCCGGTGTTCGCGGTGGCGTTCGACCGGGTGTGCGGGCTGCTTGGGTCCCATCTTGATGTGCCGTTGCGTGAGGTTGTCCTTGACGGTGTCGAGGGTGATGGGCGTGCGGATTTGACGGTGTTCGCGCAGGCGGGGCTGTTCGCGTTGCAGGTCGGTCTGGTGGAGGTCCTCAAGGCGGCGGGGGTGCGGCCGGCCGCGGTGGCGGGGCATTCCGTGGGTGAGGTGGCGGCGGCTTATGTGGCGGGTGTGCTGTCGCTGGAGGATGCGTGTGCGCTCGTGGCGGGGCGTGGTCGGGTGATGCAGGCGCTGCCGGAGGGTGGTGCGATGGCGTCGATCGCCGTGTCCGAGGCGGAGGTTCGGGCGGAGATCGGTGAGCGTGCGGATGTCGGGATCGCTGCGGTCAACGGCCCGGCCGCGGTGGTGGTGTCGGGTGAGCGGGACGCCGTGGACGCGGTGGCGGGGGTGTTCGCCGGGCGCGGGGTGCGGGTGCGTTCGTTGCGGGTGAGCCATGCGTTCCATTCGCACCGGATGGACCCGGCGCTGGACGAACTGGCTCGGATCGCGGGCGGGTTGACGTATGGGCAGGCTGGGGTGCCGTGGGTGAGTACGTCCACGGGTGCCGTGGTCGAGTCCTGTGACGGCTCGTACTGGGCCGAGCAGGCGCGGGGGGCTGTGCGGTACGCCGACGCCGTGACGGCCATGGCCGGCCTCGACGTGGACGTCTTCCTGGAGATCGGACCCGACGGCACCCTGTCCACGCTGGGCACGGAGACCGCTCCTGACGCGGAGTTCGTGTCCCTGCAACGCCCGGGACACGACGCCGCGCAGGCGTTCGTCACCGGGCTCGGCCGCGCGTGGGTGCGGGGGGCGGAGGTCGACTGGGCCGCGCTGATCGGCACCGCGGACCGCGTCGAGCTGCCGACGTACGCCTTCCAGAGCCGGCGGTTCTGGCCGGTGCCGGTGCCGCGGCGGCAGGACGCGGCGTCCGTCGGGCTCGACACCACCGGGCACCCGCTGCTCGCCGCGGCCGTCGGGCTCGCCGCGGGCGGCGGGCTGATCCTGACCGGCGCGCTCTCCCCGGCCGCGCAGCCGTGGCTTCCCGACCACGCGGTCGGCGGGAGCGTGCTGCTGCCCGGGACCGCGTTCGTCGAGATGGCGGTCCGCGCCGGCGACCTCGCCGGCTGCGGCCGCCTGGACGAGCTGACCCTGGAGTCGCCGCTGCCGTTGCCCGGCGGGAGCCGCTCCGTACAGGTCCAGGTGGTGGTGGGCGAACCGGATCGGGACGGCTGTCGCGGGATGGAGATCCACTCGCGGCCCGCTGACGCGGACGGCGCCGCGGAGTGGACCCGGCACGCGACCGGGCGGCTCGCCCCGTCCGGCGCCGCGGACCGCCCGGAGGAACTGGCCGTCTGGCCGCCGCAGGGCGCGACACCGGTGCCCATGGACGGCTTCTACGACCGGCTGGTCGGCGACGGCTACGCGTACGGCCCCACGTTCCGCGGCCTGACCGCGGTCTGGCGCCGCGGCGAGGAGGTGTTCGCCGAGATCGCGCTGCCCGAGCAGGCCGCGGCCGACGCGGCGGCGTACGGGCTGCACCCGGCGCTGCTGGACGCGGCGCTGCACGCCTCGATGCTCGCCGGCCCCGTCGTCAAGGAGGCCGGTCCCGGCGAGATCCTGCTCCCGTTCGCCTGGCAGGGGGTATCCCTGCACGCCTCCGGCGCGGCCGCGCTGCGCGTGCGCCTCACCCGGGACGCCCACGGCGACGGCCTCGCGTTGGACGTCGCCGACGCCGCCGGGGCGCCGGTGCTCACCGTCGCGTCGATGGTGTCCCTGCCGGTGCCCGCGACCCGCCTCGGAGCGGCCGCCGGCCCGGCCACCCCCGAGGGATTGTTCGCCGTGGACTGGACGCCGATCGGCGGCGACGCCCCGGCCGGCCGCGTCGTCCTGGTCGGCCCCGACCCGTACGGCCTCGCCGCCGCGGGCACGGGAGGCACGGGCGGCCTCCCGGGTTCCGGTTCCGGCGCGGAGGCCCCCGCCCCGGGGATCGCCGGCACCCACCCGGACCTGGACGCGCTCGCCGCCGCGGTCGCCGCCGGCGAACCGGTGCCCGACGTCGTGCTCGCCTGCGCCGGCATGCCGCCGGCGGGCGGCGGCGACGTCGCCGCCTCGGCCCGGGCGGCCGCCGGCCAGGCGCTCTCCCTCGTGCAGCGCTGGCTGGCCGCCGACGACCTCGCCGCCGCCCGCCTGGTGCTGGTGACCCGCGGCGCGGTGGCCACCGGCCCCGGCGAGGACGTCACCGACATGGGCGGCGCCGCCCTGTGGGGCCTGGTCCGCTCCGCGCAGTCCGAGAACCCCGAGCGGCTGGTGCTCGCCGACCTGCCCGCCGACGGCACCGGCGGCGCGGACACCCTGCTGGCGGCGCTCGGCGCCGCGGAACCCGAACTCGCCGTCCGCGCCGGCGTGGTGCACGCCCGCCGTCTCGCCCGGCCGGCAGCGGGACTGATCCCGCCGTCCACCGGCGCATGGCGGCTGGAGGCGGTCGCCCGCGGCACCCTCGACGGCCTCGCGCTGGTCGAGCACCCGCCGGCCGAACGGCCGCTCGATCCCGGTGAGATCAGGGTCGCGGTGCGCGCCGCCGGCGTGAACTTCCGCGACGTGATGGCCACCCTCGACCTGCTGCCGCTGGACCGCGACCCCGACGGCGGCCTGCTCGGCAGCGAGGTCGCCGGCGTGGTCACCGAAGTCGGCTCGGACGCGGGCGACGTCGCGGTCGGCGACCGCGTCATGGGCATGCTCACCGGCGGCGCCGGACCCGTCGCCGTACTCGACGCCCGGCTCGCCGCACCCGTCCCCGCCGGCCTGACCTTCGCCCAGGGGGCCGCGATACCCGTCGCGTTCGCCACCGCCTGGTACGGCCTGGTGGACCTCGCCCGGGCCCGGCGCGGCCAGAAGGTGCTGATCCACGCCGCCGCCGGCGGCGTCGGCATGGCCGCCGTGGCCATCGCCCGCCACCTCGGCCTGGAGGTCTACGCCACGGCCAGCCCGGCCAAGTGGGGCGCGCTGACCGCCGCCGGCCTCGACGAGGCACACCTCGCCTCGTCGCGTGACGCGCGCTTCGAGGAGCGCTTCCTCGCCGCGACCGGCGGCGCCGGCGTCGACCTCGTCCTCAACGCCCTGGCCGGAGAGCTGACCGACGCGTCGCTGCGCCTGCTGCGCGCGGGCGGCGAGTTCGTCGAGATGGGCAAGACCGACATCCGCGACGCCGAACAGATCGCCTCCGCGCACCCCGGCGTGCGCTACCGGGCGTTCTCCACCGGCGAGGCGGGCCCGGACCGGCTCGCGGAGATCCTGGCCGAGGTCACGGCGCTGCTTGCCACCGGGCAGCTCGCCGCGCCGCCGGTGCGCTGCTGGGACATCCGACGCGCCCCCGACGCGCTGCGGTTCATGAGCCAGGCCCGGCACGTCGGCAAGATCGTGCTCACCGTGCCGGCCGCGCCGCGCCCGGCCGGCACGGTCCTGCTCACCGGCGGCACCGGCACCCTCGCCGGCCTGGTCGCCCAGCACCTGGCCGACTCCGGCCGGGCCGGCCGGCTGGTGCTGGCCAGCCGGTCCGGACCGGCCGCCGCGGGCGTGCCCGCCCTGGCCGCGCGACTGGCCGGCTCCGGCGCCGGCACCAGCGTGGTGTCGTGCGACTCCGTCGACCGCGCCACGCTCTCCGGTCTGCTGGACGGCCTGCCGTCCGACCGGCCGCTGACCTCCGTCGTGCACCTCGCCGGCGTCCTCGACGACGCCGTGGTCACCTCCCTCACCGGCGACCGGCTGGACGCGGTCATGCGGCCGAAGGCCGACGCGGCCTGGAACCTGCACGAACTCACCGCGGACCTCGACCTGGACGCGTTCGTGCTGTTCTCCTCCGCGGCCGCCACCTTCGGCGGCTCCGGCCAGGGCAACTACGCCGCCGCCAACGCCTTCCTGGACGGCCTCGCCGCGCACCGCAGCGCCGCCGGCCTGGCGGCGACCTCGCTCGACTGGGGCCTGTGGGCCGAGGCCAGCAGCATGACCGGCGAGCTGACCGAGGGCCAGAAGGGCCGGATCGCCCGCAGCGGCATGGCCCCGCTGCCCGCCGACACCGGCCTGGCCCTGCTCGACACCGCGGTTCGCCGGGACGAACCGCACCTGGTGACCGCCCTGCTCGACGTGCCCGCCATGCGGGCGAAGGCCGCCCGCGGCGAGCAGGTGCCCGCCCTGTGGCGCGGCCTGGCCGGCGGCGCGGCCCGCCCGACCGCCGGCGCCGCGCCCGTCGCGGAGGATGTCTCGCTGGTCCGGCAGCTCGGCGGGATGGCCCCCGAGGAGCGCGACCGGATGCTCACCGAACTCGTCCGCGCGCACGCCGCCGACGTCCTGGGCCACTCCTCGCGCGACGCCGTCGAACCCGGACGGGCCTTCAAGGACCTCGGGTTCGACTCGCTCACCTCGGTCGAGCTGCGCAACCGCCTCAACCTCGCGACCGGACTGCGGCTCGCGCCCACCCTCGTCTTCGACCGGCCGACCTCCGCCGCGATCGCCGAACACCTGCGGGACCTGCTCTTCGCCGACGAGCCGGACACCGCGCGGCCGACGGTCTTCGACGAGCTGAGCCGGCTCGAGGCCACCCTCGACGACCTCTCGGCCGACCACGAGACCCGCGCCGACGTCACCCGGCGCATGCGGGCGATCCTGTCGCGCTGGATCGACGGCAAGGGCGCGCCGCAGACCGGTGACGAAGAAGCACCGGTCGACCTCGATCAGGCCACACCCACCGAAGTGTTCGACTTCCTGGACCGAGAGCTTGGTTCCAACTGATGAGAGAACAAGACATGGAGAGCCAGGAGAAGCTCTTCGCCTACCTCAAGCGGACCGCCTCCGAACTCCAGGAAACCCGCAAGCGGCTGCGCCGCATGGAAGCCGCGGAACACGAGCCGATGGCGATCGTCGGCATGGGCTGCCGCTTCCCCGGCGGCGTGCACGGCCCCGACGACCTGTGGCGGCTGCTCGCCGCCGGCGGCGACGCGATCGGTCCCTTCCCGACCGACCGCGGCTGGGACCTCGGCCAGCTCTACGACCCCGACCCCGACCGCGTCGGCACCTCCTACGTGCGCGAGGGCGGCTTCCTCGAAACGGCCGCCGGGTTCGACCCGGCCTTCTTCGGCATCTCCCCGCGCGAGGCGCTGTCCATGGACCCGCAGCAGCGGGTCCTGCTCGAAACCTCGTGGGAGGCGATCGAGCACGCCGGCATCGACCCCGCCACCCTGCGCGGCAGCCGCACCGGCGTCTTCGTGGGCGCCGGCGCCTCCGCCTACGAGGTGCTCGGCGACGAGGGCGCGGGCTACCAGATCACCGGCAACGCCAGCAGCGTCATCTCCGGCCGCGTCGGCTACGCCCTCGCCTTCGAGGGCCCCTCGCTCACGGTGGACACCGCCTGCTCCTCGTCGCTCGTCGCGCTGCACCTGGCGTGCATGGCGCTGCGCAGCGAGGAGTGCTCGCTCGCCCTGGTCGGCGGCGTCACCGTCATGCCGCGCGCGGGCCTGTTCGTGGACTTCTCCCGGCAGCAGGGCCTCGCCGCCGACGGCCGGTGCAAGCCGTACGCGGAGGCGGCCGACGGCACGAGCTGGGCCGAGGGCGTCGGCGTGCTCCTCGTGGAGCGGCTGTCGGACGCGCGGCGCAACGGCCACGACGTGCTCGCCGTGGTCCGCGGCAGCGCGGTCAACGGCGACGGCGCGTCGAACGGCCTCACCGCGCCCAACGGCCCCTCCCAGCAGCGCGTCATCCGCGCCGCGCTGACCAGCGCCGGCCTCACGGCCGCCGACGTGGACGTGATCGAGGGCCACGGCACCGGCACCCGGCTCGGCGACCCGATCGAGGCCGCCGCGCTGATCGCGACCTACGGCCAGGACCGGCCCGAGGGCCGGCCCGTGCGGCTCGGCTCGGTCAAGTCGAACATCGGCCACACGCAGGCCGCCGCGGGCGTGGCCGGCGTGATGAAGATCGTGCTGGCCCTGCGCAACGAACTCCTCCCGCGCACCCTGCACATCGACGAGCCGTCCTCGCAGGTGGACTGGACGGCCGGGGACGTCAGCCTGCTCACCCAGACGGAGGCGTGGCCGGCGGGCGACCGCGCGCGGCGCGCGGCGATCTCCGGGTTCGGGATCAGCGGCACCAACGCGCACGTCATCATCGAGGAGGCACCCGCCGCCGGAAGCGGGAACGGCTCCGACGGCGGCCCGGACGACGGCACCGAGGACGTGTCCGCGACATCGCCGTCCGCCCCGCCGGTGGTGTCGGGTGCGGTGCCGTGGGTGGTGTCGGGCCGCTCGGACGCGGCGTTGCGCGAACAGGCGGAGCGGCTGCGCGCCGCGGTCGAGGCCCGGCCGGAGTCGGCAGAGGGCCGGGCGGCCCGGGACGTGGCGTGGTCGCTGGCGGTGTCCCGGTCGGTGTTCGAGCACCGCGCGGTGGTGCCGGGGCCGGCGTACGCGGAGGGGCTGGCGGCACTGGCCGGCGGTGAGCCGTCCGCCGGCGGGGTGACCGCCGGTCGTGGCCGGGTGGGGTTCGTGTTCGCGGGTCAGGGGTCGCAGCGGGCGGGGATGGCGGCGGGGTTGTATGCGGCGTCGTCGGTGTTCGCGGTGGCGTTCGACCGGGTGTGTGAGGTGGTGGAGCGGGATCTCGGTCTGCCGGTGCGTGAGGTGGTGTTGGAGGGCGCGGAGGGTGATGCGCGTGCGGATTTGACGGTGTTCGCGCAGGCGGGGTTGTTTGCGTTGCAGGTGGGGTTGGTGGAGGTTTTGGCGGCGTGTGGGGTGCGGCCGGTTGCGGTGGCGGGGCATTCGGTGGGTGAGGTGGCGGCGGCTTATGTGGCGGGTGTGTTGTCGCTGGAGGATGCGTGTGCGCTCGTGGCGGGGCGTGGTCGGGTGATGCAGGCGCTGCCGGAGGGTGGTGCGATGGTGTCGATCGCGGCTGCGGAGGCGGAGGTTCGGGCGGAGATCGGTGAGCGTGCGGATGTCGGGATCGCTGCGGTCAACGGTCCGGCTGCGGTGGTGGTGTCGGGTGAGCGGGATGCGGTGGACGCGGTGGCGGGGGTGTTTGCCGGGCGTGGGGTGCGGGTGCGTTCGTTGCGGGTGAGTCATGCGTTCCATTCGCACCGGATGGACCCGGCGCTGGACGAACTCGCCGGTGTCGCCGACGGGTTGGCCTTCGGAGCGGCGCGCGTCCCGTGGGTGAGTACGTCCACGGGTGCGGTCGTGGAGTCCTGTGACGGCTCGTACTGGGCCGAGCAGGCGCGGGGTGCTGTGCGGTACGCCGACGCCGTGGCGGCCATGGCCGGTCTGGATGTGGACGTGTTCGTGGAGATCGGTCCTGACGGGACGCTGTCCGCGCTGGGTGCGGGTGCGGTGCCTGACGCGGAGTTCGTGTCGTTGCAACGCCCTGGACATGACGCGGCGCAGGCGTTTGTCACCGGGCTCGGCCGCGCGTGGGTGCGGGGGGTGTCCGTGGACTGGGCGGCGCTGATCGGTTCGGGCGAGCGGGTGGACCTGCCGACGTACGCCTTCCAGCACCAGCACTACTGGCCGCGCTCGGTCCTCGGGGAGGCCGACCTGGCCTCGGCCGGCGTGGCCGCGATGGGCCACCCGCTGCTGCTGGCGTCGGTGGAACTGGCCGGTGACGGGGGTGTGGTGCTGACCGGCCGGCTGTCGCTGAGCGCGCAGCCGTGGCTGGCCGACCACGCGGTGGGCGGCACCGTGCTGCTGCCCGGCACCGCCTTCGTGGAGATGGCGATCCGGGCCGGCGACGTCGTCGGTTGCGGTCGGCTGGACGAACTCACGCTCGAAGTGCCGCTGGTGCTCGCCGAGGCGGCCGGCACGCAGGTCCAGGTGACGGTCGGCCCGCCCGAGGACGGGCTGCGGCCGGTCGAGGTGCACGCACGGCCGTTCACCGGCGACAGCGACGCACCGTGGACGCGGCACGCCGGCGGCACGCTGATGGCCGCCGAACGCCCGGTGCGCATGGACGAGTTCGCGGTCTGGCCGCCGCGGGGCGCCGACCCGGTCCCGCTCGACGAGTGGTACGAGCGGATGGCCGCCGGCGGCAACGGCTACGGGCCCGCCTTCCAGGGGCTGCACGCGGCCTGGCAGGCGGACGGCGCCGTCTTCGCCGAGGTGCGGCTGCCCGACGTCGTGGCGTCCGAGGCGAGCGGGTTCCGGCTCCACCCGGCGCTGCTCGACGCCGCGTTGCACGTCTCCGGGCTCGTCCTGCCGACCGGACGCAGGGGCGAGGTCCCGCTGCCGTTCGCATGGCGCGGCGTGTCGCTGTACGCCGCCGGCGCCTCGATCCTGCGGGTCCGGCTCGCGCCGGATCCCTCCGGCGGGCTCACACTGGCCGCCGTCGACGGCCGTGGCGCGCCGGTCATCGCGGTGGACTCGCTGGTCATGCGCGCGATCAGCGCCGGGCACGTGAACGACGCGGTGGTGCGCGAGGGGCTGTTCGGCGTGCAGTGGGCGCCCGTGGCGGCGGCCGACGGTGCCGCGCCCGGCCGCGTGGTGGCGCTCGGCGCGGCCCCCGCGGGCCTGGCGGCGGAGGCCGTCTACCGCGATCTCGCCGAACTCGCCGCGGCCGTGGTCGCGGGGGAGCCCGTACCCGACCTCGTGGTCGCGCCGGTGCCGCCCGCCGGGACCGAGGGCGCGGTCGCCGACGCCGCGCACCGGGTCACCGCCGACGTGCTGGCCCTGGTACAGGGCTGGTTGGGCACGGAGGAACTGCCGTCCTCGCGGCTGGCGGTCGTGACGCGCGGCGCGGTCCCGACCGGCCCCGGCGAGGGCGTCACGGACCTGGCGGCCGCCGCGGTGTGGGGCCTGGTGCGCTCCGCGCAGTCGGAGAACCCGGAGCGGTTCGTGCTCGTGGACCTGCCCGCCCCGGCCGCGGGAGGCGCGAGCGGGGCGGCCGACGCGGACACGCTGCTCGCGGCGCTGGCGTCGGGTGAGCCGGAGGTGGCGGTCCGGGGTGACGCGGTGCTGGCGCGGCGCCTGGTGCGTCCTGACGCGGGGTTGCGGCTGCCGGAGGGTGGTGGTGCGTGGCGGGTGGAGGTGGAGCGTCCGGGGACGCTGGAGGGTCTGGGTGTGGCCGGGTACCCGGAGGCCGGGGCGGCACTGGCGCCGGGGGAGGTGCGGGTGGCGGTGCGTGCCGCGGGGGTCAACTTCCGCGACGTGCTGATCACGCTGGGCATGTATCCGGGCGCGGCGTTGCTGGGCAGTGAGGTCGCCGGCGAGGTGACCGACGTCGGTCCGGGTGTCACCGGGCTGGCGGTCGGCGACCGGGTGATGGGCATGGTCACCGGCGGGTTCGCCGACCGGATGGTGGTGGACGCCCGCTCGATGGTCACGGTCCCGGCCGGCTGGTCGTTCGCGCGCGCGGCGGCGGTGCCGATCGTCTTCTGCACCGCCTGGTACGGGTTGGTGGATCTGGCTCGGGCGCGGTCGGGGCAGCGGGTGTTGATCCATGCGGCGACGGGTGGGGTGGGGATGGCGGCGGTGCAGATCGCGCGTCATCTGGGGTTGGAGGTGTTCGCGACGGCGAGTCCGGGGAAGTGGGGCGTGCTGGCGTCGATGGGTATCGACGAGGCGCACATCGCGTCCTCGCGGGACGCGGGGTTCGAGGTGAAGTTCTGCGGTGGCGTGGACATCGTGTTGAACGCGCTGGCGGGGGAGTTGACGGACGCGTCGCTGCGGTTGCTGCGTGGTGGCGGGGTGTTCCTGGAGATGGGCAAGACCGACCGCCGCGAGCCCGAGCAGGTCGCGGCCGCCCACCCCGGCGTCACCTACGTGCCGTTCGAGACCGGCGAGGCGGGCGTCGAGCGCATCGGAGAGATGCTGACCGAGGTCCGCGACCTGCTCGCGGCCGGAACGCTGGGCGCCGCGCCGGTCCGCTGCTGGGATCTGCGGCGCGTCGGCGACGCGCTGCGCTTCATGAGCCAGGCCCGGCACGTCGGCAAGAACGTCCTGACGGTGCCCGCGCCGGAGCGTACCGGCGGCACCGCCCTGATCACCGGCGGCACCGGGACCCTTGCCGCCGTCGTGGCCCGGCACCTGGCCGCGACCGGCCGCGCCGCGCACACGCTGCTGCTCAGCCGCACCGGCCCGGCCGCACCCGGCGTGCCCCGCCTCGCGGCGGAGCTGGCCGCCGCAGGCGCCGGCACCACCGTCGTGTCGTGCGACGCGGCGGACCGGGACGCGCTGGCGGGCGTGCTCGACGCGCTGCCCGCGGACCGCCCGCTGACCACCGTGGTGCACGCGGCCGGCGTCCTCGACGACGGCGTGATCACCTCCCTCACCCCCGAGCGGCTGGCGACCTCGCTGCGGCCCAAGGCGCACGCCGCCTGGAACCTGCACGAACTGACCGTCGAACGCGGCCTGGACCTCGACGCGTTCGTCCTCTACTCCTCGACCGCCGCCACGTTCGGGGGCGCCGGCCAGGGCAACTACGCCGCCGCCAACGCCTTCCTCGACGGCCTCGCCGCGCACCGCCACGCCGCCGGACTGCCCGCGACCTCGCTGAACTGGGGCCTGTGGGCCGAGGCCAGCACCATGACCGGCTCCCTCGACGACAGCCAGCGGTCCCGGATCGCCCGCGGCATGACCGCCCTGTCCGCCACCGACGGACTCGCGCTCTTCGACGCCGCCACCGTCCGCGACGAGTCGCTGCTCGTCACCGCGGTCCTCGACGTCGCGGGCGTCCGGGCGGCGGCCGCCCGCGGCGAGGCGGTCCCGGCGATCTGGCGCGCCCTCGCCGGCGGCCCGGCCCGTCCGACCGCCGCCGGGGCCGCGCTCGGCTCGGGCACCCTGAAGGAGCAGTTGGCCGCACTGCCGGCCGCCGAGCAGCCCAGAGCCCTGGTCGGCATGGTGCAGGCGAGCGCCGCCGCCGTGCTCGGCCACGCCTCGGCCGACGCGGTGAGCCCGCAACGCGCCTTCAAGGACCTCGGGTTCGACTCGCTCACCTCCGTGGACCTGCGCAACCGCATCAACTCCGCGACAGGGCTGCGCCTGCCCTCGACGCTCATCTTCGACTACCCCACCCCGGCGGCCCTCGCCGAGCACCTGCGCGCCGAACTCCTCGGTGACGCCCAGCCGGTGGCGCCACCCGCCGCCCCGGTGGCGGTGGCCGCCGCCGACGGGCGCGAGCCGATCGCGATCGTCGGCATGGGCTGCCGCTTCCCCGGCGGCGTGCAGAACCCCGAGGACTTCTGGGCGATGCTCGCCGAAGGCCGGGACGGTGTCGGCGACTTCCCGCCCGACCGCGGCTGGGACGTCGAGGCGCTCTACGACCCGGACGCCACGCAGGCCGGCACCTCGTACGTGCGCGAGGGCGGTTTCCTGCGCGACGCGGGCGAGTTCGACGCCGCGTTCTTCGGCATCGGCCGGCGCGAGGCGCTGGCGATGGACCCGCAGCAGCGGCTCGTGCTGGAGACCTCCTGGGAGGCGCTGGAGCGCTCCGGCATCGACCCGGACACCCTGCGCGGCACGCCGACCGGCGTCTTCACCGGCGGCGCCACCTCCGGCTACGGCCTCGGCCTCGACATGGACGAGGCCGAGGGGTACCTGATGACCGGCACCATCGGCAGCGTCATCTCCGGCCGGGTGGCCTACACCCTCGGCCTGGAGGGCCCGGCGCTGACCGTCGAGACGGCCTGCTCCTCCTCGCTGGTCGCCCTGCACCTGGCCACCCAGGCGCTGCGCAACGGCGAGTGCTCGCTCGCCCTCGCCGGCGGCGTCACCATCATGGCCACGCCCGGCACCTTCGTCGACTTCTCCCGCCAGCAGGGCCTGGCCCGCGACGGCCGCTGCAAGGCGTACGCGCAGTCCGCCGACGGAACCGGCTGGGGCGAGGGCGTCGGCATGGTCGTGCTGGAACGCCTGTCGGACGCCCGACGCAACGGCCACCGGGTGCTGGCCGTGGTACGCGGCAGCGCGGTCAACCAGGACGGCGCGTCCAACGGCCTGACCGCCCCGAACGGCCCCTCCCAGCAGCGCGTCATCACCGCCGCGCTGGCCGGCGCGGGACTGACCGCCGCCGACGTGGACGCCGTCGAGGGCCACGGCACCGGCACCACCCTGGGCGACCCGATCGAGGCCCAGGGACTGCTGGCCACCTACGGTCAGGAGCGCCCCGACGACCGTCCGTTGTGGCTCGGTTCGGTCAAGTCGAACATCGGGCACACCCAATGGGCCGCGGGCGTTGCGGGCGTGATCAAGATGGTGTTGGCTTTGCAGCACGGCGTGCTGCCTCGCACGCTGTACGCGGAGGAGCCCTCGCGCCGTATCGACTGGTCGGCGGGAGGCGTGCGGCTGCTGGACGAGGCGGTGGAGTGGCCCGCGAACGGTGAGCGGGTGCGGCGGGCGGGTGTGTCGTCGTTCGGCATCAGTGGCACGAACGCGCACGTGGTGCTGGAGGAGGCGCCGGCGGAGGCCGGGGCAGAGGTGGCCGCCGGGACCGCTCCCGGGATGTTCTCGGGTGTGGTGCCGTGGGTGGTGTCGGGTCGCTCCGATGCCGCGCTGCGCGGCCAGGCGGGGCGGTTGCGTGAACTGATGGTGGCACAGCCGGAGTTGGCGGCGCGGGATGTGGCGTG
Organism: Streptomyces sp. SN-593; assembly: GCF_016756395.1. NCBI lineage: Bacteria > Bacillati > Actinomycetota > Actinomycetes > Kitasatosporales > Streptomycetaceae > Actinacidiphila > Actinacidiphila reveromycinica. The sequence continues at coordinate 8,526,306 of NZ_AP018365.1, forward strand.
GTCGTTGGCGGTGTCGCGGTCGGTGTTCGCGCACCGCGCGGTCGTGGTGGGAGACGGTGGTCTGGCCGGGCTGGGCGCCGTGGTGGCGGGACAGCCGGCGGCGGGAACCGCCGTGGGTGTGGCGCCGGCGACGGGGGTGGGCCGGTCGGTGTTCGTGTTCCCGGGCCAGGGTGCGCAGTGGGTCGGGATGGGCCGTGAACTGCTCACGTCCTCACCGGTGTTCGCGGCGCGGTTCGCGGAGTGCGGTGCCGTGCTGGCGCCGTTCGTCGGATGGTCCCTGGAAGCGGCGCTCACCGACGCGGAGGCCCTGGAGCGGGTGGACGTCGTCCAGCCCGTGCTGTGGGCGGTGATGGTGTCGCTGGCGGCGGTGTGGGAGGCGGCCGGAGTACGGCCGGACGCCGTGGTCGGCCACTCGCAGGGCGAGATCGCGGCCGCCGTCGTGGCCGGCCTGCTGTCCGTCGAGGACGGCGCGCGCGTGGTGGCCCTGCGCTCGCAGGCCCTGCGGGCGCTGGCCGGCAAGGGCGGCATGGTGTCCGTCGCCCAGTCCGCGGAGGAGGTGAAGGAGCGGATCGCGCAGTTCGGAGATCGGTTGTCGATCGCGGTGGTCAACAGTGTGGAGGCAACGGTGGTGAGCGGACAGGTCGACGCACTCGACGCGTTGGTCGCCGGCTGCGAGGCCGACGGGGTCCGGGTGCGGCGGCTTCCGGTGGACTACGCCTCGCACAGCGCGCAGGTGGACGGGCTGCGGCAGGAGATCCTCGACACCCTGGCCCCGGTGACGCCTCTGGTCGACGGGTCGGCGGTGCCGATGCTGTCGGCGATGTCGGGGGAGTGGCTGGATGCCGCGGATCTGGGTGCCGGGTACTGGTTCGAGAGCCTGCGGGCGCCGGTGGAGTTCGACCGTGCGGTGCGCACGCTGGCCGACGCCGGCCACGGGGTCTTCGTGGAGATGTCCGCCCACCCGGTCCTGGTCGCCCCCGTGACGGCGACACTGGAGGACGCGGGCCAGGCCGCTCCGGTGGTCGTCGGGTCGCTGCGGCGTGACGAGGGCGGACCGCAGCGCCTGCTGACGTCCATGGCCGAAGCCTGGGTGCAGGGCGTCGAAGTGGACTGGGCGGCCGTGATCGGCTCGGGCGAGCGCGTGGACCTGCCGACGTACGCCTTCCAGCACCAGCACTACTGGCCGAAGGCGAACGTGGGCGCCGGCGACATCGCCTCCGCCGGACTGAGCGTCCTCGGCCACCCCTTCCTCCTCGCCTCGGTGGAGCTGGTCGGAGACGGCGGCACGGCGATGACCGGCCGGCTGTCGCTGAGCGCGCAGCCGTGGCTGGCCGACCACGCGGTCGGCGGCACCGTCCTGCTGCCCGGCACCGCCTTCGTGGAGATGGCGATCCGGGCCGGCGACGTCGTCGGCTGCGGACACCTGGACGAACTCACACTCGAAGCACCGCTGCTGCTCTCCGACACGCCCGTCCAGGTCCAGGTGGTGGTGGGCCCGGACGACGGCGGTGTGCGCACCGTGGCGGTCCACGCCCGCCAGGGCGGCGACGGCGACGGCGCGCCGTGGGTGCGCCACGCGACCGGCACGGTCTCCGCGGCCGGGCCGGCCCCGACCCCCGGCGACCTGGTGGTGTGGCCGCCGCGCGACGCGGCCCCCCTCGCGGTGAGCGACTGGTACCCCCGCATGGCCGCCGACGGCTACGACTACGGCCCGTCCTTCCAGGGCCTGCGGGCCGGATGGCGGCGCGGCGACGAGGTGTTCGCCGAGGTCGCCCTGCCCGAGCAGGCGGCCGGCGAGGCGGGTTCCTTCGGCTTGCACCCCGCGCTGCTGGACGCCGCGCTGCACCTGTCGGGGCTGGTCCAGGAGCCGGGCCGGCCCGGTGAGGTCCGGCTGCCGTTCGCGTGGACGGGCGTGGGCCTGCACGCGTCGGGCGCGAGCGTGCTGCGGGTGAGACTGTCCCCGGACGGCGCGGGCGGCCTGTCGCTCACGGCCGTCGACGAGGCCGGCGCGCCGGTGGTCTCGGTGGCCTCCCTGGTGCTGCGGCCCGTCGGCAGCGGCGGTTCGGGCGCTGTTGCCCCGGCGGTGCGGGACGGACTGCTCGGCGTGGCCTGGACCCCGGTAGCGGCCTCCTCCACGGCCCCGGCGACGACGACCGCGCTGCTCGGTCCGGACACCCGCCGCCTCACCGGCCTGCACGCTCCGGCCTACGCGGACGTCGCCGCACTGGCGGCCGCGGTGGCAGCGGGCGAGCAGGTGCCCGACGTGCTGGTCTGCGCACCGCCCCCCGGCACGTCCGCAGCGTCCGCCGCCGACGGCACGGCGGCCGGCACCGCGCGCCGCGCGACCGCCAGGACGCTGCACCTGGTCCAGGAGTGGCTGGCCGCCGAGGGGCTGACGGCGTCACGACTGGCGCTGGTCACGCGCGGCGCGGTGTCCACCGCTCCCGACGAGGGCGTCGCGGACCTCGCGGGCGCCGCCGTGTCGGGACTGGTGCGCACCGCCCAGTCGGAGCACCCCGACCGCTTCGTCCTCGTCGACCTCCCCGCCGCGCCCGAACCGGACGAGAGCACGACCCGGGCGCTGGCGGCCGCCCTCGCGTCCGGCGAGCCAGAGACCGCCGTGCGCGCGGGCGGCGTGCTGGCACGGCGCCTGACCCGCCCGACCGCCGGCCTGCCCGTGCCCACCGGCGCCGACCGCGTGCCGTGGCGGGTGGAGGCGGAACGCCCGGGAACCCTGGAGGGCCTGGGCGTCGTGCCCTACCCGGCCACCGCGGGCGACCTCGCACCCGGCGAGGTGCGCTTCGCGGTGCGCGCCGCCGGAGTGAACTTCCGCGACGTGCTCATCACCCTGGGCATGTACCCCGACGCGGCGCTGCTCGGCAGCGAAGCGGCCGGCGTGGTGACCGAAGTCGGTCCCGACGTCCACGCGTTGGCGGTCGGCGACCGGGTGATGGGCATGGTCACCGGCGGCTTCGCCGACCGGGTGGTGGTCGACGCCCGCAAACTCGCGGTGATACCCGACGGTTGGACGTACGCGCAGGCGGCCGCCGTGCCGCTCGCGTACTGCACGGCCTGGTACGCGCTGGCCGACCTGGCGCGGGCGCGGCCCGGGCAGCGGGTGCTGGTCCACGCCGCGACCGGCGGCGTCGGCTCGGCCGCCGTCGAGGTGGCACGCCACCTCGGCCTGGAGGTGTTCGCCACGGCGAGCCCGGCCAAGTGGGGCGCGCTGGCGTCCACGGGCATCGACGACGACCACATCGCGTCCTCGCGGGACGCCGGCTTCGAGGAGAAGTTCGCCGGCGGCGTGGACATCGTCCTCAACGCCCTGTCCGGTGAACTCACCGACGCCTCCCTGCGGTTGCTGCGCGGCGGCGGGGTCTTCCTGGAGATGGGCAAGACCGATCGCCGTGCACCCGAGCAGGTCGCGGCCGCCCACCCCGGCGTCACCTACGTCTCCTTCGAGACCGGCGAGGCCGGCCCGCAGCGCCTCGGAGAGATCCTGGCCGAGGCGAACGCCCTGCTCGTGAGCGGTGCCATGAGCCCTGCTCCGGTGCGGTGTTGGGATGTGCGGCGGGCGGTGGACGCGTTGCGGTTCATGAGCCAGGCGCGGCATGTCGGGAAGATCGTGTTGACGGTTCCGGCGCCGGTCCGCGCTTCCGGGACGGCGTTGATCACCGGTGGGACGGGGATGATCGGTGGCCGGGTGGCGCGTCATCTGGTCGAGTCGGGGCGTGCCGGTCGGGCGGTGTTGGTGAGTCGTTCGGGTCCGTCGGCCGCCGGGGTTCCGCAGTTGGTGGCGGGGTTGGCGTCGGCGGGTGCGGACAGTCGGGTCGTCGCCTGTGACGCGGCGGATCGTACGGCGTTGGCGGGGTTGGTGGCCGCGCTGCCCGCTGACCGTCCGGTGACGTCGGTGTTCCACTCGGTGGGGGTGTTGGACGACGGGGTGATCACGTCGCTCGACGCGGGTCGGGTGGACGCGGTGATGCGTCCGAAGGCGGACGCGGCGTGGAACCTGCACGAGCTGACGGCTGAACTCGACCTCGATCTGGACGCGTTCGTGCTGTTCTCGTCCGCCGCCGCCACCTTCGGCGGTCCCGGTCAGGGCAACTACGCGGCCGCCAACGCCTACCTGGACGGCCTCGCCGCCCGGCGCCGCGCGGACGGCCTGCCCGCCGTCTCGCTCACCTGGGGCCTGTGGGCCGAGGCCAGCGCGATGACCGGCCACCTCGACGCCGGCGACAAGGGCCGCGTCGGCCGCGACGGCGCCACCGGACTGAGCACCGACGACGGCCTCGCCCTGCTGGACGCCGCCCTCGGCCGCGACGAACCCCTCCTCGTCCCCGCCGCGTCGGACCTCGCGGGCATACGTGCCGCGGCGGCACGCGGCGAGCAGGTCCCGGCGGTCTGGCACGGCCTCGCCACCCCGGCCCGGCGCGTCTCCGGCGGCGCGGGCGGCCCCGGGGGCGACGCCCACCGCACCCTCCCGCAGCAACTCGCCGCCCTCACACCCGAGGAGCGCGGCCGCGCGCTGACCGACCTCGTCGGCGCGCACACGGCAGCCGTCCTGGGACACGCGTCCGCCGCCGCGGTCGAGGCCGACCGCACCTTCAAGGACCTCGGCTTCGACTCGCTGGCCGCGGTCGAGTTCCGCAACCGGCTCAACGCCGCGACCGGCCTGCGGCTCCCGTCCACCCTGGTCTTCGACTACCCGGCGCCCAGCGTGCTGGTCGCCCACCTCGCCGAACTCCTCCGCCCCGGCACGGAGCGGACCGACGACGGCGCCGAGTCCCGGCTGCGCGCCGTCCTCGCGTCGATCCCGATCGCCCGCCTGCGCGACGCCGGCCTCGTGGACGTCCTGCTGCGACTCGCCGACGACCGGGCGGGCGCCCAGGAGGCCGCGGCCGCGCCGGAGGACCACGGCGACCTCATCGACTCGCTCGACGCCGAGGACCTGGTGCGCATCGCCCTCCAGGCGGAAGGAACCGATTTCTGATGTCGACGCCGATCACCACGTGGAGCGCACGATGAGCATGCCCAACGAGAAGGTCCTCGAGGCGCTGCGGGTGTCGCTGAAGGAGACCGAGCGGCTGCGGCAGCACAACCGGCAGCTCGTCTCGGCCTCCCGCGAGCCGATCGCGATCGTCGGCATGAGCTGCCGGTTCGCCGGCGGCATCAGCACGCCCGAGGAGCTCTGGACGGTCCTCGCGGACGGCGTCGACGCGGTGACCGGCCTCCCCGAGGACCGCGGGTGGGCGCTCGACGAGCTGTACGACCCGGACCCCGACAACCCCGGCACCTCCTACGCGCGCGGCGGCGGGTTCCTGTACGGCGCGGGCGAGTTCGACGCGGGCTTCTTCGGCATCAACCCGCGCGAGGCGCTGGCGATGGACCCGCAGCAGCGCCTCGTGCTGGAGACCGCGTGGGAGGCGTGCGAACGCGTCGGCATCGACCCCGTCTCCCTGCGCGGCTCGCAGACCGGCGTGTTCGTCGGCGCCACCTCCTCCGGCTACGACGCCGACGGCGCCGGGGGCGCGGAGGGCTACCAGCTCACCGGCACCACCACGAGCGTCATCTCCGGCCGCGTCGCCTACGTGCTCGGCGTCGAGGGCCCGACCGTCACGGTGGACACCGCCTGCTCCTCCTCCCTGGTCAGCCTCCACCTCGCCGTCCAGGCCCTGCGCAACGGCGAGTGCTCGCTCGCCCTGGCCGGCGGCGCCACGATCATGGCGCTGCCCGGGGCGATGGGCGAGTTCTCCCGGCAGCGGGGGTTGGCGGCGGATGGGCGGTCGAAGGCGTTCGCGGCGTCGGCCGACGGCATGGGCATGGCCGAGGGGGTCGGCATGCTGGTGGTGGAGCGGCTGTCGGACGCGCGGCGCAACGGGCACCGGGTGCTGGCGGTGGTGCGGGGCAGCGCGGTGAACCAGGACGGCGCGTCGAACGGTCTGACCGCGCCCAACGGTCCGTCCCAGCAGCGGGTCATCCGCGCCGCGTTGGCGAACGCGCGGATGTCCGCGGACCAGGTGGACGTGGTGGAGGCCCACGGGACCGGGACGAAGCTCGGCGACCCGATCGAGGCGCAGGCGCTGATGGCGACCTACGGCCAGGAGCGCCCGGAGGAGCGCCCGTTGTGGCTCGGTTCGGTGAAGTCGAACATCGGCCACTCCCAGTGCGCGGCCGGCGTGGCCGGCGTGATGAAGATGGTGCTGGCGCTCCAGCACGCCCGGTTGCCGCGGACGCTGCACGTGGACGAGCCGTCGCCGCACATCGACTGGACGGCCGGGAACGTCCGCCTGCTGACCGAGCCGCGGGACTGGCCGGAGACGGCCGAGCGGGTGCGCCGGGCCGGCGTCTCGTCGTTCGGCATCAGCGGGACGAACGCGCACGTGCTGCTGGAGGAGGCACCCGCGGCGCAGGAGCCGGAGACGAAGGCGGCGGGTGACGCGCCGGCCGTGCCCGTGGTGTCGGGTGCGGTGCCGTGGGTGGCGTCGGGCCGCACGGAGGCCGCGCTGCGGGAACAGGCGGGGCGGTTGCGTGAACTGGTGCTGGCGCGGCCGGGGTTGGGCCCGGTGGATGTGGGGTGGTCGTTGGCGTCGTCGCGGTCGGTGTTCGAGCACCGCGCGGTGGTGTCGGGCGGCGGGTATACGGAAGGTCTCGCGGCGGTGGCGACGGGTCAGCCGGCGTCGGGTGTGGTGACGTCGGGTGGTGTGGCCGCCGGTCGTGGCCGGGTGGGGTTCGTGTTCGCGGGTCAGGGGTCGCAGCGGGCGGGGATGGCGGCGGGGTTGTATGCGGCGTCTCCGGTGTTCGCGGCGGCGTTCGACCGGGTGTGCGGGCTGCTTGGGTCCCACCTTGATGTGCCGTTGCGTGAGGTGGTGTTGGAGGGCGCGGAGGGTGATGCCCGGGCGGATTCGACGGTGTTCGCGCAGGCCGGGCTGTTCGCGTTGCAGGTCGGTCTGGTGGAGGTCCTCAAGGCGGCGGGGGTGACGCCGACGGCTGTCGCCGGCCACTCGGTGGGTGAGGTGGCGGCCGCGTGTGCGGCGGGTGTGCTGTCCCTGGAGGACGCGTGTGCGCTCGTGGCGGGGCGTGGTCGGGTGATGCAGGCGCTGCCCGAGGGCGGCGCGATGGCGTCGATCGCCGTGTCCGAGGCGGACGCGATCGAGGTGATCGGCGAGCGTGCCGATGTCGGGATCGCTGCGGTCAACGGCCCGGCCGCGGTGGTGGTGTCGGGTGAGCGGGACGCGGTGGACGCGGTGGCGGGGGTGTTCGCGGGGCGTGGGGTGCGGGTGCGTTCCTTGCGGGTGAGTCATGCGTTCCATTCGCACCGGATGGACCCGGCGCTGGACGAACTGGCGGAGATCGCGGGTGGGTTGGCGTATGTGCCGGCTGAGGTTCCGTGGGTGAGTACGTCCACGGGTGCCGTGGTCGAGTCGTGTGACGGCTCGTACTGGGCGGGCCAGGCGCGGGGGGCTGTGCGGTACGCCGACGCCGTGACGGCCATGGCCGGCCTCGACGTGGACGTCTTCCTGGAGATCGGACCCGACGGGACGCTGTCCACGCTAGGTGCGGGTGCGGTGCCGGACGCGGAGTTCGTGTCGTTGCAGCGGCCTGGCCACGACGCCGCGGGGGCGTTCGTGGACGGGCTGGCGCAGGCGTGGGTGCACGGCGTGTCCGTGGACTGGGCCGCGCTGATCGGCCCGGGCGAGCGGGTGGACCTGCCGACGTACGCCTTCCAGCGGCAGTACTACTGGCCGCAGCCGGTGCTGGACGTGTCCGACATGGAGGCCGCCGGCCTGGGCGCGATGGGCCACCCGCTGCTGCTGGCGCTGGTCGAACTCGCCGCCGACGGCGGCATGGTCCTCAACGGCCGCCTGTCGCTGCGTGCCCAGCCCTGGCTGGCCGAGCACGCCGTCGGCGGCACCGTGCTGCTGCCCGGCACCGCGTTCGTGGAGATGACCGTGCGCGCGGGCGACGTCGCCGGATTCGGCCACGTGGACGAACTGACGCTCGAAGCACCGCTGGTGCTGTCCGACACCCCGGTCCAGGTGCAGGTCGTGGTGGGCCCGGAGACCGGCGGCCTGCGGTCCGTCGAGGTGTACGCGCGGGGCGCGTCCTCGCCCGACGAGCCGGGCGCCTGGACCCGTCACGCCAGCGGCACCCTGGCGCCCGCCGCGGGCGGGCGGCCGTCGGCCGACCTGACCGTGTGGCCGCCGCGCGACGCGACGGCGTTCCCCGTGGACGACTGGTACCCGCGCATGGCCGCGGAGGGCTACGACTACGGTCCGCTCTTCCGCGGTCTGCGGGCGGGCTGGCGGCGTGGTGACGACGTCTTCGTCGAGGTCGCCCTCCCGGAGGAGGCCGCCTCGGACGCACGCGACTACGTCCTCCACCCCGCCCTGCTGGACGCGGCGCTGCACGCGTCGGGTCTCGTCCTCCCGGAGGGGCGCGCCGGCGAGGTGCGGTTGCCGTTCGCGTGGACGGGGGTGGGCCTGCACGCGTCGGGCGCGAGCGTGTTGCGGGTGAAGCTGTCCCCCGACGGCGCGGGCGGGGTGTCGCTGACCGGCGTCGACCCGGCCGGCTCGCCCGTGGTGTCGGTGGACTCGCTCGCCCTGCGGCCGGTCACCGCCGACCAGGCGGGCGCGCAGGTGCGCGACGACCTGTTCGCGGTGGAGTGGGTGCCCGCCCCGGCGCCCGGCCGGACCGCCGCGGAGGCGGTCGTCGCCGTACTGGGAGGCGGCCTCGGCGCGCTGCACGGCGTGACGCGGTACCCGGATGTGCACGCGTTGGCCGACGCGGTCGCGGCGGGGGAACCGGCACCCGACCTGGTCCTGGCGGCTTCCGATCAGCACGCGCCGGGCTCCGCGGACACGGCCGGTTCGGCTCGTGGGGTGACGGCGGGTGTGCTGGGCCTGGTGCAGGGGTGGTTGGGTGCGGTGGGGTTGTCGTCGTCGCGGTTGGTGGTGGTGACGCGGGGTGCGGTGTCGACGGGTCCGGGTGAGGGTGTGGTGGATCTGGCGGGTGCCGCGGTGTGGGGTCTGGTGCGTTCCGCGCAGTCGGAGGAGCCGGATCGTTTCGTGCTGGTGGACCTGCCGGACGGGGACGCGCTCGGCGTGGAGCCGCTGGTGGCCGCCGTGGCGTCGGGCGAGCCCGAGATCGCCGTCCGTGGCGAACTGGTGCTCGCGCGGCGCCTGGTGCGCCCGTCGGGCGGCCTCGCCCTTCCGGCCGGTGAGGGCGCGTGGCGGCTGGAGGTGCGGCAGGCCGGCACGCTGGAGGGTGTGGAGGCGGTCGCGTACCCGCCCGCCACGGCCGAACTCGCTCCGGGACAGGTACGGGTGGCGGTGCGCGCCGCGGGCATGAACTTCCGCGACGTGATGATCACCCTGGGCATGTACCCGGGTGCCGCGCTGCTCGGCAGTGAGGTCGCCGGTGTGGTCGCCGACGTCGCACCGGATGTCACCGGGTGGGCGGTCGGCGACCGGGTGATGGGCATCGCCGGTGGCGGCTTCGCCGACCGGATGGTCGTGGACGCCCGGGCGTTGGCGGCGGTTCCGGCGGGGTGGTCGTTCGCGCGGGCGGCGGGTGTGCCGGTGGGGTTCTCGACGGCGTGGTACGGGTTGGTGGATCTGGCTCGGGCGCGGTCGGGGCAGCGGGTGCTGATCCATGCGGCGACGGGTGGGGTGGGGATGGCGGCGGTGCAGATCGCGCGTCATCTGGGGTTGGAGGTGTTCGCGACGGCGAGCCCGGGGAAGTGGGGCGTGCTGGCGTCCATGGGCATCGACGACGACCACATCGCCTCCTCGCGGGACGCGGGGTTCGAGGAGAAGTTCTCCGGTGGCGTGGACATCGTGTTGAACGCGCTGGCGGGGGAGTTGACGGACGCCTCCCTGCGGTTGCTGCGTGGCGGCGGGGTGTTCCTGGAGATGGGCAAGACCGATCTACGGGACGCCGAGGACATCGCCACGCGGTACGAGGGAGTGCGCTACTGCCCGTTCGAGACCACCGAGGCGGGTGTCGAACGGCTCGGCCTGATCCTCGGTGAGATCGGTGCCTTGCTGTCGACGGGTGTCCTGGAGCCTGCTCCGGTGCGGTGTTGGGATGTGCGGCGGGCGGTGGACGCGTTGCGGTTCATGAGCCAGGCGCGGCATGTCGGGAAGATCGTGTTGACGGTTCCGGCGCCGGTTCGCGCTTCCGGGACGGCGTTGATCACCGGTGGGACGGGGATGATCGGTGGCCGGGTGGCGCGTCATCTGGTCGAGTCGGGGCGTGCCGGTCGGGCGGTGTTGGTGAGTCGTTCGGGTCCGTCGGCCGCCGGGGTTCCGGAGTTGGTGGCGGGGTTGGCGTCGGCGGGTGCGGACAGTCGGGTCGTCGCCTGTGACGCGGCGGACCGTACGGCGTTGGCGGGTCTGCTCGGGGGGCTGTCCGGGGATCGTCCGGTGACGTCGGTGTTCCATTCGGTGGGGGTGTTGGACGACGGGGTGATCACGTCGCTCGACGCGGGTCGGGTGGACGCGGTGATGCGTCCGAAGGCGGACGCGGCGTGGAACCTGCACGAGTTGACGGCTGAACTCGACCTGGACCTGGACGCGTTCGTGCTGTTCTCGTCCGCCGCCGCCACCTTCGGCGGCGCCGGTCAGGCCAACTACGCCGCCGCCAACGCGTTCCTCGACGGACTCGCGGCCGCCCGCCGGACCGCCGGCCTTCCGGCGCTGTCGCTCGACTGGGGCATGTGGGCGGAGTCGGGCGGGATGGCCGGCACCCTGGAGGCCGGGGACAAGGACCGGATCACCCGCAGCGGTGTCGCCGGGCTGGGTACGGACGACGGTCTGGCCCTGCTGGACGCGGCCCTCGGCCGCGACGAGTCGCTGCTCGTCCCGGCCGTGCTGGACGTCTCGGGCGTGCGCGCCGCCGCGGTCCGCGGCGAGCAGGTCCCCGCCGTCTGGCGGAGCCTGGCCGGTGGACGGTCCGGTCCGGGCGGCCGGCCCGCGTCGGCCGCGACGGGCGCGGGCGGTTCCTCGTCGCTGCGCGACCGCCTGGCCGGGATGTCGCCCGCGGAGCGCGACCGCGCGCTGGTGGACCTGGTGCGCGCCCACACGGCGGCCGTGCTCGGCCACGCTTCGGCCGAGGCCGTGCCGGGGGAGCGGGCGTTCAAGGAACTGGGCTTCGACTCGTTGACCGCGGTCGAGTTGCGGAACCGGTTGAACGCGGCCGCGGGTCTGCGGTTGCCGTCCACGTTGGTCTTCGACTATCCGACGCCGGTGCTGCTCGCGGGGTTCCTGCGGGTGTCGCTGGTGGGGGACACGGTCGACACAGCCGCTGTGGGCGCGGACCTGGCGGTGTCGGGCGGCGGGTTGCGGAACGCGTCCGGTGGCGCGGAGCCGGTGGCGATCGTGGGCCTGGGGTGCCGGCTGCCGGGTGGCGTGGGCGGTCCGGAGGACTTCTGGGCGGTGCTGTCGGAGGGGCGCGACGTGGTGGGCGCCTTCCCGCAGGACCGGGGCTGGGATGTCGAGGGGTTGTACGACGAGGATCCGGATCGGGTGGGTCGGTCGTATGTGCGGGAGGGTGGGTTCGTCGAGGACGCGGGGGGTTTTGACGCGGGGTTCTTCGGGATCAGTCCGCGTGAGGCGTTGGCGATGGATCCGCAGCAGCGGGTGTTGTTGGAGGTGGCGTGGGAGGCGTTGGAGCGGTCGGGTATTGATCCGGGTGCTCTGCGGGGTTCGCGGACGGGTGTGTTCGTGGGCGGGGCGGCGTCGGGCTACGGTGCGGATCTGCCGGAGGACGCGGCCGCCGAGGGGTACCTGATGACCGGCACCGCGGCCAGCGTGATCTCGGGTCGCGTCGCCTACACGCTCGGCCTCGAAGGCCCCGCCGTGACGGTCGAGACCGCCTGCTCGTCGTCGCTGGTGGCCCTGCACCTGGCCGCCCAGGCGCTGAACTCCGGTGAGTGCTCGCTCGCCCTCGCCGGCGGCGTCACCGTCATGGTGAACCCCACCGCCTTCGTGTCCTTCTCCCGGCAGCGCGGCATGGCGGCCGACGGGCGCTGCAAGGCGTTCTCCGACGCGGCCGACGGGGTCGGCTGGGGCGAGGGCGTCGGCATGGTCGTACTGGAACGCCTGTCGGACGCCCGGCGCAACGGCCACCGGGTGCTCGCCGTCGTGCGGGGCAGCGCGGTGAACCAGGACGGCGCGTCGAACGGCCTGACGGCCCCGAACGGTCCCTCCCAGCAGCGCGTCATCCGCGCCGCGCTGGCGAGCGCGGGCCTGTCCACGGACGACGTGGACGCGGTCGAGGGCCACGGCACCGGTACGGAACTCGGTGACCCGATCGAGGCGCAGGCGCTGATGGCGACCTACGGCCGGGCGCGCGACGAGGACCGCCCCCTGTGGCTGGGTTCGGTGAAGTCGAACATCGGGCACACCCAGTGGGCCGCGGGCGTGGCCGGTGTCGTGAAGATGGTGCTGGCGCTCCAGCACCAGGAGCTGCCGCGGTCCCTCTACGCCGGCGAGCCGTCACGCCACATCGACTGGACGGCGGGGAACGTCCGGCTGCTGAGCGAGCCCGTGGCCTGGCCGGAGACGGCCGCGCGGGTGCGGCGCGCGGGTGTGTCGTCGTTCGGGATCAGCGGGACGAACGCCCACGTGATCATTGAGGAGGCGCCGGCGGAGGCCGGAGCCCCGGTGGAGGGCACGGAGGACGCGGGGCCGGGCCCGCGGGGCGCGCGGCCGGAGCCGCCCGCGGTGTCGGGTGTGGTGCCGTGGGTGGTGTCGGGGCGTTCCGATGCGGCGTTGCGCGCGCAGGCGGGGCGGTTGCGTGAACTGACGGTGGCGAAGCCGGAGTTGGCGGCGCGGGATGTGGCCTGGTCGTTGGCGGTGTCGCGTGCGGTGTTCGCGCACCGCGCGGTGGTGGTGGACGGCGGCGCGTCCGGAGCGCCTGCTTTGGGGTCGGTGGTGTCGGGCGTGCCGGGTGCGGGCGTGGTGTCGGGTGTGGTGCCGGCGGTGGGTGTGGGTCGTTCGGTGTTCGTGTTCCCGGGTCAGGGTGCGCAGTGGGTGGGGATGGGGCGTGAACTGCTCACGTCCTCACCGGTGTTCGCGGCGCGGTTCGCGGAGTGTGGTGGGGCGTTGGCGCCTTATGTGGAGTGGTCGTTGGAGGAGGTGCTGGGTGATGCGGTGGCGTTGGAGCGGGTGGATGTGGTGCAGCCGGTGTTGTGGGCGGTGATGGTGTCGTTGGCTGCGGTGTGGGAGGCGGCCGGAGTACGGCCGGATGCGGTGGTGGGGCATTCGCAGGGGGAGATCGCTGCGGCGGTGGTGGCGGGGTTGTTGTCGGTGGAGGACGGTGCGCGGGTGGTGGCGTTGCGCTCGCTGGCGTTGCGGGCGCTGGCGGGCGGGGGCGGGATGGTGTCGGTGGCGGAGTCCGCCGACGCCGTGCGCGCGCGGATCGCGGGCTTTGGCGAGCGGTTGTCGGTGGCGGTGGTGAACAGTGCCGAGGCGACCGTGGTGAGCGGTGATCCCGAGGCGCTGGAGGAGTTGGTCGTCGGGTGTGAGGGTGACGGGGTGCGGGTGCGGCGGCTTCCGGTGGACTACGCCTCGCACAGCGCGCAGGTGGACGGCCTGCGGCGGGAGATCCTGGAGGCGCTCGCGCCCCTCGCTCCGCTGACGGGCGCGGGTACGGCCGCGGGTGCCGGCGCGGACACGGCAGCCGCCACGGTGCCGATGCTGTCCGCGATGTCGGGGGAGTGGCTGGATGCCGCGGATCTCGGTGCGGGCTACTGGTTCGACAGTCTGCGGGCGCCGGTGGAGTTCGACCGGGCGGTGCGTACCCTCGCCGAGGCGGGCCACGGGGTGTTCGTGGAGATGTCCGCCCACCCGGTCCTGGTCGCCCCTGTGACGGCGACGCTGGAGGACGCCGGTGTGGCCGCTCCGGTCGTGGTGGGGTCGTTGCGGCGGGACGAGGGCGGGCCGCAGCGCCTGTTGACGTCCATGGCCGAGGCGTGGGTGCGGGGCGTCGCGGTGGACTGGGCGGCGGTGGTCGGCTCGGGCGACCGGGTGGACCTGCCGACGTACGCCTTCCAGCACGAGCGCTACTGGCCGAAGGCGACCGCGGCCGCGGTGGGCAGCGGGTTGGGGCATCCGCTGCTGTCGGCGTCGATGGAGTTGGCGTCGGGTGCGGGGCTGGTGGTGGCGGGTGTGGTGTCGTTGCGTGCGCAGCCGTGGCTGGGTGATCACGCGGTGGGCGGCACCGTGCTGCTGCCCGGCACCGGGTTCGTGGAGATGGCGATCCGGGCCGGTGACGTGGTGGGGTGCGGCCGGCTGGAGGAGCTGACGCTGGAGGCGCCGCTGCTGCTGGCGGACGCGGCGGTCGAGGTGCAGGTGGTGGTCGGCGCGGAGGAGGCCGGCGTGCGCGGGGTGGAGGTGCACAGTCGTCCGTCGGGTGAGCAGGGCGACGCGCCGTGGACCCGGCATGCCAGCGGTACGGTCTCGGCGGCGGTCCCGGCCGGCGGGATCGGCGCGGACCTGGTGGTGTGGCCGCCGCGCGACGCGACGCCGCTCGCCGTGGACGGCTGGTACGACGACCTGGAGGCGGCGGGTTACGGCTACGGGCCGGTGTTCCAGGGCCTGCGGGCAGCCTGGCGGCGTGGCGAGGAGGTGTTCGCCGAGGTCGCGCTGCCGGAGGCGGCGGCCGCGGACGCGGGCGGGTTCGGGGTGCATCCGGCGCTGCTGGACGCGGCGCTGCACCTGTCGGGCCTGGTGCTGCCGGAGGGCCGGGCGGGCGAGGTGCGGCTGCCGTTCGCCTGGACGGGCGTGGACCTGCACGCGTCCGGCGCGAGCGTGCTGCGGGTGAAGCTGTCCTCCGACGGCGCCGGGGGTCTGGCGCTGGTGGCGGTCGACGGCGCCGGCTCGCCGGCGGTCTCGGTGGACTCCCTGGTGCTGCGCCCGGTCGGGGGCGGCGCGGGTGCGTCGGGCGGAGTCGCCCCGGCGGTGCGGGACGCGCTGTTCGGCGTGGCGTGGACGCCGGTTCCCGCCCCGGCGGGCGGGACGGCCGAGACGGACGCCGTGGTGGTCGGCGTCGGCCTGGAGGACGTGGCCGACCTGGCGGGCCGGGCGCGCTACGGCGGCCTCGCGGAGCTGACCGCCGCGATCGGCCGGGGCGAGGCCGCGGTACCCGCGCTGGTGGTCGCCGGTGTCCCGGCGGGCGGGGCCCGACAGGCGACCGCGGACGTGCTCGGCATGGTGCAGGCGTGGTTGGGCGCGGAGGAACTGGGCGGGTCGCGCCTTGCCGTGGTGACGCGCGGCGCGGTCTCGACCGGTGTCGGCGAAGGTGTGGCGGACCTGGCGGGCGCCGCGGTGTGGGGGCTGGTGCGCTCCGCGCAGTCGGAGAACCCGGACCGGTTCGTGCTCGTGGACCTCCCCGCTTCCGGGGCGGGAGCCGACGAGCCACTGCTCGCCGCCGTGACCTGCGGCGAGCCCGAGGTGGCGGTGCGCGGGGGCGCGGCGCTGGCCCGGCGGCTGGTGCGCCCGACGGCCGGGCTGACGCTGCCGGGGGGCGGCGAGTCGTGGCGGGTGGAGGTCGGGCGCCCGGGCACGCTGGAGGGTCTGGCCGTCGTGCCGCGTCCGGTCATGGGTGAACTGGCGCCGGGCCAGGTGCGGGTGGCGGTGCGCGCGGCGGGCGTGGGCGCGCGGGACGTCGACCTCGTGCTCGGCGAGGACCGCCCCGGTGCGGCCCTCGGGACCGGGATCGCCGGTGTCGTCACCGATGTCGGCCCCGATGTCGAGGAGTTGGCCGCCGGCGACCGCGTGATGGGCCTCGTGGACGGCGGGCTCGCCGACCAGGTGGTGGCCGACGCTCGGTCCCTGGTCGCGCTGCCCGGGGGATGGACGTTCGCGCGGGCGGCCGCGGCCCCGGAGGTGTACGCCACCGCCTGGTACGGCCTCGCCGACGTGGCCGGGGCGACGCCCGGCCAGCGGGTGCTGGTCCATGACGCCGCCGGTGCGGCCGGTGCCGCGGCGGTGCGGGTCGCCCGCCGGCTCGGGCTGGAGGTGTTCGCGACCGCCGGCTCCGACCGGCGCGGCGTGCTCGCCGCCCTGGGGCTCGACGACGACCACGCGGCGCCTGACGACGTGGCCGCGTTCGCGGCGAAGTTCGCCGGCGGCGTGGACATCGTCCTCAACGCCGCGCCCGGCGAGCAGACGGACGCCTCGCTGCGGTTGCTGCGCGACGGCGGAGTGCTCCTGGCGGCCGACGCGGCCGGTCCGGGGGAATCCGGCGGGGCCGCGGCCGGGCGCCCCGATGTCCGGTGTGCCGCCTTCGCGCTGGCCGAGGCGGCCCCGGACCGGCTCGCCGCCGTCCTCGCCGAGGTCCGTACGCTCCTCACCGCGACCGGCGGCGAAGACGCGGCCGAAGAAGAGGTCGAGAGCGCGCACGAGCATGCGGCCGAGGGTGCGGCCGAGGGCTCGGAGGTCGGGGAGACCGCCGTCGTGCCCGTCCGCTGCTGGGACGTCCGCCGCGCGGCCGACGCCCTGCGCCACGTCAGGGAGCAGGGCCACGCCGGCAGGGCCGTCCTGACCGTGCCCGCGGCGCCGCGCCGTTCCGGCACCGTTCTGATCACCGGCGGCACCGGCATGATCGGCGCCCGGGTCGCCCGGCACCTCGCCGGGACCGGCCGCGCCGACCGCGCGGTGCTGCTCAGCCGTACCGGTCCGGCCGCGCCCGGGGTGCCGGAGCTGGCGGCGCGGCTGGCGGACGCCGGGACCGGCAGCACCGTGGTCTCCTGCGACGCGGCGGATCGTACGGCGCTGGCGGGTGTGCTCGGGGGGCTGCCCGGGGATCGTCCGGTGACGTCGGTGTTCCACTCGGTGGGGGTGTTGGACGACGGGGTGATCACGTCGCTCGACGCGGGTCGGGTGGACGCGGTGATGCGTCCGAAGGCGGACGCTGCGTGGAACCTGCACGAGCTGACGGCCCAACTCGACCTCGATCTGGACGCGTTCGTGCTGTTCTCGTCCGCCGCCGCCACCTTCGGCGGTCCCGGTCAGGGCAACTACGCGGCCGCCAACGCCTACCTGGACGGCCTCGCCGCCCGGCGCCGCGCGGACGGCCTGCCCGCCGTCTCGCTCACCTGGGGCCTGTGGGCCGACGGCAGCGGCATGACCGGGCACCTCGACGCCGGCGACAAGGGCCGGATCGGCCGCGACGGGGTCACGGCGCTGAGCACCGACGACGGCCTCGCCCTGCTGGACGCCGCCCTCGGCCGCGACGAGGCGCTCCTCGTCCCCGCCCGTCTGGACGTCGCGGGCACCCGCGCGCGGGCCGGCCGCGGCGAGCAGGTCCCCGCGGTGTGGCACGGCCTCGCGGCCCCCGCCCGCCGCGTCGCCGAGGCCGGCGGCACCGGCGGCGGGGAGCAGGCGCTCGCGCGCCGGCTCGCCCCGCTCACCCCCGCCGAGCAGGACGAGGTGCTGCTGAACCTGGTCGTCGTGCACGCCGCCGCCGTCCTCGGCCACGCCACGTCCGACGCCGTCGAGCCGGAGCGGGCGTTCAAGGACATCGGCTTCGACTCGCTGACCGCCGTCGAACTGCGCAACCGGCTGACCGCCGCGACCGGCCTGCGGGTGTCGTCGACCCTGGTCTTCGACTACCCGACCCCGATCGCGCTCGCCGCCCACCTGCGGACCCGCCTGCTCGGCGACAGCGCCGCGGTGCAGGGCTCCCCGGCCGTGCCCGGCGCCGCCGGCGCGGCCACGAGCGACGAGCCGATCGCGATCGTCGCGATGGGCACCCGCTTCCCCGGTGACACGCGCGGCCCCGAGGACCTGTGGCGGCTGCTCGCCGAGGGCCGGGACGCGATCACCACCTTCCCCCAGGACCGGGCCTGGCCGATCGAGGACCTCTACGAGCGGGACGCCGACGACCCGTCGGTCATCCACGCCCGGCAGGGCGGCTTCCTCACCGGCGTCGGCGACTTCGACGCCGCCTTCTTCGGGGTCAGCCCGCGCGAGGCCCTGGGCATGGACCCGCAGCAGCGCATCCTGCTGGAGGTGTCCTGGGAGGCGATGGAGCGCGCCGGGATCGTGCCCGCCACGCTGCGCGGCTCGCAGACCGGGGTGTTCGTCGGCGGCTGGTCCCAGAACTACGGCCAGGCGCTCAGCGAGGACACCACCGCCATGCAGGGCTTCATGCCCACCAGCGACGGCGGCAGCGTCATGTCGGGCCGTCTGGCGTACACCTTCGGCTTCGAGGGCCCGGCGGTCACGGTCGACACGGCCTGCTCGTCCTCGCTGACGGCCGTCCACCTGGCCGGCCAGGCGCTGCGCTCGGGCGAGTGCTCGCTCGCGCTCGCCGGCGGCGTGACGGTGATGGCCAGTCCCGGGGCGTTCGGCTTCGGCAAGGCCCTCGGGCTGTCCGTCGAGGGGCGCTGCAAGGCGTTCTCGGCCGAAGCCGACGGCATGGGCATGTCCGAGGGCGCCGCGATCGTGGTGCTGGAGCGGCTGTCGGACGCGCGGCGCAACGGCCACCAGGTGCTCGCGCTGGTCCGCGGCACCGCCAGCAACCAGGACGGCGCGTCCAACGGCCTGACCGCGCCCAACGGCCCCTCCCAGCAGCGCGTGATCCGCGCCGCGCTCGCCAACGCCGGCCTGACCACCGCCGACGTGGACGCCGTCGAGGCGCACGGCACCGGTACCACCCTCGGCGACCCCATCGAGGGCCAGGCGCTGCTGGCCACCTACGGGCAGGACCGCCCCGGGGACCGGCCGCTGTGGCTGGGCTCGGTGAAGTCGAACATCGGCCACACCCAGGGCGCGGCCGGCGTCGCGGGCCTGATCAAGATGGTGCTGGCCCTGCGGCACGCCGAGTTGCCGCGCACGCTGTACTCCCAGGAGCCGACCTCGCACATCGACTGGTCGGCGGGGAACGTCCGGCTGCTCAGCGAGCCCGTCCCCTGGCCCGCGGGCACCGGCCGGGTACGGCGCGCCGGCATCTCGTCGTTCGGGATCAGCGGCACCAACGTGCACGCCATCGTGGAGGAGGCGCCGGAGGACACCGCAGGACCGGACGCCGCAGACACCGCCCGACCCGCATCCGCCGCCGGAGCGACCGCCGACCGCGCCACCGACGACCGTGGGGCCGGGCGGCCGCTGCCCCTGCTGGCCGGCTCGCCCGCCACCGCGTGGACGCTGTCCGGGCGCACCCCCGAAGGGCTGCGCGCCCAGGCGGAGCGGCTGCGCGCGTTCGTCGCGGGCGAGGACGCCGAGTCCGACCCGCGCGCCCGGGACGCCGACGTCGCGCTGTCGCTCGCCGAGACCCGCGCGCTGTTCGGCAACCGCGCCGTGGTCACCGGCACCGGTCGCGACGAGCTGCTCGCCGGTCTCGCCGCCGTGGCCGCCGGCCGCCCGCGCGCGGGCGTCGCCACCGGCCACGTCCGAGCCGGCGGGCCCGGCCGCCTGGTGTTCGTCTTCTCCGGCCACGGGGCGCAGTGGCCCGGCATGGGCGTCGAACTGGCCGAGCGGTCCCCGGTGTTCGCCGCCCGGCTCGCGGAGTGCGAGCAGGCGCTCGCGCCGTACACGGACTGGTCGTTGCGGGACGTGCTGGCCGGCGCACCGGGCGCCCCGGCGCTGGAGTCGGCCGCCGTGGTGCAGCCCGCGCAGTGGGCGGTGATGACGGCGCTGGCCGCCCTGTGGGAGGCGGCGGGCATCGTTCCCGACGCGGTGGTGGGGCACTCGCAGGGCGAGATCGCCGCCGCGTGCGCCGCCGGCATCCTCTCGCTCGACGACGCGGCGAAGGTGGTGGCGCTGCGCAGCCGGGCGCTGACCGAACTGGCCGGGCGCGGCGGCATGGTGTCCGTGGTGCTGGACGCCCCGGCCGTCGCGGACCTGCTGGCCCCCTGGACCGGTCGGCTGTCCATCGCCGCGGTCAACGGCCCGGCGGCCACGGTGGTGTCCGGCGAACTCGACGCGCTGGCGGAGTTCGAGGCGCTGCTCGCCGCCCGCCGCGTCATGCGCTGGCGGGTGCCGGAGCAGGACTTCATCGCGCACTCCGCGCAGGTCGACGTGCTGGCCGAGCCGCTGCGCGAACGCCTCGCGGACGTCGTGCCGTCGGCGGGGACGATCCCGTTCCTGTCCACCGTCACCGGCGAGTGGACCGACGGCAGGGAACTGGACGCCGGCTACTGGTTCGCCAACGTCCGCCGCACCGTCCGCTTCGCCGACGCGGTCGCCGTGCTGGCCGCCTCCGGGCACCGGGTGTTCGTCGAGGTCTCCCCGCACCCGGTGCTGGGCACCGCGATCGAGGACATCGTCACCCAGGCCGACCCGACCGCCACCCCGGTCGTCACCGGGACCCTGGCCCGCGACGACGGCGGTGCCGACCGGGTGTTGCACGCCCTCGGGACCGTGCACGCGCACGGCGGCCGGGTGGACTGGTCCGCGGTGCTCGCCGGGTCCGGCGCCCGCCGGACCGCGCTGCCCACGTACGCCTTCCAGCGGCAGTGGTTCTGGCCGAAGCCGTCCCCCTCCCGCGGCGGCGACGTGACCTCGGCCGGACTGGACTCCGCGCACCACGCGCTGCTCGGCGCCGCCGTCGAGGTCGCCCAGGACGGCGGCCTGCTGTGCACCGGGCGGATCTCGCCGGTGCTCCAGCCGTGGCTGGCCGACCACGCGGTCGCCGGTGTGGTGATCCTGCCCGGCACGGCCTACGTCGAACTGGCCGCGCACGCCGGCCGCCAGGCCGGCTGCGCCCGCGTCGAGGACCTGACGCTCCAGGCCCCGCTGGTGCTCGCCGCCCCGGACCCGGTCCGCATCCAGGTGACGGTCGGCGCCCCGGACGGCGCCGGGGGCCGCGAGGTCGCGATCTGGTCCCGTCCGGAGTCCGCCACGGACGTGCCGTGGACCCGGCACGCCAGCGGCATGCTGGCACCCGACCACGGCCCGGAGGCCGACGCGGCGGACGCCGCGCCCGACTGGCTGGGCGCGTTCGACACCTGGCCGCCGGCCGGCGCCGTCCCGATCGCCCTCGACGACGCGTACGACCGGCTGTCCGCCGGCGGCCACGGCTACGGCCCCTCCTTCCGGGGACTCCAGGCCGCCTGGCACCTGGGCGACGACCTCTACGCGGAGGTCCGGCTGCCCGGCGACCTCGCCGACCAGGCCGACCGGTTCGACCTGCACCCCGCGCTGCTCGACGCGAGCCTGCACCCGATCGCCCTGGACTCCGTCCTGCGCGACGCCGGCGCCGGCGCCGGCGCCGCCCGCGCCGAGCAGGGCGACGGCGAGGAGGACGGGCAGACCGTCCGCGTGCCGTTCGGCTGGACCGGCGTCACCGTGCACGCGACCGGCGCCCAGACCGTACGGGTCCGGCTGGTGCGCGGCGCCGACGGCTCGATCGCGGTGCACCTCGCCGACCCGGCCGGCGGGCCCGTGGCGTCCGTCGACTCCGTGTCGGTGCGTCCGATCGCGGCTGGTGCCCTGGACCTGATCCGGGGCGGCGCGCACACCGTCCACCCGCTGTACGCGATGCAGTGGGTGGAACTGCCGGTGCCGGCGACGGTCCCCTCGGGCCGCGCCGCGCTGGTCGGGGAGGTGCCGCCGGGGCTGGCCGAGGGGCTCGCCTCCGAAGGCGCCGACCTGCACGCGCACCCCGACCTGGCGGGTCTGTCGGCCGCGTTGGAGGCCGGCGAGCCGGTGCCGCAGGTCGTGTTCGCCTGCGTCGGGACGACCGCACCGGGCGGCGCCGAGGACGGCGCCACCGACCCCGGTGCCTCCGCCCAGGCGGCCGCCGAGTCCGCGCTCGCGCTCGCCCGCGGCTGGCTGGCCATGAGCCTCGCCGAGTCCGCGACGCTCGTGGTGGTCACCCGCGGCGCCGTCCCCGCGCTGGCCACGGACGCGCCCGCCGACCCCGACGGGATGGCGGTCTGGGGCCTGCTGCGCGCCACGAAGGCGGAGAACCTCGCCAAGCTCAAGCTCCTCGACCTGCCCGCAGCCGACGGCGTCCCCGACGGCCGTGCCCCCTACGGTGGCTCCCCCGACACACCGAACCTGGCGCGGCTGGTGCTGGCCGGCCTCGCCGTGGACGAGGCGGAGATCGTGGTGCGCGGCGAACGCCTCTACGCGCTGCGGCTCGCCCCGCCCGCCGACGGCCTCTCCCGCCCCGCCGAGGACGGCCCGTGGCGGCTCGCCCCGGCGTCCGCCGGCACCGCCCGCACGCTCGCACTCGCCCCGTACCCCGAGGCGAACGCGCCGCTGACGGAGGGCCAGGTCAGGGTCGCGGTGCGGGCAGCCGCGCTCGACGGCCGCGCCCTGGCCGCCACCGGCGCACAGGGCGCGCTCGGCGCGCTGTCCGGCGTCGTCGTGGAGACCGGACCCGCGGCGGCCGGACCCGCGGCGGCCGGACTCGGGCTCGGCGCCCGGGTGTTCGGCTTCGCGCCGGACGCCTGCGGACCGCTGGCGGTGGCCGACGCGCGGCTGCTCGCCCCGATCCCGGCGGACCGGACCTTCGCCGAGGCGGCCGCCCTCGCGGACGCGGCCCGAGCCGACCACATCGCCGCAAGGAACCCCGGCACGAACCCGGACACGGACCCCGGCACGAACCCGGACCCGGACACGGACCCGTGCACCACCGCGTCCGACGCCCTCGCCGCGGCCCTGGCCCACCGCGCCGCCGCGGTCACCGCCGGCACCGCACCGCTGCCCGCCTTCCGCGCCTGGGACGTCCGCCGCGCCGAGGACGCGCTGAAGCACCTCCGGGACGACCGCCTTCCCGAGCGCGTGGTGCTCAGCATCCCGCCGGACCCGGCCGCCCCCCGCACCGCGGGCACCGCACTGGTCGTCGGCGGCACCGGCACCCTCGGCGGACTCGTCTCCCGGCACCTCGCCGACACCGGCCGCGCCCGCGCCCTGGTGCTCACCAGCCGGTCCGGCCCGGCCGCCGACGGCACCGCGGCGCTGGCCGCCGCGATCGCCGCCGAAGCGGGCGTCCCCGTCCGGGTGCTGGCCTGCGACGCGGCCGACCGCGGCGCCCTCGCCGCCGTCCTCGCCGCCATCCCGGCCGAGCGGCCGCTGACCTCCGTCGTGCACACCGCCGGCCTGGTCGACGACGCCGTCACCACCCAGCTCACCGCCGCCCAGGTGGAGAAGGTGATGCGGCCCAAGTCCGGTGCCGCCTGGCACCTGCACGAGCTGACCCGGACCGCCGACCTGACCGACTTCGTGATGTACTCCTCGATCGCGGCGGCCGTCGGCAGCCCCGGCCAGGGCGGCTACGGCGCGGCCAACGCGTTCCTCGACGCGCTGGCCGTCCGGCGCCGCGCGGCCGGCCTGCCCGCCTCGGCCCTCGCCTGGGGCCTGTGGGCCAAGGCCAGCAAGATCACCGGCGCGATGTCCAAGCAGGACCTGGTCCGCGCCGGCCGCAGCGGCATCGCCCCGATGAGCACCGAGGTCGCCCTCGGCCTGTTCGACGCGGCCCTCGCCCGCGACGAGGCCATGCTCATCACGGCCGAGTTCAACGTCGCGGCCCTGCGCGCGGCCGCCGAGGCCGGCGTGCTGCGCCCGCTGATGCAGAGCCTGGTCGGCAGCGCCGGACCGCGCCGCGCGGCCGCCGTCCCCGCCGACGCCGGAGCCGAACTGCGCGCCCGGCTCGCCCGCGCCGGCCTGGCCGACCGCCCGCGCATCCTCGCCGAGGTGGTACGCGCCGAGGTCGCGGCGGTGCTCGGCCACGAGTCGCCCGCCGCGGTGGACACCGACCTGACCCTGCTCGCCCAGGGCCTGGACTCGCTGACCGCCGTCGAACTGCGCAACCGGCTGCACGCCCTGACCGGCCTGCGGCTGCGCGGCTCCGTCGCCTTCGACCACCCGACCGTCACCGAACTCGCCGCGCACCTGCACGCCGAGTTGGGCGCGGCCGGCCTGACCGGCGCCGACACTGCGGCCCGCCCCGCCCCCGCGGCCGAGTCCGCGTACACGATCAGCCGGCTGTACCGGCAGGCCGTGCGGGACGGACGGTCGGACGAGATGATCGCCCTGATCCGCGGACTGGCCGCGTTCCGGCCGAAGTTCACCGACCCGGGCGAACTGGCCGGGCGGGTCCGTCCGGTCGCCGTCAGCCAGGGCGAGGGCACCGCGCCGGTGTTCTGCTTCCCGGCCCTGGTCGGCAAGGGCGCCGTGCACGACTACGTCCCCTTCTCCGGTGCCTTCCGCGGGGACCGCACGGTGGCCGTACTGCCCTCGCCCGGGTTCGTCACCGGCGAGCCGCTCGCCGCCGACATGGACACCCTGATCGAGCTGCACGCCACCGTGGTGCGCGAGGCGGCGTCCGGAGGGCCCTTCGTGCTCGCCGGCCACTCCTCCGGCGGCCAGCTCGCGCACGCCGTCGCCACCCGGCTGGTGGCCATGGGCACCGCCCCCGCGGCGGTCGTGCTGCTCGACACGTACACCCCCCGGCTGGGCGGCGCGGTCTCCGCCGAGTTCTGGTCGTCGGTGCCCAACGAGCTGTTCGGCACCGACGCGTCGGACGCCGACCCGGCCGCCGAGGACGCCTGGCTCACCGCCATCGGCCACTACATCTCGCTCGACTGGGCCGACCCGGCCGCCACCTCGGTGCCGACCCTGCTGGTCCGGGCCGCCGAGCAGATGCCCGGATCGTTCAAGGAAGGCAGGCAGGAACGGCTGACCTGGGAGTTCTCCGACCGCGTCACGGTCGTGGACGTGCCCGGAAGCCACTTCACGATGATGTCCGACCACGCGTACACGACGGCCACGGCCGTCAAGGAATGGCTCGCCGAACTGTGAGGAGCACCATGGGAACCGACTACACCGCGCACCGTCTCGCCGTCATCGGCGCCGGGGTGATGGGGACGAACATCTCCACGCTCGCCCTCGGCCACGGCGTCCCGGTCACGCTCGTCGACCTCGACGACGCCGTGCTCGCCCAGGCGCGCACGACGATCAGGCAGAAGCTGCGGCACGCCGCGCTCGTCGGCGCGCTGCCCGACCGGCCGCAGGCCGAGCTGACCACCACCACGTCCCTCGCCGACATCGCCGACGCCACCAGCGTCGTCGAGGCGGTCGTGGAGATCGCCGAGACCAAGTACAAGGTGCTGGCCGAGGCGTCCTCGCTGGTCCGCCCCGGCACGACGCTGATCTCCAACACCTCCTGCATCTCGATCGACGAGATGGCCGCCCACGTGGCGCGCCCGGAGGAACTGGTCGGCACGCACTTCATGAACCCCTCGTACATGATCAAGATGGTCGAGGTGATCCGCGGCAGCGCCACCAGCGACGCCGTGCTCGCGGGCGTGGGCGACCTGCTCACGGTGCTCGGCCGCCAGTCGCTGGTCATCAACGACTCGACCGGCTTCGTGATCAACCGCCTGCTGCACCCCCTGATCAACACCGCCGCCATGCTCGTCCAGGAGGGCGTCGCCTCGGTGGAGGTCGTCGACGGCCTGCTCGAAGGCTGCCTCGGCCACGCGACCGGCCCGCTGCGCACCGGCGACCTCATCGGCCTGGACAACCTCGTCGACTCCCTCCAGGTGCTCTACGAGCGCCGCGGCGACGAGAGCTGCAAGCCCTGCGACCTCCTGCTGGAGAAGGTCCGCGAGGGCCACCACGGCCGGAAGACCGGCCGCGGCTTCTACGACTACGGAAAGGTGGCGTCGTGACCGCCGACCAGACCCTCTCCCCGCCGACCGCCGAGCAGATCCGGGAGGCCCTCGGCGGCTTCCTCCGGGAACGCGTGCAGAGCGAGGTGGCCCCCGACCAGGACCTGTTCAAGTCCGGTCTGGTCTCCTCGATGTTCGCCATGCAACTCGTGGTGCACCTGGAGGAGCAGTACGACATCGCGATCGTCGGCCCCGACCTCAAGCTCGACAGCTTCCGCACCATCGACGCGATGACCGAGCTGGTGCTGCGGCTGACCGCCGCGAAGGAGGCCGGCGGTGTCTGACCTGCTCGCCACCGAACTGGCGGAACTGCGCGCGCTCGTCGGCGACCAGCCCGAGGCGTGGGACCTGGCCGGCGAGCTGCCCGTCGCGCTGCTGCGCAAGGCCGGCGAGCGGGGCCTGCTGTGCGCCGAGGTGCCCGCCTCCTACGGCGGCCTCGGTGCCTCCAGCGCCGACAACGGCGAGTTCACCGCGTCCGTCGGTGCCCTGTGCAGCTCGCTGCGCAGCATCATGACCTCGCAGGGCATCGCCGCCTGGACCATCCAGCGGATCGGCGACCGCGAGCAGCGCCGCCGCTTCCTCGCGGAGCTGACCGGCGGCAAGCTCGCCGCCGTCGCCTTCAGCGAACCCGGCGCCGGCAGCGACCTGTCCGCCATGCGGGCCCGTATCACCCCCGAGGGCGACACGGTCGTCCTGGACGGGCAGAAGAAGTGGATCACCGGCGCGAAGTACGCCGACGTGATCCTCGTCCTCGCCCGGCAGGGCGACGACGCCGCGTTCGCCGTCGTGCCGGCCGACGCCCCCGGCGTGACCATCGAGCCGGTGCCCGCACCCATGGGCTGCCGCGCGGCCGGGCACAGCGACGTGCGCTTCGACCAGGTGCGCCTGCCCGCCTCCGCGGTCCTCGCCGGCGGCGGCCAGTCGCTGCCGCTGCTCTTCACCACCGCGCTGTCCTACGGCCGGATGTCCGTCGCGTGGGGCTGCCTCGGCATCGTCCGGGCCTGCCTGCACGCCGCCACCGCGCACGCCCGCAGCCGCGAGCAGGGCGGCAAGCGGCTCGCCGACCACCAGCTCGTCGCCCGTCACCTGGCCTCGCTCGTGGTCGCCGAGCAGATCAGCGCCCGCGCCTGCGAGCACGCCAGCCGCCGATGGGACGCCAACTCCGCGGACCTGGTGGTCTCCGCCGTCACCGCCAAGCACGTCGCCGCCGGCCAGGCCGCCCGGGCCGCCGCCACCGCGGTGCAGGTGCTCGCGTCCGCCGGCGCGACGGACGGCCACACCGTGGCCAGGGCGTACCGCGACGCCAAGCTCATGGAGATCATCGAGGGCAGCAACGAGATCTGCGAGCTGATCCTCGCCGAGCACGCCCTCACCGCAGTACCCGACACCGAGTGAACGTACGACACCCGAGTTACTGAGGAGACCCTCGTGGCCGACAAGCCGGCTCTCGTCAAGTGCCTTGTCTGGGACCTGGACAACACACTGTGGCAGGGCACCATCCTGGAGGACGGTGAGGTGGTCCTCCCCGACGGGATCAAGGACCTGATCACCACCCTGGACTCCCGCGGGGTGCTCCAGTCGATCGCCAGCAAGAACGACTTCGACCTCGCCTGGGGCCGCCTGGAGAGCCTCGGCCTGGCCGAGTACTTCGTGCACCCCGCCATCGGCTGGGGCCGCAAGTCCGACTCGGTCAGGGACATCGCGGAGAAGCTCAACTTCGCGCTGCCGACCATCGCGTTCATCGACGACCAGCCCACCGAGCGCGCCGAGGTCAGCTACACGCTGCCCGACGTCCGCTGCTACCCCGCGGAGGACGCGCTGAGCCTGGCCGACCTGCCGGAGTTCAGCCCGGAGGTCGTCACCGTCGACGCGCGCCGCCGCCGGGAGATGTACCAGGCGGGCTTCCGCCGCAACGCCGAGCAGGAGGCGTTCAACGGCCCCGACGAGGACTTCCTGCGCTCGCTCGACCTGGTGATGGACATCAAGCGCGCCGACCAGGAGGACCTGTCCCGGGTCGAGGAACTGACCCTGCGCACCAGCCAGATGAACGCCACCGGCGTGCACTACTCCGACGAGGTGCTGCGCAGCCTGCTGACCGACCAGGACAACGAGGTCATCACGGTGACCCTCACCGACCGGTTCGGTCCGCACGGAGCCGTCGGCGTCATGCTGATCGGGTACCACCCCGGGGCCTGGCACCTGAAGCTGCTCGCCACCTCCTGCCGGGTCGTCACCTTCGGTGCCGGCGCGGTCCTGCTGAACTGGCTCGTCGACCAGGCGGCGCGCGCGGGCGTGCACCTGGTGGCCGACTTCCGGCCCACCGACCGCAACCGCATGATGGACATCGCCTACCGGTTCGCCGGCTTCGCGGAGCAGCCCTGCGACTGCCTCGCCGACCTTCCGCAGCTCGCCGACGAGGACGCCGACATCCAGCGTCTGCACCTCGTCGCGGAACGCCGCGGCGAGTCGACCACGATGACGGTCACCGCACCCGCGCTGGCCGACGACCGCGCGGCGGAAGGTGTGGGGTCCGCAATATGACCGAGCAGGGCTGGGCGGAGCCGCTGGCGATCATCGGCATGAGCTGCCGGTACCCCGGGAGCATCGACTCCCCGGAGGACCTGTGGCGGGTGCTCGCCGACGGCCGGGACGTCTTCTCCGACTTCCCGACCGACCGCGGCTGGAACCCGACCGACGGGCGGTCCGCCGTCGACCGGGGCGGGTTCCTCGCCGACGCCGCCGGGTTCGACCCGGCCTTCTTCGGCATCTCCCCGCGCGAGGCACTCGCGATGGACCCGCAGCAGCGCCAACTGCTGGAGGCCACCTGGGAGCTGTTCGAACAGGCCGGCATCGACCCCGCCGCGGTCCGCGGCTCGCGCACCGGCGTGTTCGTCGGCGCCGAACCGCGCGCGTACGGCCCCCGCCTGCACCAGGCCCCCGAGGGGCTCGCCGGCCATCTGCTCACCGGAACCACCACCAGCGTGGCCTCCGGACGGATCGCCTACGCGTTCGGCCTCAACGGCCCGGTGCTCACGGTCGACACCTCGGCGTCGAGTTCGCTCGTCGCCGTGCACCTCGCCGCCCAGGCCCTGCACACCGACCAGTGCACCGTCGCCGTCGCCGGCGGCGTCAGCGTCCTGACCGGACCCGGCACCTTCACCGCCTTCAGCACGATGCGCGGCCTCGCCCCGGACGGCCGCTGCAAGCCGTTCGCCGACACCGCCGACGGCACCGCCTGGTCCGAGGGCGTCGGCCTCGTCGCGCTGGAACGGCTCTCCGACGCACGGCGCAACGGGCACCAGGTGCTCGCCGTCCTGCGGGGATCGGCCGTCAACTCCGACGGCGCCGGCGACGGCCTGACCGTCCCGAACGGCGACGCCCAGCAGGCCGTCATCCGCGCCGCCCTGGCGAACGCCGGCCTCAGCGCCGGCGACGTGGACGCCGTCGAGGCGCACGGCACCGGCACCCGGCTCGGCGACCCGATCGAGGCCGCCGCGCTGATCGCCACCTACGGCCGGGAGCACACCGAGGACCACCCCCTGTGGCTGGGCTCGGTGAAGTCGAACATCGGCCACACCCAGGCCGCGGCCGGCGTCGCCGGCCTGATCAAGATGGTGCTGGCCCTGCGCCACGCCGAGCTGCCGCGCACGCTGCACGCCGACGTCCCGTCCACCCGCGTCGACTGGTCGGCCGGCGGTGTCCGGCTGCTGGCGCGGCCCGTTGCCTGGCCCGCGGCGGCCGACCGGGTGCGGCGGGCAGGTGTGTCCTCGTTCGGGCTCAGCGGGACGAACGCCCACGTGCTCGTCGAGGAGCCGCCGGCCCCGGAGCCGTCGGAGAACCCGTCCTCGGCAGGGCCCCTGCCCGCGGTCCTCGGGGGCGTGGTGCCGTGGGTGGTGTCGGGCCGCACGGACGCGGCACTGCGCGGGCAGGCGGCGCGGTTGCGTGAACTGGTGGTGGCGCGGCCGGGGTTGGGCCCGGTGGATGTGGGGTGGTCGTTGGCGTCGTCGCGGTCGGTGTTCGAGCACCGAGCGGTGGTGGCGGGCGGCGGGTACGCGGAGGGTCTCGCTGCCGTGGTGGAGGGGCAGCCGAGGGCGGGTGTGGTGAGCGGGGCCGCGCGGGGTGGGGCGCGGGTGGGGTTCGTGTTTGCGGGTCAGGGGTCGCAGCGGGCGGGGATGGCGGCGGGGTTGTATGCGGCGTCGTCGGTGTTCGCGGTGGCGTTCGACCGGGTGTGTGAGGTGGTGGAGCGGGATCTCGGTCTGCCGGTGCGTGAGGTGGTGTTGGAGGGCGCGGAGGGTGATGCCCGGGCGGATTTGACGGTGTTCGCGCAGGCGGGGTTGTTCGCGTTGCAGGTGGGGTTGGTGGAGGTCCTCAAGGCGGCGGGGGTGCGGCCGGCTGTGGTGGCGGGGCATTCGGTGGGTGAGGTGGCGGCGGCGTATGTGGCGGGTGTGTTGTCGCTGGAGGATGCGTGTGCGCTCGTGGCGGGGCGTGGTCGGGTGATGCAGGCGCTGCCGGAGGGCGGTGCGATGGTGTCGATCGCCGTGTCGGAGGCGGAGGTTCGGGCGGAGATCGGTGAGCGTGCGGGTGTCGGGATCGCTGCGGTCAACGGTCCGGCCGCGGTGGTGGTGTCGGGTGAGCGGGACGCCGTGGACGCGGTGGCGGGGGTGTTTGCCGAGCGTGGGGTGCGGGTGCGTTCGTTGCGGGTGAGCCACGCGTTCCATTCGCACCGGATGGACCCGGCGCTGGACGAACTGGCGGAGATCGCGAATGGGTTGGCGTACGGGTCGGCCGAGGTGCCGTGGGTGAGTACGTCCACGGGTGCCGTGGTCGAGTCGTGTGACGGCTCGTACTGGGCGGGCCAGGCGCGGGGCGCCGTGCGCTATGCCGATGCCGTCACGGCCATGGCCGGCCTCGACGTGGACGTGTTCATCGAGATCGGTCCCGACGGCACCCTCTCGACTCTCGGGGCGCCCAACGCGCCCGAGGCGGCCTTCGTGTCGTTGCAGCGGCCTGGCCACGACGCCGCGGGGGCGTTCGTGGACGGGCTGGCGCAGGCGTGGGTGCGCGGCGTGTCCGTGGACTGGGCCGCGCTGATCGGCCCGGGCGAGCGGGTGGACCTGCCGACGTATGCCTTCCAGCACGAGCGGTACTGGCTCGCTCCGGACGACACGTCGGTCGAGGCCGTGTGGCTGCGGGAACCCGAGCCGTACGCGGGCGCGCCTGCGGTGGAGGACGCGCGCCCGGGCGGCGGCCTCGCGGGCGACCCGCTGGACCTGGTCCGCGGGCACGCGGCGGCCGTGCTCGGACACGCCGGCGCCGACGCGGTCGATCCCGAACGGACCTTCAAGGAGCTGGGCTTCGACTCCGTGACCGGGGTGGAGCTGCGCAACCGGCTGGCGGCCGCGACGGCGCTCCCGCTGCCGCACACCCTCGTCTTCGACCAGCCGACGCCGACCCGCGCGGCCGCGTACCTGCGCTCCCTGAGCGCCGGTACCGCCGGTACCGCCGGGCAGGAGCCGGAGCACGCGGTCAGGGCCGCGGACCACGGCGAGCCGATCGCGATCGTCTCGCTGAGCTGCCGCTACCCCGGGGGCGTCGACACGCCGGAGGAGTTCTGGCGGCTGCTCGCCGAGGGCGGCGACGCGGTGGGCGCGTTCCCCGGCGACCGCGGCTGGGAACTGCCCGAGACGCCGCACGCCCACGCCGGCGGCTTCCTGCGGAACGTGGACGAGTTCGACCCCGCGTTCTTCGACATCTCCCCGCGCGAGGCGCTGGCGATGGACCCGCAGCAGCGGCTGCTGCTGGAGACGTCGTGGGAGGCCCTGGAGCGGGCCGTCGGCGACCCGACGTCGCTGCGCGGCTCGGCGACCGGCGTGTTCGTGGGCGCGACCGTCTCCGGCTACGGCACGGACGCGGAACCGGGCGCCCACGACGGCCACCTGATCACCGGGACCGCCGCCAGCGTCATGTCCGGCCGGGTCGCCTACGCCTTCGGGCTCGAAGGGCCCGCCGTCACCGTGGACACCGCGTGCTCCTCGTCGCTGGTCGCGCTGCACCTGGCCTGCCAGGCGCTGCGGTCGGACGAGTGCACGCTCGCCCTCGTGGGCGGTGTGTCGGTGATGACCACCCCCGAGTGGTTCGTGTGGTTCTCCCGGCAGGACGGGCTCGCCGCCGACGGCCGCAGCAAGGCGTTCTCCGCCTCCGCCGACGGCATGGGCATGGCCGAGGGCGCGGGCATGATCGTCGCCGAACGGCTCTCGGACGCTCGGCGCCACGGACACCGGGTGCTCGCCGTCGTGCGCGGCAGCGCGGTCAACCAGGACGGCGCGTCGAACGGCCTCACCGCCCCGAACGGCCCCTCCCAGCAGCGCGTCATCCGCGCCGCGCTGGCCGCGGCGAGGCTCACGGCGCCCGACGTGGACGCCGTGGAGGCCCACGGCACCGGCACCGAACTCGGCGACCCCATCGAGGCGCAGGCGCTGCTGGCCACCTACGGCCAGGGGCGTCCCGAGGACCGCCCGCTCCTGCTCGGATCGGTCAAGTCGAACATCGGGCACACCCAGTGGGCCGCGGGCATCGCGGGCGTGATGAAGATGGTGCTGGCGATGCAGCACCAGGAGCTGCCGTCCACCCTCCACGCGGACCAGCCGACCGATCGCGTCGACTGGAGCACGGGCTCCGTGCGGCTGCTCCACCGGCCCGCGCCGTGGCCGGCGGGCGGGCGGCGCCGCCGCGCCGGCGTGTCCTCGTTCGGCATCAGCGGGACCAACGCGCACGTGATCCTCGAAGAGGCCCCCGACCCCGCCACTGCCTCTGCTCCCGCCCCGCTTCCTTCCCCCGTCCTCGTCCCCGTGCCGGCGCCACCGCCGAGCGGCGAGCCCCACCCCGGTGCAGCCGACCCCGGTCCGGACCCCGACGCGTCCGCCGGCCGGCCTGCCGCCCCGCTGCCGTGGACCGTCTCCGCGCGCACCCCCGAAGCCCTCGCCGCGCAGGCCGCGAAGCTGGGCGCGCACCTGGCCGCCGACCGCGCCGAGCCGCCGGCCGCGGCCGACGTCGCCTGGTCGCTGGCGGCCACCCGTACCGCGTTCGCGCACCGAGCCGTGGTGCTCGGCATCGGCCGTGGCGAACTCCTCGACGCCTTGGGCGCGTTGGCGGCCGGCGCGCAGCATCCGGACCTGGTCACGGGCGTCACCGGAACCGCGGGCCTGCTCGCGTTCGTGTTCACCGGGCAGGGTGCCCAGCGCACGGCCATGGGCCGCGGGCTGTACGCCGAACACCCCGTGTTCGCGGCCGCGTTCGACGAGGTCTGCGCCGTACTCGACCCGCTGCTGGGCGGGTCGGTCGCCGCCGTGGTCGACGACGGGCCGATCCACGACACCATGTGGACGCAAGCCGGGCTCTTCGCCCTCGAAGTCGCGCTGCACCGGCTGCTCGCCTCGTGGGGGCTGCGGCCCGACCTGGTGGCGGGCCACTCCATCGGCGAGATCGCCGCGGCCCACGTCGCGGGCCTGTGGTCGTTGCCCGACGCGTGCGCGGTGGTCGCCGCCCGCGGCCGGCTGATGCAGGAGCTGCCACCCGGCGGTGCCATGGTCGCGGTCGCCGCCGCCGAGACGCGGGTGCGCGAGGTCCTGGAGCGCCATCCCGGCGCCGCGGTCGCCGCGGTCAACGGGCCGCGCGCCGTCGTGGTGTCGGGCACCGAGGACGCGGTGCTCGCCGCCGCCGGGGAACTCGCCGAGGACGGTGCCCGCACCCGGCGCCTGACGGTCTCGCACGCCTTCCACTCGCCGCTCATGGAGCCCATGCTCGACGCGTTCGCCGAGGTGCTCGGCGCCGTCACGTACCGGCGCCCGCGGCTGCGGCTGGTCTCCGCGCTGACCGGCGCCGAGGTCACCGACGAGGTGACCGACCCCGCGTACTGGGTGCGGCACGTCCGCGACACGGTCCGCTTCGGCGACGCCGTCGCCACCCTGCGTGCCGCCGGCGCCCGGACGTTCGTGGAGATCGGCCCGGACGGGGCGCTGACCGCGATGGGCGCGCAGAGCGGGGCGGAGGGCTCCGGAGAGGCATGGCTCGCCGCGCTGCGCCGGGACCGCGACGAGGCGCGCACGCTGCTCGGCACCGTCGCGGCGGCGTACACCCGCGGTGCCGCCGTGGACTGGACCGCGGTGCTCGCCCGGACCGGCGGCACGCCGGTGGAGCTGCCGACGTACGCCTTCCAGCGGCAGAAGTACTGGCTCACCCTGCGCACCGCCGCCACCGACGCGGCGGGCCTGGGCCAGACCACGTCCGGGCACCCGCTGGTCGGCGCGGCCATCGACCTGCCGGCCACCGGGGGACTGGTGCTGACCGGGCGGCTGTCGACGCGCACCCAGCCGTGGCTGGCGGACCACACCGTCGCCGGGCGCGTGGTCGTGCCCGGGACGGCCTTCGTGGACATGGCGGTGCGCGCGGGCGACGAGGCGGGCTGCGGCCTGGTCGAGGAACTGCTCGTGGAGGCGCCGCTGGCGCTGCCCGCGCGCGGAGGCGTCCAGGTCCGGGTGACCGTGGCGGAGCCCGACGCGACGGGACGGCGGGACCTGGCCGTCCACGCCCGCGCCGAGGACACCGGCCCGGACGGGGCATGGACCCGGCACGCCACCGGTGTGCTCGCCGCGGACCCGACCGACACCGGCACGGAGCCGCCGGCGCCCGCGCCATGGCCGCCGGCCGGCGCGGAACCGGCCGGACTCGACGACCTCTACCCCGCGTTGGCGCGCGGCGGCCTCGGCTACGGCCCGGCCTTCCGCGGCGTGAGCGCCATGTGGCGCAAGGGCGTGGAGACCTTCGCCGAGGTCGAGCTGCCCGAGGGCCTGGCCACCACCGGCTTCGGCGTGCACCCCGCGCTTCTCGACGCCGCCCTGCACGCCATCGACCTGGACGGCGGCCTCACCGGCGGCCCTACCGGGGGCCTCACCGGCGGCGGCCAGGGCACGGACGGCCCCCGTCTGCCCTTCGCCTGGACCGGGGTCCGGCTGCGCGCGACGGACGCCACCGCGCTGCGGGTCACGATCACCCCGGCCCGCGAGACGGGCACCTACGCGCTGGCCCTCGCCGACCGGACCGGCGCGCCCGTCGCCGACATCGACGCGCTCACCCTGCGCGCGCTGCCGGCCGAGGGGACCCGCGCCGACGGCCTGTTCCGGACGGACTGGGTGCCGGCCGACACCTCCTCCGCCGAGGAGCGGCCGCCGCGCGTGGCCCTGCTCGCCCCGGACGCGGTCGGGCCCGACGGTTCCGACTGCTCCGACGGCAGGCGTCCCGACGGCCCCGACCCGCTGTCCGGTCCCTCGGGCCCGCCCGCGCTGTCCGGCGCCGTCCGCCACGCGGCCCTCACCGACCTGACCGCGGCGGCCGCCGCCGGGGACCTGCCCGACGCCGTGATCGCCCGGTGCGCCTCGCCCGAGCCCGACCCGGTGCGGGCCGCGCACGACGTCGCGCACCGCGCCCTCGACCTGGTCCGGCGCTGGCTGGACACGGACCTCCCGCAGAGCACCCGGCTGGTGCTGGTGACCCGCGGCGCGGTCGCGCCCGGCACCGCGGGCCCCGACCCCGCGGCCGCGGCCGCCTGGGGACTGGTGCGGGTGGCCCAGACCGAGAACCCGGGCCGGCTGGTCCTCGCGGACCTCGACGGCGAACCGGCTCCCGCCGACGACGCCGAAGGCCGCGCGCTGCTCGCCGGCATCGCCCTCGGTGCGCCGGAGTTCGCCGTCCGCGCCGGCCACGTCCTCCTGCCGCGGCTGGTCCGTGCCACCGACGCCCTCGCGGCCCCCGCCGGTGCGAACTGGCGGCTCGCCGTCCAGGAACGCGGCACCCTCGATCAACTGCGCCTGGTCCCCGACCCGGATCTGGTCCGCCCCCTCGCCCCCGGCGAGGTGCGCGTCGGCCTGCGCGCGTCCGGCGTCAACTTCCGGGACGTGCTCAACACCCTCGGCATGTACCCCGGTGAGGCCGGGCCGCTCGGCATCGAGGGCGCCGGCGTCGTCCTGGATACCGGTCCCGACACGGCGGGCGGGCTCGCCGTCGGCGACCGCGTCATGGGCCTGTTCCCCGGCTCGTTCGCGCCGACCTCGGTGACCGACGCCCGGCTGCTGGCCCCGATCCCGGTCGGCTGGTCCTTCGCCGAGGCCGCCGGCGCGCCCGTGGTGTACCTGACGGCGTACCACGCCCTGGTGGAGCTGGCCGGCCTGCACGCCGGCGAGTCCGTCCTCGTGCACGCCGCGGCCGGCGGCGTCGGCATGGCCGCCGTCCAGCTCGCCCGGCACCTCGGCGCCGAGGTGTACGGCACGGCCGGCCCCGGCAAGTGGCCGGCCCTGCGCCCGCTCGGCCTCGACGACGCCCACCTCGCCTCCTCGCGCACCCTCGCCTTCGAGGACGCCTTCCGCGCCGCCACCGGCGGCCGCGGTGTCGACGTCGTCCTCGACTCCCTGGCCGGCGAGTTCGTCGACGCGTCCCTGCGGCTGACCGCCCCCGGCGGGCGGTTCGTCGAGATGGGCAAGACCGACGTCCGCGACGCGGACGAGGTGCGCGACACCCACGGGGTGGCCTACCAGGCGTTCGACCTGCTCCAGTTGCCGCCTGACCACGTGGCCGCCATGCTCGGCGCCCTCGCGGGCCTCTTCGCCGACGGCACCCTCGCCCCGCTGCCCCTGACCTGCTGGGACATCCGCCGGGCCCCCGACGCCTTCCGCCACCTGAGCCAGGCCCGGCACACCGGCAAGGTCGTCCTCACCACGGGCGCGTCCACGCTGCCCGCACCCCGCGGAGCCGGCGACGGGACCGCAGCGCCCGGCGAACCCGCCCCGCCCTCGGACCCGTGGACGTCCGGCTCCCACCCGGCGCGCACGGACACTTCGGCGACGGCGGCCCGAACGGCGTACGCCCCGCCGTACACCCCCACGCCGAACATCCCGCCGGCCGCCGCACTCGCCGGGACCACCCTGGTGACCGGCGCCTCCGGCGGGCTCGGAGCGCTCGTCGCGCGGCACCTGGCGGACCAGGGCAGGGCCGCCCGCCTGCTGCTCACCTCCCGTCGCGGCCCCGGCGCGCCCGGTGCCGCCGCGCTCGCCGCGGACATCGCCGGGGCCGGGGTGGACGCCTCGCTCGCGGCCTGCGACGCCGCCGACCGGGACGCCCTCGCCGCACTGCTCGACCGCGTCCCCGCCGACTTCCCGCTGCGCGACGTCGTGCACGCCGCCGGCGTCCTGGACGACGGCGTCATCGGCGCGCTCACCCCGGAGCGGCTGGACCGGGCGATGCGGCCGAAGGCCGACGCCGCCTGGCACCTGCACGAACTGACCGCCGGCCTCGACCTGCGCAGCTTCGTGCTGTTCTCGTCCGTCGCCGGGACCTGGGGATTCGCCGGGCAGGGCAACTACGCCGCCGCCAACGCGTTCCTCGACGCCCTCGCGGCCCACCGCCGCACCGCGCTCGGCCTGCCCGCCACCGCTCTGGCCTGGGGGCCGTGGGCGCAGGCCGGCGGCATGGCCGGGCGGCTCGCCGAGGCCGACCTCAAGCGGATGGCCCGCGACGGCTTCCGGCCGCTCACCGACGCCGACGGCCTGGCTCTGCTCGACGCCGCACCCGGCACCGGCCAGGCGGCGGTGATCGCCGCCGACCTCGACACCGCCGCCCTGCGCGCGCGGGACGAGGAGGAACTGCGCCCGTTCGTGCGCGGGCTGGTCCACGGCACGGGACGCGAAGGCGCCCCCCACGGCCGCGCCGCCCGCATCCGCCGCGCCTCCGCCTCCGGCCCCGGCGCCGCCGCGAGCGGCGCCCTCGCCGCCCGGATCGCCGCGCTCCCGCCGGCCGAGCGCGCCCCCGAACTGCTTCGCACGGTGCTCGCCCAGGCGGCGTTCGTCCTCGGCATGCCCGGACTCGAACCCGCCGCCGCGGCGCGGTCGTTCCGTGAACTCGGCCTGGACTCCCTGACCTCCGTCGAACTGCGCAACCGCCTGACCGCCGCCACCGACACCCGGCTGAACGCGACCGTCGTCTTCGACTACCCGACCCCGAACGCGCTCACCGACCACCTGCTCGGCCGCCTGCTCGGCGACGCCGCCGGCGCGGACACCGCCGGAAGCCCGGCCCCGGCCGCGCCCGCCCCCGCCCACGGCGACGACCCCCTCGTCATCGTCGGGCTGGGCTGCCGCTTCCCGGGCGGCGCCGACTCGCCGGAGAAGCTCTGGGACCTCGTCGCCCGCGGCGCCGACGCCATCGGCCCCTTCCCCGACGACCGGTCCTGGGACCCGGACGTCTACGACCCGGACCCCGCCGCCGTCGGCAAGAGCTACTCCCGCACCGGCGGGTTCCTCTACGACGCGGGCGGCTTCGACGCCGAGTTCTTCGGCATCCACGCCCGCGAGGCGCTGGCGATGGACCCGCAGCAGCGGCTGCTGCTGGAGGTCTCCTGGGAGGCCCTGGAGCGGGCCGGCATCGACCCGGCCGCCCTGCACGGCACCGCGACCGGCGTGTTCACCGGGCTCATCTACCACGACTACGGCCAGGGCACCATGATCGTCCAGGACGCCGACGGCTACCTCGCCACCGGCGGCTCCGGCGGCGTCGCCTCCGGCCGGCTGTCGTACGTCCTCGGCCTCGAAGGGCCCGCGGTCACCATCGACACCGCCTGCTCCTCGTCGCTCGTCGCGCTCCACCTCGCCGCGCAGGCGCTGCGCTCCGGCGAGTGCGACCTCGCCCTCGTCGGCGGCGTGACGGTCATGGCGACCCCCGGCACCTTCGTGGACTTCTCCCGCCAGCAGGGCCTGGCCGCCGACGGCCGCTGCAAGGCGTACGCGGGCGGGGCCGACGGCACGAGCTGGGGAGAGGGCGTCGGCGTCGCCGTCGTCGAACGGCTCTCCGACGCGCGGCGCAACGGCCACCAGGTGCTGGCCGTGGTGCGCGGCAGCGCGATCAACCAGGACGGCGCGTCCAACGGCCTGACCGCGCCCAACGGCCCCTCCCAGCAGCGCGTCATCCGCGCCGCCCTGGCCAACGCCGGACTGACCACCGCCGACGTGGACGCCGTCGAGGGCCACGGCACCGGCACCACCCTCGGCGACCCCATCGAGGCCCAGGCCCTGCTGGCCACCTACGGCCAGGACCGCCCCGAGGACCGCCCGCTGTGGCTCGGCTCGGTCAAGTCCAACATCGGGCACAGCCAGGCCGCCGCCGGCATGGCCGGCATCATCAAGATGGTCGCCGCCATGCACCACGGCACCCTGCCGCGCACGCTCCACGTGGACGCGCCCTCCCACCACATCGACTGGACCGCCGGGAACGTGCGGCTGCTCACCGAGCCGGTGCCCTGGCCGGCCCGCGACGAGCGGGCGCGGCGGGCGGGCGTCTCCTCGTTCGGCTTCAGCGGCACCAACGCCCACGTGATCCTGGAGGAGCCGCCGGCCCAGGACGGCCCCGCGGCGCCCGCCCCCACGCCCGGAGTGCTCACGGGCGCCACCCCCTGGGCGCTGTCCGGGCGCACGGACGCCGCGCTGCGCGGCCAGGCGGAGCGGCTGCGCGCGTTCGCCTCGGCGCGCCCCGACCTGCCCGCCGCCGACGTGGCGTGGTCGCTGGCCACCTCGCGCACCGCCTTCGAGCACCGCGCGGTCGCGATCGACGGCGCCCCGGCCGCCCTCGGCGCCCTCGCGGCGGGCCGGCCCGAGGCCGGCGTGGCCACCGGTACGGCCTCCGCGTCGGGCACCGGGCGGACGGTCTTCGTCTTCCCCGGCCAGGGCGCGCAGTGGGTCGGCATGGGGCGGGAACTGCTCGCCTGCTCGCCGGTGTTCGCCGAGCGGATGGCGCAGTGCGCGGCCGCCCTGGAACCGTTCGTGGACTGGTCGCTGCATGAGGTGCTGGACGACGCCGGCGCGCTGGAGTCGGTGGACGTCGTCCAGCCCGTGCTGTGGGCGGTGATGGTCTCGCTGGCCGCCGTCTGGCAGGCCGCGGGCGTGGCGCCGGACACGGTCCTGGGCCACTCGCAGGGAGAGATCGCGGCCGCGACGGTGGCGGGCCTGCTGCCGCTCGCCGACGGCGCGCGGGTCGTGGCCCTGCGCTCCCGCGTCCTGCGCGCCCTGTCCGGCGCGGGCGGGATGGTGTCCGTGGCCCAGTCCGCCGACGCCGTGCGCGAGCGGATCGCCGGCTTCGGCGAGCGCCTGTCGGTCGCGGTCGTCAACAGCGCGGAGGCGACCGTGGTCAGCGGCACGCCCGACGCGCTCGACGAGCTCGTCGCCGGATGCGAGGCCGACGGGGTGCGGGTGCGGCGGCTGCCGATGGACTACGCCTCGCACAGCGCGCAGATGGAGCAGCTCCGCGACGAGTTGCTCGACCTCCTGCCGGCCACCCACTCCATGGACGACGGGGTCACGGCGGTGCCGATGATGTCGGCCATGTCCGTCGCGTTCCTCGACAGCTCGGACCTCGGCGCCCGGCACTGGTACGAGAGCCTGCGCGCACCCGTCGAGTTCGAACGGTCGGTGCGATCCCTGGCCGGCTCCGGCCACGGGGTGTTCGTGGAGATGTCCCCGCACCCGGTGCTGACCGCGCACGCCGCGGCGACGTTGGAGGACGCCGGTGTGGCCGCGCCTGTCGTGGTGGGGTCGTTGCGGCGGGACGAGGGCGGGCCGGAGCGCCTGTTGACGTCCATGGCCGAGGCGTGGGTGCGGGGTGTCGCGGTGGACTGGGCGGCGGTGGTCGGTTCGGGCGAGCGGGTGGAATTGCCGACGTACGCCTTCCAGCACGAGCGGTACTGGCCGCGCCCGCTGACGGCGCGCCCGGACGGCGGGTTGGGGCATCCGCTGCTGTCGGCGTCGGTGGAGTTGGCGTCGGGTGCGGGGCTGGTGGTGGCGGGTGCGGTGTCGTTGCGTGCGCAGCCGTGGCTGGGTGATCACGCGGTGGGCGGCGCGGTGTTGTTGCCGGGGACGGCCTTCGTGGAGATGGCGGTCCGGGCCGGTGACGTGGTGGGGTGCGGCCGGCTGGAGGAGCTGATGCTGGAGGCGCCTCTGCTGCTGGGGGACGCGGCGGTCGAGGTGCAGGTGGTGGTCGGCGCGGAGGAGGCCGGCGTGCGCGGGGTGGAGGTGCACAGTCGTCCGTCGGGTGAGCAGGGCGACGCGCCGTGGACCCGGCACGCCGGCGGAAGCCTGTCCGCCACCGCGTCCGCCCCGGCCTCCGGCGATCTGGTAGTGTGGCCGCCGCGTGACGCGACGCCGCTCGCCGTGGACGACTGGTACGCCCACATGGCGACCCAGGGCTACGCGTACGGGCCGGTGTTCCAGGGCCTGCGGGCGGCCTGGAGGCGTGGTGACGAGGTGTTCGCCGAGGTCGCGCTGCCGGAGGCGGCGGCCGCGGACGCGGGCGGGTTCGGGGTGCATCCGGCGCTGCTGGACGCGGCGCTGCACCTGTCCGAGCTGGTGCTGCCGGAGGGCCGGGCGGGAGAGGTGCGGTTGCCGTTCGCCTGGACGGGCGTGGACCTGCACGCGTCCGGCGCGAGCGTGCTGCGGGTGAAGCTGTCCTCCGACGGCGCCGGGGGTCTGGCGCTGGTGGCGGTCGACGGTGCCGGCTCGCCGGTGGTCTCGGTGGATTCCCTGGTGCTACGGCCGGTCGCCGCCGGCGCGTTGGGCGGAGCCGCCCCCGTGGTGCGGGACGGGCTCTACGGGGTCGAGTGGGTGCGGACGTCCGCCGCCACGGAGCCGGTCCCGTCCTCGGTCGCCGTCGTCGGCACCGGTCTGGACGAGGTGGACGGTGCGGCGTGGTACGCCGATCTCGGGGCGTTGGTGGCTGCGGTGGGGTCGGGTGCGGGGGTGCCGGACGTGGTGGTGGTCGCCGCGGGGGTCGGTTCGGCTCGTGGGGTGACGGCGGGTGTGCTGGGTGTGGTGCAGGGGTGGTTGGGTGCGGTGGGGTTGTCGTCGTCGCGGTTGGTGGTGGTGACGCGGGGTGCGGTGTCGACGGGTCCGGGTGAGGGTGTGGTGGATCTGGCGGGTGCCGCGGTGTGGGGGTTGGTGCGTTCCGCGCAGTCGGAGGAGCCGGGGCGTTTCGTGCTGGTCGATGCGCCTGGTCTCGGGGCGGGGGCTCTCGGGGTGCTGGTGGATGCGGTGGCCTCGGGTGAGCCGGAGGTGGCGGTCCGGGGTGACGCGGTGCTCGCGCGGCGCCTGGTGCG
Organism: Streptomyces sp. SN-593; assembly: GCF_016756395.1. Classification (NCBI taxonomy): domain Bacteria; kingdom Bacillati; phylum Actinomycetota; class Actinomycetes; order Kitasatosporales; family Streptomycetaceae; genus Actinacidiphila; species Actinacidiphila reveromycinica. Next base: position 8,568,122 of record NZ_AP018365.1, read on the forward strand.
CCCGGCGGGCGGCCTGGTGCTGCCCGCGCGGGACGGTGCGACGGGCTGGCGGCTGGACGCGGAGCGGCCCGGCACCCTGGAGGGGCTGGCGATCGTGGAGCGCCCGGACGGCGGACACACCGTGGAGCCCGGTGAGGTGCGGATCGCGGTGCGTGCCGCCGGGGTCAACTTCCGCGACGTCGCGGTCGCGTTGGACCTGGCGCGGGTGCCCGGTGCCGGCATCGGCAGCGAGGTCGCCGGTGTGGTCGCCGAAGTCGGCGCGGATGTGACCGGGTGGGCGGTCGGGGACCGGGTGATGGGCATCGTGGAAGGCGGGTTCGCCGACCACGTCGCGGTGGACGCGCGGGCGTTGGCGGTGGTTCCGGCGGGGTGGTCGTTCGCGCGGGCGGCGGGTGTGCCGGTGGGGTTCTCGACGGCGTGGTACGGGTTGGTGGATCTGGCGGGGGCGCGGTCGGGGCAGCGGGTGCTGATTCATGCGGCGACGGGTGGGGTGGGGATGGCGGCGGTGCAGATCGCGCGTCATCTGGGGTTGGAGGTGTTCGCGACGGCGAGTCCGGGGAAGTGGGGCGTGCTGGCGTCGATGGGTATCGACGAGGCGCACATCGCGTCGTCGCGGGACGCGGGGTTCGAGGAGAAGTTCTCCGGTGGCGTGGACATCGTGTTGAACGCGCTGGCGGGGGAGTTGACGGACGCGTCGCTGCGGTTGCTGCGTGGTGGCGGGGTGTTCCTGGAGATGGGCAAGACCGATCTACGGGACGCCGAGGACATCGCCACGCGGTACGAAGGAGTCCGCTACCGTGCGTTCTCCACGGGTGAGGCGGGCGCGGAACGCCTCGGGGAGATCCTGGCCGAGGTCAACGGCCTCCTGGTGGACGGCGTGTTGGCGGGGGTCCCGGTGCGGTGTTGGGATGTGCGGCGGGCGGTGGACGCGTTGCGGTTCATGAGCCAGGCGCGGCATGTCGGGAAGATCGTGTTGACGGTTCCGGCGCCGGTCCGCGCTTCCGGGACGGTGCTGGTGACCGGTGGGACGGGGATGATCGGTGGCCGGGTGGCGCGTCATCTGGTCGAGACCGGTCGTGCCGGTCAGGCGGTGCTGGTGAGTCGTTCGGGTCCGTCGGCTTCCGGGGTGGCGGAGTTGGTGGCGGGGTTGGCGTCGGCGGGTGCGGACAGTCGGGTCGTCGCGTGTGACGCGGCGGACCGTACGGCGTTGGCGGGTCTGCTCGGGGGGCTGTCCGGGGATCGTCCGGTGACGTCGGTGTTCCATTCGGTGGGGGTGTTGGACGACGGGGTGATCACGTCGCTCGACGCGGGTCGGGTGGACGCGGTGATGCGTCCGAAGACGGACGCGGCGTGGAACCTGCACGAGCTGACGGCCGAACTCGACCTCGATCTGGACGCGTTCGTGCTGTTCTCGTCCGCCGCCGCCACCTTCGGCACCGGCGGTCAGGCCAACTACGCCGCCGCCAACGCCTACCTGGACGGCCTCGCCGCCCGGCGCCGCGCCGACGGCCTGCCCGCCGTCTCGCTGGCGTGGGGCTTCTGGGCCGAGGCGAGCGGCATGACCGGTCACCTCGACACCGGCGACAAGGACCGGCTGGGCCGCGACGGCATCGGCGCGATGAGCAACGGCGACGGGCTGGCCCTGCTGGACGCCGCGCTCGAACGGGACGAGGCCCTCTTCGTCCCGGCCGTGCTGGACCTCGCGGGCGTGCGCGCCGCGGCGGCGCGCGGCGAGCAGGTCCCGGCGCTCTGGCGCGCCCTCACCGGCGCGACCGGACCGGCCCGTCCGACCGCCGGTGGTGCGGGCGGAGGCACCGCAGCAGCGGCCGGCGGGACCCTCGCGGACCAACTCGCCCGGCTGACCGTCGCCGAGCAGGAGCGGGCCCTGCTGGACCTCGTCATGGCGCACGCCGCCGCCGTCCTCAACCTCGGCACGGCGAGCACCGCCCTCGGCCCCGACCGCGCCTTCCGCGACGTCGGCTTCGACTCGTTGACCGCGGTCGAGTTGCGCAACCGGTTGAACGCGGCCGCGGGTCTGCGGTTGCCGTCCACGTTGGTCTTCGACTATCCGACGCCGGTGCTGCTCGCGGGGTTCCTGCGGGTGTCGCTGGTCGGTGACACGGTCGACACGGCCACTGCGGCTGCGGAGCCGGCGGTTCCGGGCGGCGCGCCGGCGGCGGGTGCCGACGGAACCCCCGAACCGGTGGCGATCGTGGGCCTGGGCTGTCGCCTGCCGGGCGGTGTGGACAGTCCGGAGGACTTCTGGGCGGTGCTCTCCGAGGGCCGGGACGTGATCGGCGCGTTCCCCGACGACCGGGGCTGGGACCTGGAGGCGCTGTACGACGAGGATCCGGATCGGGTGGGTCGGTCGTATGTGCGGGAGGGTGGGTTCGTCGAGGACGCGGGGGGTTTTGACGCGGGGTTCTTCGGGATCGCTCCGCGTGAGGCGTTGGCGATGGATCCGCAGCAGCGGGTGTTGTTGGAGGTGGCGTGGGAGGCGTTGGAGCGGTCGGGTATTGATCCGGGCGGTCTGCGGGGTTCGCAGACGGGTGTGTTCGTGGGCGGGGCGGCGTCGGGCTACGGTGCGGATCTGCCGGAGGACGCGGCCGCCGAGGGATACCTGATGACGGGCACCGCGGCCAGCGTGCTGTCCGGCCGGCTCTCCTACACCCTGGGGCTGGAGGGCCCCGCGAGCACCGTCGACACGGCGTGCTCCTCCTCGCTGGTCGCCCTGCACATGGCCACCCAGGCGCTGCGCAACGGCGAGTGCTCGCTCGCCCTCGCCGGCGGCGTCACGGTCCTCGCGGTGCCCGACACCGTGGTCGACTTCTCCCGGCAGCGCGGGCTGGCGCCCGACGGCCGCAGCAAGGCGTTCGCCGAGGCGGCCGACGGCATGGGTATCGCGGAGGGCGCGGGCATGCTCGTCGTCGAGCGGCTGTCGGACGCCCGGCGCAACGGCCACCCGGTGCTGGCGGTGGTGCGCGGCAGCGCGGTGAACCAGGACGGCGCGTCGAACGGCCTGACGGCCCCGAACGGTCCGTCCCAACAGCGGGTCATCCGTTCCGCGTTGGCGAACGCGCGGCTGACCGCCGACCAGGTGGACGTGGTGGAGGCCCACGGCACCGGCACGAAGCTCGGTGACCCGATCGAGGCGCAGGCGCTCATGGCGGCCTACGGCCAGGGGCGTCCCGAGGACCGTCCGTTGCTGCTGGGTTCGGTGAAGTCGAACATCGGGCACACCCAGTGGGCCGCGGGCGTGGCCGGCGTGATGAAGATGGTGCTGGCGCTGCGGCACGGCGAGTTGCCGCGGTCGCTGTACGCGGAGGAGCCGTCGTCGCGGATCGACTGGTCGGCGGGGGACGTGCGGCTGCTGGACGAGGCGGTGGAGTGGCCCGCGAACGGTGAGCGGGTGCGGCGGGCGGGTGTGTCGTCGTTCGGGATCAGTGGCACGAACGCACACGTGATCATCGAGGAGGCGCCGTCGGAGGCCGGGGCAGAGGTGGCCGAAACCGCTCCCGGGGTGGTGTCGGGTGTGGTGCCGTGGGTGGTGTCGGGGCGTTCCGAGGGGGCGTTGCGCGCGCAGGCGGGGCGGTTGCGTGAACTGATGGTGGCGAAGGCGGAGTTGGCGGCGCGGGATGTGGCGTGGTCGTTGGCGGTGTCGCGGTCGGTGTTCGCGCATCGTGCGGTGGTGGTGGGAGACGGTGGTCTGGCCGGGTTGGGTGCTGTGGTGGCGGGACAGCCGGCGGCGGGAACCGCTGTGGGTGTGGTGCCGGCGGTGGGTGTGGGTCGTTCGGTGTTCGTGTTTCCGGGTCAGGGTGCGCAGTGGGTGGGGATGGGGCGTGAACTGCTCATGTCCTCAGCGGTGTTCGCGGCGCGGTTCGCGGAGTGTGGTGGGGCGTTGGCGCCTTATGTGGAGTGGTCGTTGGAGGAGGTGCTGGGTGATGCGGTGGCGTTGGAGCGGGTGGATGTGGTGCAGCCGGTGTTGTGGGCGGTGATGGTGTCGTTGGCTGCGGTGTGGGAGGCGGCCGGAGTACGGCCGGATGCGGTGGTGGGGCATTCGCAGGGGGAGATTGCTGCGGCGGTGGTGGCGGGGTTGTTGTCGGTGGAGGACGGTGCGCGGGTGGTGGCGTTGCGTTCGTTGGCGTTGCGGGCGCTGGCGGGCAAGGGCGGCATGGTGTCCGTCGCCCGGTCCGCAGGGGAGGTGAAGGAGCGGATCGCGGAGTTCGGAGATCGGTTGTCGGTGGCGGTGGTGAACAGTGCCGAGGCGACCGTGGTGAGTGGTGATCCCGAGGCGCTGGGGGAGTTGGTCGCCGGGTGTGAGGGCGAGGGGGTGCGGGTGCGGCGGCTTCCGGTGGACTACGCCTCGCACAGTGCTCAGGTGGACGGCCTGCGGGAGGAGATCGTCCGGGCACTCGATGAGGTGGCGCCTTTGGTCGACGGGTCGGGGGTGCCGATGTTGTCGGCGATGTCGGGGGAGTGGCTGGGTGCCGCGGATCTGGGTGCCGGGTACTGGTTCGACAGTCTGCGGGCGCCGGTGGAGTTCGACCGGGCGGTGCGCACGTTGGCGGAGGCGGGCCACGGGGTGTTCGTGGAGATGTCGGCTCACCCGGTGTTGACCGGTGCGGTGACGGCGACGTTGGAGGACGCCGGTGTGGCCGCTCCGGTCGTGGTGGGGTCGTTGCGGCGTGACGAGGGCGGACCGGAGCGCCTGTTGACGTCCATGGCCGAAGCCTGGGTGCAGGGCGTCGAAGTGGACTGGGCGGCGGTGATCGGTTCGGGCGAGCGGGTGGACCTGCCGACGTACGCCTTCCAGCACCAGCGCTACTGGCCGAAGGCGGGCGTGGGCGCGGGCGACATGGCGTCCGCCGGGCTGAGCAGCCTCGGCCACCCTTTCCTGCTGGCTTCGGTCGAGCTGGTGGGGGACGGCGGCCTGGTGACGACGGGCCGGCTGTCGTTGCGCGGCCAGTCGTGGCTGGCCGACCACGCGGTCGGCGACACGGCGCTGCTGCCGGGCACCGCGTTCGTGGAGATGGCCGTGTCCGCCGGCGAGGCCGTCGGGTGCGGCCGGCTGGACGAACTGACGCTGGAGGCACCGCTCGTGCTGCCGGACGGCCCGGTCCAGGTGCAGGTGGTGGTGGGGGCGGACGAGGGCGGCGTGCGCAGTGTCGAGGTGCACAGCCGACCGTCCGGCGCGGACACCGGTGCGCCGTGGACCCGGCACGCGAGCGGCATCCTGTCGGCCGCCGCCGCGACCGCCCCGGGCTTCGGCGATCTGGTGGTGTGGCCGCCGCGTGACGCGACGCCGCTCGCGGTGGACGGCTGGTACGCGCGTCTGGCAGCCGAGGGATACGTGTACGGGCCGGTGTTCCAGGGCATGCGGGCGGCCTGGCGGCGTGGTGACGAGGTGTTCGCCGAGGTCGCGCTGCCGGAGGCGGCCGTCTCGGACGCGGGCGGGTTCGGGGTGCATCCGGCGCTGCTGGACGCGGCGCTGCACCTGTCGGGCCTGGTGCTGCCGGAGGGCCGGGCGGGCGAGGTGCGGTTGCCGTTCGCGTGGACGGGGGTCGATCTGCACGCGTCGGGCGCGAGCGTGCTGCGGGTGAGGCTGTCCCCGGACGGTGCGGGCGGGCTGGCACTGCTCGGAGCGGACCCGACCGGTGCGCCGGTGGTGTCGGTGGAGTCCCTGGTGCTGCGGCCGGTCGCCGCCGGCGCGTTGGGCGCAGCCGCCCCCGTGGTGCGGGACGGGCTGTTCGGCGTCGAGTGGACGCCGGTCACCCCGCCCGCGGCCGCGGAGGAGCATGCCGCGACGGTGGCCGTGATCGGACCGGACGTGCTCCGGATCGCGGACGCGGAGGTGGCCGCGGACGTTGCCGTGTACGAGGACCTTGGCGGGTTGGTGGCTGCGGTGGGGTCGGGTGCGGGGGTGCCGGATGTGGTGGTGGTGGCCGCGGGGCCGGGTTCGGCTCGTGGCGTGACGGCGGGTGTACTGGGCTTGATGCAGGGGTGGTTGGGTGCGGTGGGGTTGTCGTCGTCGCGGTTGGTGGTGGTGACGCGGGGTGCGGTGTCGACGGGTCCGGGTGAGGGTGTGGTGGATCTGGCGGGTGCCGCGGTGTGGGGGTTGGTGCGTTCCGCGCAGTCGGAGGAGCCGGATCGTTTCGTGCTGGTGGACCTGCCGGACGGGGACGCGCTCGGCGTGGGACCGCTGGTGGCCGCCGTGGCGTCGGGTGAGCCGGAGGTGGCGGTCCGGGGTGACGCGGTGCTGGCGCGGCGCCTGGTACGTCCTGACGCGGGGTTGCGGCTGCCGGAGGGTGGTGGTGCGTGGCGGGTGGAGGTGGAGCGTCCGGGGACGCTGGAGGGTCTGGGTGTGGCCGGGTACCCGGAGGCCGGGGCGGCACTCGCGCCGGGGGAGGTGCGGGTGGCGGTGCGTGCCGCGGGGGTCAACTTCCGCGACGTGCTCATCACGCTGGGCATGTATCCGGGCGCGGCGTTGCTGGGCAGTGAGGTCGCAGGTGTGGTGACCGAAGCAGCGCCGGACGTCGACGGGTTGGCGGTCGGGGACCGGGTGATGGGCATCGCCGCGGGCGGCTTCGCCGACCGGGTCGTGGTCGACGCGAGGACGCTGGTCGCGATGCCGGACGGCTGGTCGTACGCCCGGGCCGCCGCCGTGCCGGTGGGGTTCTCGACGGCGTGGTACGGGTTGGTGGATCTGGCGGGGGCGCGGTCGGGGCAGCGGGTGTTGATCCATGCGGCGACGGGTGGGGTGGGGATGGCGGCGGTGCAGATCGCGCGTCATCTGGGGTTGGAGGTGTTCGCGACGGCGAGTCCGGGGAAGTGGGGCGTGCTGGCGTCGATGGGCATCGGCGACGACCACATCGCCTCCTCGCGGGACGCGGGGTTCGAGGAGAAGTTCTGCGGTGGCGTGGACATCGTGTTGAACGCGTTGGCGGGGGAGTTGACGGACGCCTCTTTGCGGTTGCTGCGTGGTGGCGGGGTGTTCCTGGAGATGGGCAAGACCGACCGCCGCGAGCCCGAGCAGGTCGCGGCCGCCCACCCCGGCGTCACCTACGTGCCGTTCGAGACCGGCGAGGCGGGCCCCGACCGGATCGGCGACATCCTCGGCGAGGTGGGTGCCCTGCTGGCGGAGGGTGCCATGAGCCCTGCTCCGGTGCGGTGTTGGGATGTGCGGCGGGCGGTGGACGCGTTGCGGTTCATGAGCCAGGCGCGGCATGTCGGGAAGATCGTGTTGACGGTTCCGGTGGCTCCCCGGGCGTCGGGGACGGTGCTGGTGACCGGTGGGACGGGGATGATCGGTGGCCGGGTGGCGCGTCATCTGGTCGAGTCGGGGCGTGCCGGTCGGGCGGTGTTGGTGAGTCGTTCGGGTCCGTCGGCTTCCGGGGTGGCGGAGTTGGTGGCGGGGTTGGCGTCGGCGGGTGCGGACAGTCGGGTCGTCGCCTGTGACGCGGCGGACCGCAACGCGTTGGCGGGTCTGCTCGAAGCGACGCGGGTGACGTCGGTGTTCCACTCGGTCGGTGTGTTGGACGACGGGGTGATCACGTCGTTGGACGCGGGTCGGGTGGACGCGGTGATGCGTCCGAAGGCGGACGCGGCGTGGAACCTGCACGAGCTCACGGCTGAACTCGACCTGGACCTGGACGCGTTCGTGCTGTTCTCGTCGGCCGCCGCCACCTTCGGCGGTCCCGGTCAGGGCAACTACGCCGCCGCCAACGCCTACCTGGACGGCCTCGCCGCCCGGCGCCGCGCGGACGGCCTGCCCGGGGCGTCCCTGGCCTGGGGCTTCTGGGCCGAGGCGAGCGGCATGACCGGGCACCTGGACGCCGGTGACAAGGGCCGGATCGGCCGCGACGGCATCAAGGCGATGAGCACCGACGACGGCCTCGCGCTCCTGGACGCCGCCCTCGGCCGCGACGAACCCCTGCTCGTCCCGGCCGTGTTGGATGTCGCGGGTGTGCGTGCCGCGGCGGCGCGCGGCGAGCAGGTCCCGGCGGTCTGGCGCGGCCTCGCGGGCGGCGCGGTGCGGCCCTCCGCCGGCGGCGCGCACCGGGCGGGCGCCGCGGCCGGCACCGGAGGCGGCCCCGGAGGCGAGGACGGCGCGGCCCTGACGCTGGCGCAGCGGATCGCGCCGCTGTCCCCGGCCGAACAGGACAAGCTCCTGCTCGACCTGGTCCTGGCACACGCGGCGCCCGTGCTCGGCCACGGTTCACCGGACGCCGTACGGCCGGACCTGACGTTCCGCGAGGCCGGCTTCGACTCGCTGGCCGCCGTCGAGCTGCGGAACCGGCTCAACGCCGCCGCGGGTCTGCGGCTGCCCTCCACGCTGGTCTTCGACTTCCCCACCCCGGTCGCGCTGGCCGCACACCTGCGGGGCAAGCTGGTACGGCAGGAGACCGCCGCGGGCTACACCTCCGCGCTCCGGGAACTCGACCGGTTGGAGGCGGTGCTCGCGGCGACCGGCGGGGCCGACGGGCTCGGCGGGCTCGACGCGGACGGAGACGACGGGGAGGGCAGGTCCGCACTGGTGACACGTCTGGAGGCGATCGTCCAGAGCCTGCGGGGCGGGAGCGCCGAGGCGGGAGGCGGGCCGGCGAACGGGTCCGCGGCCGCCGACGCCGCTCGGGCGAGGAAGCTCGCCGAGGCCACCGACGAGGAGATATTCGACCTCATCGACAACGAGTTGGAGTTCTAGGACGCCATGGACGACATCGCGCGGCCGCCGGCCGCCCCTCCCGGACCGCAGCCCGCCCCCGCACCGGCGCCCGCCAGTGCCCCCGCACCGGCGCCCGCCGGGCTGATACGGGACCTGCTGCCGTCCTGCGCGGTGTCGGTGGACCTGTTCGGCGACGTCCTGGACGGTGAGCGGCACCCCGAGGCGCGGCTGTTCCCCGAGGAGGAGGCGGCGATCGCGAAGGCGGTCGACAAGCGGCGCCGCGAGTTCACCACCGTACGGTTCTGCGCCCGGCGCGCGCTGGCCGGGCTCGGGTACGGCCCGGTGCCGTTCGTCCCCGGCGAGCGCGGCGCGCCGAGCTGGCCGTCCGGTGTGGTCGGGAGCATGACCCACTGCGACGGGTACCGGGCCGCGACCGTCGCGCCCGGCACGGAGGTCGCGTCGCTCGGCATCGACGCCGAGCCGGCCCTCCCGCTGCCGCAGGGCGTGTTCGACGTGGTGACCATCGAGGCGGAGCACGGGCGGCTCGACGCGCTCGCGCGCACCCGCCCCGACGTTCCCTGGGACCGGCTGCTGTTCTGCGCCAAGGAGGCCGTCTACAAGGCGTGGTTCCCGCTCACCCGGCGCTGGCTCGGCTTCGAGGAAGCCCATGTGACACTCCGTGAGGACGGCGGGTTCACGGCGCGGCTGCTCGTTCCCGGACCGACGGTCGGCGGCCGGCAACTGGACGGGTTCACCGGCCGGTGGCTGGTGCGCGACGGCATCGCGGCCACCGCCGTGGTCGTGGCGCACCCGTAGGCCGCCCGGGCCCGAGCGGCAGGGACAGCAGGAAGGGCCGCGGCCCGCGACCTCCCGAAGGAGGCACGCGGGCCGCGGCCCGTGCCCGGACATCCCGGGCGCCGTCGCGTGCCGCGACTACTGCACCGGGGCGGAGCGCCCGCTCAGGTGCCCGCGCAGCAGCGCGATGATCGGTGCGATGTGCTGGCTGAGGAAGAAGTGCCCGCCCGGGTACACCTCGAACTCGAAGCCGCCGGTGGTGTGCGCCTCCCACGTCCTGGCCTCGTCCAGCGTGGTCTTGGGATCGTTGTCGCCGGTCAGCACGGTGATGGGGCTGCTCACGGTCACCGACGGGTCGCAGCCGTAGAGCTCGGCGACCTGGTAGTCGGCGCGCAGCGCCGGCAGCGCGGCCCGCATCAGCTCCTCGTCTTCAAGCAGGACGGACACGGTGCCCTCGCCCGCCCGCAGTTCGGCGATCAGACCGGCGTCGTCGAGCCGGTGCAGCGCCTCGTCCCGGTGGGTGGACGGCCCGCGGCGCCCGGACGCGACGATCCGGGCCGGCGGCCGCCCGCCCGCCTCCAGCCGGCGGGCCACCTCGAACGCGAGGATGGCGCCGAGGCTGTGGCCGAACAGCGTCAACGGAAGATCGTCCTCCGCCGCCAGGATCTCCGCCACCCGGTCGGCGAGCACGGACATCTCGGTGATCGGCGGCTCGCTGCGGCGGTCCTGGCGGCCCGGGTACTGCACGGCGACGACGTCGAACTCCTTGCCGAGCGCCAGCGACACCGGGCGGAAGTAGGGCGCCGACCCACCCGCGTGCGGGAGGCAGACGAGGCGCGCGGTGGGGGCCTGTGCGGGCACGTAGCGGCGGCACCATTGATTTTCCACGGATGACATGCTGCTCCATCGTCGGGTTCGGCTGTCCGCCGCAAGATAACAAGGCGGTGGACGGCGGCACACCCGGCAGTTGGCCGGAGATCATCGCCCCCGCGTGCGGATCGGAGCGGACCGCGCAGCTCACGGCCGTGCCACCGGGCCGCCGTGGCGCCGCAGTTGAACTTCGAATGTCCGGGACCGTGCCGCACCCCGCGACGGCGCGGCCCCCGGACCCGCGCGGCAGCGGCACCCGTCCGACCGCCGACGCGGCAGCGGTTGAACACGGGGCCAGATCAGGGCAGGTCATCGTACGATCAGTGCGCCCGGTCGGGCAGGGGCGCGGCGCGGGATCGATCGCCGGGTAACGGCACTCCTACGGCTGTTCGCCCCCTCTCGCATGTGGATCGCGACGTGGACGAGCGCTGCCCTGCGGCGTTCGCGGACTGCGGAAGGAGACGTCTGCCATGGCCGTGGTCCGGCTGCTGCGCGGGTTCCTCCGGCCGCACGCGCGCGGCCTCGCGCTGATCGTCGCGCTGGTCGCGGTCCAGGTCGCCGGCAACCTCTACCTTCCCGGCCTCAACGCCGACATCATCGACGACGGCGTGCTGGTGGGGGACGGCGGCCACATCTGGCGCGCGGGCGCGGTGATGCTCGCCGTCGCGCTCGCGGTCAGCCTCGCCGCGTCCCTCGCCGTCCACGTCGCGTCGCGGGTGTCCATGGCGGTCGGCGCGTCGGTGCGCGAGACCGTCTACCGGCGGGTGCTGGCGCTGTCCGAGCAGGAACTGGGCCGTTTCGGCATCCCCACACTGGTCACCCGCAACGTCAACGACGTGCAGCAGGTGCAGCTCTTCCTGCAGATGGCGCTCAACCTCCTGCTCCTGTCGGTGGCCACCGGTGCCGGCGCCCTGGTGATGGCCGTCTGGTACGGCCCCCGGCTGTCGCTGCTGGTGGTGGCGACGCTGCTGGTCATGGCGGTGATCGTCGGGATCATGCTGCTGCTGGTGGTGCCGCTCTTCCGGTCGGTGCAGGACAAGATCGACCGGCTGAACCGGCTGGTGCGCGAGCAGATCACCGGCGCCCGCGTCGTCCGCGCCTTCCTGCGCACCGGCGACGAGGCCGCGCGCCACCGCGAGGTCAACGACGACATGACCCGCACCGCGCTGCGCGCCAACCGGGTCTTCGCCGTGGTGCTCCCCGCGGTGCTCGGCCTGGTCAACCTGACCAGCGTCGCCCTGACCTGGTTCGGCGGCCGGCTGGTCGGCTCGGGCACGATGTCCGTCGGCGATCTGACGGCCTTTCAGGTCTACATCCTCCAGGTGCTGCTCTACATGGGGATCGGGGTCAGCGTCGTCATCCTGCTGCCCCGGGCGGTGGCCGGCGCCGAGCGGATCACCGAGGTGATCGAGGCGCGCCCAGGCACCGCCGACCCGGCCCGGCCGGTCACGCCCGCGACGGCCACCGGCACCGTGGAGTTCCGCGACGTGTCCTTCGGCTACCCCGGCGCCCGGCGTCCCGCGCTCACCGGTCTGACCCTCACGATCCGCCCCGGGCGCACCACCGCCGTCGTCGGCCGTACCGGCAGCGGCAAGACCACCCTGCTCCACCTCGTCCTGCGGTTCTGCGAGGCGACCGGCGGCACCGTCGCGGTGAACGGCACCGACGTCCGGCAGCAGGCCGCCGAGGAGCTGTGGGCCGGGATCGGCCTGGTGCCGCAGACCGCGTTCCTGTTCGCCGGCAGCGTCGCGGAGAACCTGCGGATGGCCCGGCCCGACGCCACCGACGAGCAACTGTGGCACGCCCTTGAGGTCGCCCAGGCCCTGGAGTTCGTCGCCGCCATGCCCGGCGGGCTCGACGCGCCGATCGAGCAGGGCGGGCGCAACGTCTCCGGCGGGCAGCGCCAGCGGCTGGCCATCGCCCGCGCGCTGCTGCGCCGGCCCCGCCTGTACGTCTTCGACGACTGCTTCTCCGCGCTCGACCCGGCCACCGAGGCGCGGCTGCGCGCCGCCCTGCGGGCCGAGACCGGCGACGCGGCCGTGCTGGTCACGACGCAGCGCGCGGCCACCATCACGGCCGCCGACGACATCGTGGTGCTGGACAACGGCACGGTCGCGGGACACGGCAGCCACGCCCGGCTGATCGAGAGCTGCGCGCCGTACCGGGAGATCGTCATGGCGCAGCCGGACGCCGGGGCCGCCGCGTGAACACCCCGGCCGGAGGCGCCGCGGCCCCGGACACCCCCGCCGGCCTCCCGCCCCTGCCCGAGGGCCCGACCGTACCCGCCACCTCCGGCGTACCCGCCACCTCCGTGGGGGCGGCCGGGAGCACGGGCAGCCCTGAGCGTGCAGGAGGCGACGACGGCCGCCCCGACCTCCCCGCCGCCCCCGCGCCCGGCACCTCGGGGCGGTCGGTCCGCTCCGTCCTCCTGGCCGGCGAACGCCTCCGGCTGTTCCTCGTCGCCCTCTTCGGCACCGGCTCGGTCGCCTGCCTCGTGGCCGGCCCGATCCTGCTCGGCACCGCCACGAACATCCTCTTCAGCGGCGTGATCGGCGCCCGCCTGCCCGCTGGGCAGAGCAAGGCCCGGGCGGTCGCCGACCTGCGCGCCCACGGCCACGACCACCTCGCCGCGATGGCCGCGACGATGGACGTGGTGCCCGGCGCCCCGGTGGACCTCGGCCGGCTCGGCCGGGTGCTGCTGGCGGCGGCGGGCGTGTTCCTGCTCGGCGCGCTGCTGGGCTGGGCCCAGAACCACCTGATGGCCGGGGTCGCCATGCGGGTGGTGCACCGCCTGCGCGAGGCGGTCACGGCCAAGCTCCACCGGCTGCCGCTGCGCTACTTCGACCGCCACCCGCACGGCGAGATCCTCAGCCGCGTCACCAACGACATCGACAACGTCACCACCGCCCTCCAGGAGGGCCCGAGCCCGCTGCTCACCTCGGTGCTGACGGTGCTCGGGCTGCTGGGCGTGATGTTCTGGCTCTCCCCGGTGCTGGCCGTCGCCTCCCTGGTGAGCATCCCGCTGCTGATCGCGGCCCTGCTCGCGCTCGCGCGGCGCGCGGCCACCTGGTTCGCCCGGCAGTGGAAGCTCACCGGCGAGCTGAACGCGCTGGTCGAGGAGGGGCACACCGGGCACGCACTGGTCCTCGCCTTCGGGCGGCGGGCGGTGCGGATCGCCGAGTTCGGGCGCCGTAACGACGCGCTGCGCGAGGCGGGGTTCCGCGGCCAGTACCTGTCCGGGCTGACGCTGCCCACGGTGCTGTTCGTCGGCAACCTCAACTACGTGGTGATCGCGGTGCTCGGCGGCTACCGGGTGAGCACCGGCGCGATCTCGCTCGGCGTGGTCCAGGCGTTCATCCAGTTCTCCCGGCGCTTCACCCTGCCGGTCGCCCAGGTCGCCGGACAGGTCGGCCTGATCCAGTCCGGGCAGGCGTCCGCGGCCCGCGTCCTCGAACTGCTCGACGAGCCCGAGGAGCCCGCCACCGGCACCGCCACCGCGCGGCCCACCGAGCCGTACGGCCCGGGCCGCGGCCCCGGCGGCCACCGGGTGGAACTGCGCGGCGTGTCCTTCCGCTACGAGCCGGACCGGCCGCTGATCGAGGACCTCAGCCTGGTCGCCGAGCCCGGCACCACCGTCGCGATCGTCGGCCCGACCGGCGCCGGCAAGACCACCCTGGTCAACCTGCTGATGCGCTTCTACGAGGCCGACGGCGGCAGCATCCTGCTGGACGGCACCGACTACCGGGACCTGACGAGGGAACAGGTCCGGCGGCGCTTCGGCATGGTGCTCCAGGACACCTGGCTGTTCGCCGGCACCATCGCGGAGAACATCGGCTACGGCCGCCGCGACGCGACACGCGAGGAGATCGTGGCCGCGGCGAGGTCCGCCCACGTCGACGACTTCGTCGGCTCGCTGCCCGACGGCTACGACACCGCCCTCGACGAGGACGCGTCGGTGCTCTCCGCCGGACAGCGCCAACTGCTCACCATCGCCCGGGCGTTCCTCGCCGACCCGGGGGTGCTCATCCTCGACGAGGCGACCAGCAGCGTGGACCTCAGCACCGAGGCGATGATCCGCGACGCGATGGACAAGCTCCGGCACGGCCGGACTGGCTTCGTCATCGCGCACCGGCTGTCCACGGTGCGCGACGCGGACCTCATCGTCGTCATCGACGCGGGCCGCGTCGTCGAGCAGGGCACGCACGACGAACTCCTGGCCCGGCGCGGTGCCTACCACCACCTGCACGCCGGCCAGTCGGTGGACCGGACGGAGGTCCCACAAGAAAGGTGCTCGATGCCGACATCCGATGCCCCGCAGTCGCCGCCGCGGGAGGAACCCGCACCGCGGCCGGCGACGGCCCAGCCGACCGCGCCGCCCGAGAGCGCGCCGCCGTCGGCTGCGGCCGCGGCCGCGCAGTCCGTGGCGACGGCGACCGCCCTGCCCGACGCCCCGCCGCCCGAGACCGCGGCACCGCGTGACGCCGGCCCGCGGGCGGCCGGTCCGGCCACCGGCAGGCGCGAGCCCGAAGCACTCGACCGGCGGGTCGTCTGGGTCTCCGTGGCCGTCTTCGCCCTGCTCCTGGGGCTCGCGAGCCGCTACGGCTACTTCGTCGACGAGCTGTACTTCCTGGACACCCTGCACCACCTGTCCGCCAGCTACGTCGACCAGCCCGCGCTGGCGCCGCTGCTCATGCGGGTGGAGGTGGCCTTGTTCGGCACCTCGGTCACCGCGATCCGCGTCCTTCCGGCGCTCGCCGCGGCGGCCACCGTACTGGTCGGCGGCCTGACCGCACGCGAGTTCGGGGGCACCCGCCGCGCCCAGTTCGTCACCGCGCTCGGTGTCGGCACCATGCCGGTGCTGCTCTCCAGCGCCCACGTCGCCAACACCACCTCCTACGACCTGCTCGCCTGGGCCGCGTTCGCGCTGGTGGCCCTGAAGGTCGAGCGCACCGGCGAGCAGCGCTGGTGGCTGGCCGGGGGAGTGGTGCTCGGCCTCGGCATGACCGACAGCCGGCTCATCGCCTCCTTCGCCCTCACCCTCGTCATCGGGCTGCTGATCACCGGCGGCCGCTCCCTCGTGCTCAACCGCTGGGCTCTGGCCGGCGGCGTGATCACGGTGCTCTTCGCCCTCCCCGACCTGTGGTGGCAGACCCGGCACGACTGGGCCGGCCTCACCTTCACCCACACCCTCAACCAGCAGAACGGCGGCGCCGGCAACATCTCCACCTGGATCATCGGGCAACTGCTGCTGGTGACCCTCGCCCTGCTGTGGGTGTGGATGGTCGGCGTGCGCCACATGTGGCGCAGCGGCAACCCGATGTGGAAGGCGCTGATCTGGTCGTACGCCATCCTGTTCGTGCTGTTCGCCGCCACCACCGGGGCACGCATCTACTACCTGGCCGGCGCGTACGTCTTCCTGCTCGCCGCCGGCGCCGTCGCCCTCGACGGCTGGCTGGAGGTGCGCCGACGGCGCATCGTGCTGACCGCCGCCTCCGTGGTGACCACCGCGCTGATGCTCGTCGTGGGCCTGCCGCTGCTGCCGGTGAACGACATCGGATGGACCTACGGCGTCAACCGCAACCTCGGAGACACCGTCGGCTGGCCGCAGCTCGTGGCGTCGGTCGACACCGCGTGGCACGACCTGCCGGCCGAGCAGCGCGCCTCCGCCGTGATCTACACGCAGAACGACGGCGAGGCCGGCGCCATCAACCACCTCGGCAGGGACCTGCCGACGGCGGTGAGCGCCCAGAACACCAACTGGTGGTGGGGGCCGGGCAACCCGAAGGCGACCACGGTGCTGGCCGTCGTGCCCGGGCCGGTCGGCGGGAAGGGCTACGCGGCCGACCTGCGCAAGGACTTCGGCAGCGTCCGCGAGGTCGGCCGACTCAGCAACCCCTACGACATCCACAACAAGGAGTACGGCGGCCACATCTACGTGTGCACCGACCCGCGCGAGCCGTGGGGCGAGCTGTGGAAGTCGCTGCTGCACTACGCGACATGACCGGGCGCGGCGGCGGTCCGGGCGGGCACCGGTCCACCCGTACCGCCGCCGACTCCCGTGCGCCCGGGCCCCGTTGGGCGGAGCCCCCGCGCACCGGGACCCGTGGACCGGAGCGCGGCGGCCGAGCCGGCCGACGCGCCGACCCCACGACGTCCTGATCCCACGACGTTTCGACCCCCGTCACCCCTGCCTCGGCCCTTCCAGGCCACCACGCTCCACCGGCCCCCTCCCCGGCTCCGCGCCGGGCGGGCCCGTCCCGACCGCCTCCGGGCATCCGCGCACGACGAACCCCCGAAGGAGCGCACGCGATGGAAGTGTCAGGGCCGGGGCCCGCGCCGGGCCCGGCGGACGACCCGCGCCGGCCGCTCGCCGCGGCCGACCGCCGCCTGCTCGCGGCCGCCCGCGCGCTCGGCGACGTATCGCCGGTGGCCCGGGCCGCCCGCGGGCTGTCCACGGCAGGCGACCACGGCGCCGTGTGGCTCGCCGCCGGCCTGGCCGCGGCCGCCCTCGACCCGCACCGGCGCGGCCCGTGGCTGCGCGCCACCGCGCTGGTGGCCGGCGCGCACCTGGGCAGCATGGCGGTCAAGCGGATCGTCCGCCGGCCCCGGCCCGAACCGCCGGGCGGCCCGCTGGTCCGCACCGCCGGACGCCACAGCTTCCCCAGCTCGCACGCCGCCTCCGCGGCGGCCGCGGCGGTCGCCTTCCGCTCCCTGGCGCCCTGCCCGCCCGCCGTGGCGGCGGCGGCCCTGGGGATGTGCGCCTCGCGGCTGGTCGTCGGCGTCCACTACCCCTCGGACGTCCTCGCCGGTGCCGCGTTCGGCGCGGTCGCCGCGACCCTCGGCCGAACCTGGGCGACGGGCGAGGCGCGCCATGGCTGAGCCCAGGACCACCGCGGCACTCGACCACCCGGCCCGGCCGGGCCAGCGGTTCGTGCGCAACTCCCCGCTGACCGGGCTGCTGCGCACCGCCCGCCCCCGGCAGTGGGTGAAGAACGTCCTCGTGCTCGCGGCACCCACCGCCGCCGGGCGGACCTTCAGCACGGGCGTGCTGCTGCACCTCGTCGAGACGTTCGCGCTGTTCTGCGTGGCCTCCTCGGCCGTCTACCTCGTCAACGACGCGCAGGACGTCGAGGCCGACCGCGCCCACCCGACCAAGCGCCACCGCCCGGTGGCCGCCGGCCGGGTGCCGGTGCCGCTCGCCTACGGGGCCGGGGGCGCCCTGGCGGCCGCCGCCCCCCTCGCCACCGCCCTGCTCTGCAACGCCCCGACGGCACTGGTGCTGGCCGCCTACGTGGTCATGCAACTGCTGTACTGCTTCCGGCTGAAGCACGTACAGGTGGTGGACCTCGTGGTGGTCACCACCGGGTTCCTGATGCGCGCGGCGATCGGCGGACCGGCGACCGGCGTCCCGCTGTCCCGCTGGTTCCTGATCACCACGGGCTTCGGCGCACTGCTGATGGTCTCCGCCAAGCGCTACTCGGAGCTGACCGCCCTGCGCGGCGACGCGGCCCGCAGCCGCGCCCTGCTCGCCTCCTACACCGCCGGCTACCTGCGCTTCGTGTGGCAACTCGCGGCTGCCGTCGCGGTGTTGAGCTACTGCCTGTGGGCCCTGGAGGCACCGCCCGCGCTGCCCCGGGACACCCTGCTGTGGCGGCAGCTGTCCATCATCCCCTTCGTGCTCGGGGTGCTGCGCTACGCGATGTTCGCCGACCGCGGCGAGGCCGGCGCGCCCGAGGACGTCGTCCTGCGCGACCGCCCGCTACTGGTGACCGCGGCGGTGTGGGCGGCGCTGTACGGCCTGACGCTCGCCAGGATCTGACCGGCCGGGCACGGCGGAGGGATCGCCAGTGGACGCCGGAGGAAGGCCCCCCGGGGCCCCTGGGAAGCCCCGCCGGACAGGTCCTAGACGAGGCCGCGGCGGCGGGCGTAGCTCCTCGCCGCGGCGCGGTCACGGGAACCGGTCTTGAGGAAGATCCGGTTGATGTGCGACTTCACGGTGTGCTTGCTCAGGAAGAGCCGGTCGGCGATCTCCGGATTGGTCAGCCCCTGCGCGATCAGCGTCAGGATCTCCGCCTCGCGCCGCGTCAGGCTGTCGGTCAGCACCGGTTCCCCGGCGGCGGGCACCGGGGCCGGCTGCGCCGGGACGCCGCCCGACGCGACGTCGAGGAGCGCCGCCTGCACGCGCGGATCGAACACGGCGAGCCCGTCGGCGGCCGCCGTCAGGGCGTGGGCGATGTCGGTGCGGTCCGCGTCCTTCGTGAGGTAGCTGCGCGCGCCGGCCCGCAGCGCTTCGAGCAGCGAGGCGTCGTCGAGGTAGCTGGTGAGCACGACGACCGCCACCTCGGGATGGTCCGCCGTGAGGATCCGGGTCGCCTCGATGCCGCCGAGCCCGGGCATGTGCAGGTCGAGCAGGATCGCGTCCGGCCGGTGCTCGGCGACCTTCGCCACGGCCTCCCGGCCGTCGGCGGCGGACGCCACCACGTCGATCTCGGGGAGCGCGCCGAGGAGGGCCACCAGCCCCTCGCGCACGCTCGCCTGGTCGTCGGCGACCACGATGCGCACAGGTCCGCCGGGCACGGGCTTCATCGCTCGCTCTCTCCGGGCTCGGGTAGGGGGAGTTGGCAGCTCGGCGGACCGATCCGCGTGCTGCCCCGAACGCCCAAGCCGAGGCTACCGCGTAGCGGCCCCGGTGTTCACGGATCGCGGTCGGACCGTACGACCTGTGTCACTGGCGGGCCCACGTGACGCGGGCCCGAACCCGCCCCCCCGCTCCTACCGGTCGCGGAACCGGCCCCGGTCGCGCCGGCCGCGCCCCCGGTCACCGCCGAGCAGGCCGCCGCCGCCGAGGAGCCCCCCGCCGTCCAGCAGGCCGCCGCCGCGGCCGCCGCGCCCGCGGTCGCCGTCGCGGCCCCGGTCGTACCGCTCCCGGTCGTAACGGTCCCGGTCCGGTTCGTAGCGGTCACGGTCGTACCGGTCCCGCTCGTAGCGGTCGCGGTCGTACGACGCGGCGCGCTCGCGGTCGTACCGCTCGCGGTCGTCGCGCTCCCGGTCCGCGCGCTCGCGGTCGTAGCGCTCCTGCTCGTAGCGGTCGCGTGCGTACCGGTCCCGGTCGTAACCCCCGCCGGGGGCACCGCCGTTCGCCGCGCCGCCGAGCAGGTCGGACAGCAGGCCGCCGCCGCCACCGCCCTCCGGGGCGAAGGGGATGCCCATCGCCATGGCGCGCGGCACGATGACCGCGGCCTGGCCGAGACGGTTCACGCCCAGGCTGAAGAGCAGCGTCGAGGTGGACGCGGCGATGTGCGCGTCCATCGAACCCGCCACCGCCATCACGACCAGCCGCCAGCCGATCAGCGCCGCCCACAACCACAGCCAGCGCATCGGGAGTTGGGCCCACAGATAGCCGCCCCGGGACTCCAGCCGGGTGCAGGCACCGAAGGCGCAGCCGATCAGCGCCGAGCCCGCGGTGCCGATGATCAGGCAGGTGATGTCGACGGCCTGGAGATGGGCGTGCGCCAGGTGCAGGTCGGTGAAGCCCACCACGGTGAGTACCAGGGGCAGCACCACCGCGCGCTTCGCGCGCAGCAACTCCCCCTGTACCTGCCGGAAGATGACGTAGGCGACGATGCCGACGACGAGCAGGACCTCGGTCGCGGACACGGATCAATTCCTCCCATCGGAGCCCGCTCCGAAGCCGGACGGGCGACGGGCGACTCGTGCCACCGGCGCGGAAGAGCGCCGACGCGGCGCACGCCGACCCGTCGGCAGCCGACGAGCCGGGCGGCTGCGTGCGGGCCGGATGACGGCGTATCCGCCGGATGACGGCGTACGTGCCGACAAGCAGAGTCTACGGTCGGTGCCGGTGCTGAAGTCCGCCGTTCGAGGGTCGAGTTGCGGTATGAGATCTTGAACGCACCGGTACTAGTACCGGAGCATGAGTATCCGGGCTCGCCCGGCGTACATAAACTTCACGCCGGTACGAGATCTGCTCCCGCCGCACGACGGGAGCCCACAGCGCCGGGCCGCGCACAACGCCGCCTGGACGCTGGTGTACGCGCAATCTACGATCGGGGGATCGCGGACATGTCAAACACCCATGGCCTGATGGCGGCGGGGCTTCTCGAAAGGGAAGCGGAACTCTTCGACGGAACCAGCGAGGAAGCGTTCCTGTACGCCGTGCGGGACCACGTCGGCCATGGCTATCCGCTCTCCCAGACGGGCCGGCGGGCCGCGGCCAAGCGCATCATCGCCTCCCACCCGCACCTGTCCGACCGCGCGATCGCCCAGATCGCCGGGCTCGGCGCGAAGACCGTGGCCGCGCTGCGCGGCCGCTCCGACGACCAGGCGCCCGCCGTGGAGGCCCGGGTCGGCCGGGACGGCCGGGTGCGGCCGGTCAACGGCGCGGCCGGCCGGCTGCGCGCGGCCGAGCTGCTGGCCGAGCACCCGCACGCCTCGCTGCGCGAACTGGCCCGGATGGCGGGCGTCTCGCCGGCGACGGTCAGCGACGTGCGCAAGCGGCTGAACGCCGGACTCGGCCCCGTGCCCGGTCGGCAGGCGGCCGGCCGGGACCGGGACCGCGTCGGCCCCGCGGACCGGCGGTCCGCGCGGCGCGGCGCCGAACCCGCGAGCCGCACCGGCGGTCCGGGCCGGGCACCGGCGTCCGCCCCGGCCGAGTGGGCGCGCCCGGCCGGCGCCGCCCGTCCGACGCGGCAGCCGCACCCCTCCCGGCCGGGCGCGCCCGCCGACCCGATGGCCGTGAACGCGGCGGCGATGCTGCTGACGAAACTGGCCCGGGACCCGTCGCTGCGCCAGCACGACACGGGGCGACGGCTGCTGGTGCTGCTCCAGTCCTGCACCACGGGGGCCCGCGACCTCAACGACCTCGTCGAGGTGGTGCCGCCGCACTGCACGAACCACATGAAGCAGCTCGCCCACCAGGTCGCCCAGATGTGGCTGGACTTCGCCCGGGAGCTGAACCAGCCCGGCGCCGTGGGCTGAGCACCGCCCGCCGTCCCCGCCCGCCGCACGGCCGGCCCGCCCTCGCGGGCGCGGCCGGCCGGCCCCGAGCCGTCGCCCCGCGTCCGCGTCCCGCGGCGCGGGGGCGGGCCGTATCGCGCCGCACCCGGGGTGCGGGGTCCGGCCCGCCCGGATCGGCCCCTGTCAGAGGGGGATACGGCGGAACAGCGGGCGCGGCAGGTGGCGCATCCCCGACATGACCAGGCGCAGCGCGCCCGGTACCCACACCGTCTCGCTGCGCCGCCGCAGGCCCGCCACGACCGCCTCGGCCACCGCTTCGGCGGTCGTGGCGAGCGGAGCCTCCTTCATGCCCGCGGTCATCCGGGTCCGGACGAAGCCCGGGCGGACGACCATCACGTGCACCCCGTAGCCGTGCAGCGCGTCGCCGAGTCCCTGGGCGAAGGCGTCCAGCCCGGCCTTCGACGAGCCGTAGATGAAGTTGGAGCGCCGGGCCCGCTCGCCCGCCACCGACGACAGCACCACCAGGGAGCCGTGGCCCTGCGCGCGCAGCGCGTTCCCGCAGACCAGCCCCGCCGACACCGCGCCGGTGAAGTTGACCTGCGCCACGCGGGAGGCGGCGGCCGGGTCGGCCTCGTCGCGCTCCTGGTCGCCGAGGACGCCGAAGGCCATCAGCACGCAGTCCACGTCGCCCTCGGCGAACACCTTGCCGAGCGCCTCCTCGTGCGTCTCCGGCCGGGCGGCGTCGAAGGGGACGACGGTCACCTCCGCGCCCAGCCCGGTCAGTTCGGCCGCCGCCTCCCGCAGCCGGTCGGACGCACGGCCGGCGAGGTGGACGCGGCGGGTGCGGCGCGCGACCAGCCAGCGGGCGACGGCCCGGCCGATGTCGGACGATCCGCCGAGGACGAGCAGGGACTGGGGGGCGCCGAACGCGTCCTTCATGACGGGCACTCCTGCATGACGGGGTACTGCATGACGGGGTACTCCTGATCAGGGGTCAGAGGTCCGGCGGCGGGGTTCAGAGGTCCAGCCGGCGGGCCAGGTCGGACACCAGGACGCCGTCCGGGTCGACCTCGGAGCGCAGCCGCCGGAAGTCGGCCAGCCGCGGGTACATCGCACCGAGCAGTTCCGGCCGCAGCCGGGAGTCCTTGGCGAGGTAGACCCGGCCGCCGGCGTCCGCGACCGTCTCGTCCAGGGCGTCGAGGAAGCGGTCGAGGCCGGGCAGGCCGGCGGGGATGTCGAGCGCGAGGGTCCAGCCCTCCCGCGGGAAGGACAGCCAGCCGGAGCCGCCGGGCCCGAACCGCTTGAGCACCGCCAGGAACGCCGGGTACTTGCGCTCGCTGATCCGCCGTACGATCGCGCGCAGCACGTCCGCACGCTCCGGACCGACCACGAACTGGTACTGCACGAACCCGGGCCGACCGTAGATCCGGTTCCACTCCGGCAACCCGTCCAGCGGGTGGAAGAAGGCCGGGATCGACTGGAGTTCGCCGCGGCGCTCGCGCGGGGCCCGGCGGAACCACAATTCGTTGAACACTCCCACGGTGGACGGTCGCAGCAGACCGCCGGGAATGCCGCGCGGAGCCGCCGGCAGCGAGGGGGTGCGGAACGCGAGCGGGTCGCGCCGGTCCTTCGGCCGCAGGTCGGACAGGCGCGCGTGGTCGCCCCGGGTGATGACGGAGCGGCCGAGCGCAGCGCCCCTGGCCAGCAGGTCGATCCACGCCACCGAGTAGCGGTAGCGGTGGTCGGTGGCCGCCAGGCGCGCCATCAGGTCGTCCAGGTTCGCCGCGCGTTCGGTGTCCACCCGCATCCTGGTGGTCTCCACCGGAAGCAGCCGCAGGGTCGCGCCGAGCACCACCCCGGTCAGCCCCATGCCGCCCGCGGTGGCCTCGAAGAGCGCGTCACCGGGCGAGACCGTGCGGACGCCGCCGTCCGGCAGCAGCAGCTCCATCGACTCGACGTGCCGGGTGAACGCCCCGCTGACGTGGTGGTTCTTGCCGTGGATGTCGGCGCCGACCGCTCCGCCGACCGTCACGAACCGGGTCCCGGGGGTGACCGGCACGAACCAGCCCAGCGGCAGCAGCACGTGCATCAGTCGGTGCAGGCTCACCCCGGCGTCGCAGACCACCAGACCGCGCTGCGCGTCGATCGAACGGATCCGGTCGAGGCCGGTCATGTCGAGGACGGCGCCGCCGGCGTTCTGCGCGGCGTCCCCGTAAGCGCGCCCCAGGCCCCGCGCCACCGCGCCGCGCGGTCCGGCCTGCGCCAGCGCGCGCACCGCCTCCTCGCGGGTACGCGGCCGCAGCACGCGGGCCGTGGTCGGCGCGGTGCGCCCCCAACCGGCAAGTGAACGGACAGGCATGGCTGCGACCGTACCAGCGCGCCGGGGGAGTACCGAGCGGTGAAGGCGGCGGCCGCACTTGGCCGTTTCCGGAGATCCGATTTCCGCTGCCGGGCGGCGTGTTCAACTGCATCGGTGGGCCGGCGGACGCGTCGCTAAAATCCTCACCAATGTGTCAGGCGAGGTGTCTGACCACTGGTGATCTCCGTGTGGTGTCGATGGCCGTCGGAATTCAAAGGGATTCGTCGGCGACATGACGCGTGGAATCTCAGTCATGGGGGTAAGAGGATGGCTGTTGGTCGGGTGGTCCGGTTCGACGGGATGCGCGGGTACGGCTTTATCGCGCCGGATCGTGGTGGGGATGATGTGTTCCTGCACGTGAATGACCTGCTCTTTCCGGAGTCTTCCGTGCGGTCGGGTCTGGCGGTGGAATTCGAGGTCGAGGACGGCGGGCGCGGACTGAAGGCTTCCGAGGTGCGGATCGCGCCGGGAGCGGCGCAGGCGGCGGAAGGCGCGCCCGCGCGGGCGGGGATACCGGGGCCGCGCACACCGGTGGCGCCCGAGGTCCCGGTGGGCGATGCGGGCAGCACGGCACCCGCCGGGGACGTCCAGGAGAAGACGTGCGACCTGCTCAGCGCGGCGGAGTACGGCGGCGAGGTGACCGAACTGCTGCTGGCCTCGGCGCCGGAGCTGACCGGACGGCAGATCGTCGCCGTAAGGGAGAGCCTGGTGGCCTTCGGCAGGCAGCAGGGCTGGGTGGAGGACTGACCCGCCCGCCGGCGCCGCCGGCACCACCGATCCCTCCGGTACGAACAGCGGGCTGAAAGACCGTACGAACGGGTGCCGCGCGCACCCGTGTTCGGACCAGGGCCGGGTGCGCCCGTCGCACCCGGCCCTTTCTGTTGGCCGGCGGGCGGGACGACGGCCCGCCGGTGGGGAATCACCGGGCGGTCTCCGCGGGCGGTCGCGCGCGGAGACCGCCCGGCACACTCCCGGAGCAAGTGCGGAAACGGCAATGTCCAGAGAGTGAGGATGATCATGCGGTCGAATGCTGTTCCCAACGTTTTCCTCAGCGGCGGTTCCAGCCCGTACCTCGGTGAGCGGGACCGGTTGCGCTATCTGCCGGACCTCACCGTGGACGCGGTGAAGGTGCTCTGCGGGAACCGCTACGAGCACTTCGAGGCGAACACCGAGACCACCGTCATCGACGACCGCGAGTTGCGGGTCTTCGAGTGGACGCGCTGTACCTACGTGGCGGAGTAGCGGCGGCACCGGACCCGCATTCCGCACCGGCTTCGACGGGGCGTCTGTTTCAGGTGCCACCCGGTGCGTACGCGCCACCGCCGATCCCCTCCGGAGGAAGCCGCGCCGACGACGGCGAACCGGTCACACGGCCGACGGCCCGTGTGCCCGGTTCGGCTGCCCGGTTCGGGCAGAGCTGTTCAACTGAGCCGTCACCACGGTTGAACAGGTTTTCGACGGTGAGCAGGGGTCGGCGCCCGGGGGGTCCCCGCCCGGTCGGCCGCCTCCCGGACACGCACGGCTCATGCCGACGCCGACAAAGTCCGGTTCTGCACGGCTCCGCCGACTACCCGCCGTGTTCGCCGCCCGCCGGCGCCCGGTGAGTCCTGCGAGGTATCGAGGGAAGAGTTCCGAGTACCTGGTTTGCGAGGTTTCGCCTTCCGGCCACGAATTCGTAAACGTGGCCGGAAGCTTCCCTAGTAGAGTGCGGGCTGTTAGCCTGGCACGGCCCGCAACAATCATATACCTGCCCGGATTTGACGGAGGGTTGCTGCCTTTTTGCTGCAGAATTTTCGGCGTAGTCGTCATGGGGGTGCAGTATGGGCGATGTTGCCCAGAGTGTAATACGCGCTGAAGCGGATGAATTGCACGACAGACAATCGAATATCGTTTCAGTGCCCATCGTACAGGTTCTTCCGGGCGACTCGCCCCGTTTGGAGGGCGAGGACAAGACCCACGTCTTAAGGCTCGCGGCAGTGGAGACCCAGCTCCCGCCGATCATGATCGACCGGCGGACCATGCGGGTGATCGACGGTATCCACCGTCTGATGGCGGCATCGATCAAGGGCCAGAGCTACATCGACGTCGAGTTCTTCGACGGAAGTCGCGAGGACGCGTTCCTCAAGGCGGTTGAGGCGAATGTCGAACACGGTCTCCCGCTGACGCAGGCAGATCGTACCGCGGCCGCGCTCCGCATTCTCAAGTCCCACCCGAACATGTCGGACCGGGCCATCGCGAAGTCCACCGGACTCGGCGCCCGGGCGGTCGCGGAACTGCGCCGCTCCTCGGAATCCGTGCCGAAGCTGAATTTCCGGGTGGGCCGCGACGGAAAGGTCCGGCCGCTGGACGCGGCGAAAGGACGGCTGCGCGTGGCGGAACTCATCAAGGAGAACCCGGAGGCGTCCCTGCGCCAGGTGGCCCGCAGGGCCGGGGTCTCGCCGGCGACGGCGCTCGACGTGCGGCGGCGGCTGGAACGCGGGGAGAAACCCGTGCCGAGCCAGGGCGGCACCGCGACCTGCGAGACGGTGACCCCGAGAGATCCGCTGCCGGGCGTCACGCTCGAAAAGCTCATGCGCGACCCCTCGTTGCGCCAGAGCGAACTCGGGCGGCGGCTGCTGCGGATGCTCAAGGAGAACGTGGTCGGCGGGCAGGACATGACCGACATCGTGGCGTCGGTGCCCTCGCACTGCATCGACCTCGCCATCCAGCTCTCCCGGCACAACTCCCGCATCTGGGAGGACTTCGCCCAGGAGCTGAAACGGCGGTCGCAGGCACTGAGCCCGGAGTAGGACACGGTCGGCGGGGGTGACGGCGCAGGCGCCGCGCCGTCACCCCCGCCGACCTGTCCTTCCCCGACGGCCCGTCCTTCCCCGACGGCCCGCGGTGTGTGATGCTGCGTCGGATGCCTCTCAACTCAGAATCGCCTCCGCGCCTCCTGGCCCTGAGCGACATGCACGTGGGATATCCGGAGAACCGCGCCCTCGTCGAGAACCTGCGCCCGGAGGTCCCGGGCGACTGGCTGATCGTCGCCGGCGACGTCGGCGAACTGTTCGCCGACATCGAATGGGCGCTGGGCGTGCTCGTCGAGCGCTTCGCCAAGGTGATCTGGGTGCCCGGGAACCACGAGCTGTGGACCCACGGACGCGACACCGTCGACTGGCGCGGCGAGGAGCGCTACCGCCGCCTCGTCGAGATGTGCCGCCGCCTCGGCGTCGTCACCCCCGAGGACCCGTATCCGGTCTGGACCGGTCCGGGCGGCCCCGTCACCGTCGCGCCGCTCTTCCTGCTCTACGACTACTCCTTCCGGCCCGCCGGGGCCCGCACGAAGGAGGAGTCGCTGGCCATCGCCTACGACACCGGCATCGTGTGCAGCGACGAGTCCCTGCTCCAGCCGGACCCGTACGAAAGCCGCGAAGCCTGGTGCTGGGCGCGTGTCGAGGAGACCGAACGGCGCCTGAAGGAGTTGGACGCCGGCCACCCGCTGGTGCTCGTCAACCACTGGCCGCTGGTGCGGGAACCGACCCGCATCCTGCGCTACCCGCAGTTCGCCCAGTGGTGCGGCACCGACCGGACCGCCGACTGGCACACCCGCTTCAACGCCCTCGCCGTCGTCTACGGGCACCTGCACATCCCCCGGACCACCTGGCACGACGGCGTACGGTTCGAGGAGGTCTCGGTCGGCTACCCGCGCGAGTGGCGCCACCGCGCCGACCGGCCCAGCATCCCCGACCATCCCGCCATCCCGCGGCAGATCCTGCCGGTCCCGGCGGCGCCCGCACCGAGCGGCACCGGCGTCTTCCGGTGAACCGGGCGGGCGGCCGAACCGCCGCCCGCCCCCGCATACGGAAAATCCGGGAAATCGGTGCGCGCCGCGCGCGGAATAGCGCGGTCGCGCGTCACCGGCCTTCGCCGCGTTTTCGAATCGGCCGCTGACGAACCCTCACTACGCGCGGCCAACTGCTGCACTCGTGCAGTTGGACAGCGCCATCCCAGGTGGCCGGGCGTTCCCGCCGCGCAGGGCCAAGCCCTCAGGTCAGACCGGTTGCACGGCCCGGGGTCCGCCGGTTAGCGTTCCCTCGCCCGGTGAACCTGTCGCAGAGGACATCTCCGAAACGCATTGCACCGCCGATATCGGCACATGCGTTCTCGCGTGAACCGGAAGCGGGACCGGAGATGTGAATTCCCGACCGCGCCTGTGGCCGCCGCCGAACCGGCCCGTTCGGTGAGCGACGCCATTCAGGCGCGGTCGTTCTTCCGTGTCGCGTACGCATGACTGAGATCTGAGGGGGCGTCTGCCGTCATGGCTTGTTCGGGGTGCTCAGCGGCGGCCGACGGCGGTGCGTCGCACTCCTCGCCGCCCCGGGCCGCCGCGCCCGCCGCGGTGACGGGCATGCGCGTCACCCCGCCCCGGCACGGCTCCCGACCCGACGGCCTCCGCTCCGGAGCGGCCTCCCGGCACGACGGCCGACGCGGCTGCGCACACGGTTCCCGGCTCCGGGTCCGCCCGCGACCCGGCAGCGGCGAGCGTTGAGCCGGCCCGGCGGCCGCCGCGCGCGCGACCCCCGCCCACCACGGCGGGCCCTCCACGCCCCGAGCACCCGGCACATCCTTGCCACCAGGGAAACGGCGATGACACATGGCTGACGAAGACAAGCTCCGCGACTACCTCAAGCTTGTCACCACCAACCTCCGCCAGACCCGCCAGCGGCTGCGCGAGGTCGAGGAGCAGAGCCAGGAGCCGATCGCGATCGTCGGCATGGGCTGCCGCTTCCCCGGCGACGTCCGCGGCCCCGAGGACCTGTGGCGGCTGGTCGCCGACGGCACCGACGCCATCACCGGTTTCCCCACCGACCGCGGCTGGGACCTCGACGCCCTGTACGACCCCGACCCCGACCACCCGGGCACCTCCTACTCCCGCCACGGCGGGTTCGTCCGCGGCATCGCTGACTTCGACGCCGGCTTCTTCGAGGTCAGCCCGCGCGAGGCGCTGGCGATGGACCCGCAGCAGCGCATGGTGCTGGAAGTGTGCTGGGAGGCGTTCGAGCGCGCCGGCATCGACCCGGAGTCGCTGCGCGGCTCGGCCACGGGCGTGTTCGTGGGCGCGTTCTCCTCCGGCTACGGCGCCGACCTGCCGGTCGAGGCCGAGGGCGCCGAAGGGCATCTGGTCACCGGCACCGCCAACAGCGTGCTGTCCGGGCGGGTCGCCTTCAGCCTCGGCCTGGAGGGACCGGCGGTCACCGTGGACACGGCCTGCTCCTCCGCGCTGGTCGCCCTGCACCTCGCGTGCCGGGAGCTGCGGTCCGGCGAGTGCTCCCTCGCGCTGGCCGGCGGCGTCACGGTGATGGCGAGTCCGTCGGTGTTCGTGGGCTTCTCCCGCCAGCGCGGCATGTCCGTCGACGGCCGCTGCAAGTCGTTCGGCGCATCCGCCGACGGCTCGGGCTGGTCCGAGGGCGCGGGCATCCTCCTGCTGGAGCGGTTGTCGGACGCGCGGCGCAACGGCCACGAGGTCCTGGCGGTGGTGCGGGGCAGCGCGATCAACCAGGACGGCGCGTCGAACGGGCTCACGGCGCCGAACGGCCCGTCCCAACAGCGGGTGATCCGGGCCGCGTTGGCGAACGCCCGGGTCGAGGCGGCCGACGTCGACGTGGTCGAGGCCCACGGTTCCGGAACGGTGCTGGGCGACCCGATCGAGGCGCAGGCGCTGCTGGCCACCTATGGCCAGGACCGGCCGGAGGGCCGTCCGCTGCGGCTGGGGTCGGTCAAGTCGAACATCGGGCACCCCCAGTGCGCCGCCGGTGCGGCGGGCGTGATCAAGATGGTGATGGCCCTTCGCCACCAGGTGCTGCCGAAGACCCTGCACGCGGACGAGCCGTCGCCCCACGTGGACTGGTCGGCCGGCTCCGTCCGGCTGCTGACGGAGTCCGAGCCGTGGTCGGCGGAGGACCGGCCCCGGCGCGCGGGCGTGTCCGCGTTCGGGATCGGCGGGACGAACGCGCATGTGGTGTTGGAGGAGGCGCCGGCGGTCGAGGGCTCGGCTGTCGAGGTCGTGGGGGTGGTGGACGGTGGTGGGGTGCCGTTGGTGTCGGGTGTGGTGCCGTGGGTGGTGTCGGGGCGTTCGGTGGAGGGGCTTGGGGCGCAGGCGGGTCGGTTGGGTGCGTTCGTGGCCGACCGGCCGGGGGTGGATGTCGCGGATGTGGCCTGGTCGCTGGTGTCGTCGCGCGCGGCGTTCGAGCGCCGGGCCGTGGTGTGGGGCGGGGAACGTGCGGAGCTGGTGGCGGGGCTGGGCGCGGTGGCGTCGGGGGAGGCTCGTTCGGGTGTGGTGTCGGGTGTGGTGTCGGGTGTGGCGGGTGATGTGGGTCGGGTGGTGTTCGTGTTCCCGGGTCAGGGGGCGCAGTGGGTGGGGATGGGGCGTGAGTTGGCGTCCTCGTGTGGGGTTTTTGCGGAGCGGTTGGCGGAGTGTGGTGTGGCGTTGGCGCCGTGGGTGGGGTGGTCGTTGGAGGACGTGATTGGGGGTGTGGAGGGTGCTCCGGGGTTGGAGCGGGCTGAGGTGGTGCAGCCGGTGTTGTGGGCGGTGATGGTGTCGTTGGCGGCGGTGTGGGAGGCGGCGGGGGTGGTGCCGGATGCGGTGGTGGGGCATTCGCAGGGGGAGGTGGCGGCGGCGACGGTGGCGGGGATGCTGAGTTTGGAGGACGGCGCGCGGGTGGTGGTGGTGCGGTCGAAGGGGTTGTCGGGGTTGGGGGCGCGGGCGGGGATGGTGTCGGTGGTGATGCCGGAGGCGGCCGTGCGCGAGATCTTGGAGCCCTGGGGGGAGCGCCTTTCCGTTGCCGCGGTGAATGGTCCTGCGGCGACGGTGGTGTCGGGTGGTCTGGAGGCGTTGGCGGAGTTCGAGGGGGAGTTGGCGAGGCGGCGGGTGATGCGGTGGCGGGTGTCGGATACGGATTTTGTGGCGCATTCGGTGTTGGTGGAGCCGTTGGAGTCGTTGTTGGCGGGGGAGTTGGCGGGGATTCGGCCGGTGTCGGGTCGGGTGCCGTTGTTCTCGACGGCGGAGTCCCGGTGGATGGACGGTGCCGAACTGGACGCCGGTTACTGGTTCACCAATGTGCGGCGGACGGTGCGGTTCGCGGACGCGGTGAGGGGGTTGGTCGAGAGCGGGCATCGTGCGTTTGTGGAGGTGTCGCCGCAGCCTGTGTTGGGTGGGGCGGTTGAGGAGACGGTGGGGGATGCGGGTGGTTCGGGTGTGGTGGTGACGGGGACGTTGTCGCGGGAGGGTGCGGGTGGGGAGCGGTTTGTGGCGTCGTTGGCGGCGTTGTGGGTGGCGGGTGGTCCGGTGGATTGGCGGGCAGTGGTGGGTGGTGGGCGGCGGGTGGAGTTGCCGACGTACGCCTTCCAGCACCAGCGGTACTGGCCGAGGCCCGCGGACGCGACCGTCGCGGCGGCCCCCGGGGACACGGCGGGTGCCTCGCCCGCCGAGACGAAGTTCTGGGCCGCGGTCGAGCGCGGCGACCTGGACGAGTTGGCGGGCACGCTCGCGGCGGCCGAGCGGGAGCGGCTGGCCGACCTGCTGCCGGTGCTGGCGTCCTGGCGGCAGCGCGAGCGCGACCACTCCGCGGCCGACGCGTGGAGGTACACCACGGAGTGGGTGCCGGTGGCCGAGCCAGCCCCCGCCCGCCTGGCGGGCACCTGGCTGCTCGTCACCACCACGGGGCAGAACGTCTCCCCGAACGCTGGGGAGGGCGAAGGGGAGGGCGAGGACGCGACCGGGACGGCGGCGGCGTGCGCCGAGGCGCTGGAGCGCCACGGCGCACGTGTGGTCTCGGTGACCGTCGAGCCGGAGCGGCTGGAAAGGGACGTGCTGGCGGCCCGGTTCAGGGACGTCGTCGCGGACACGGGCCCGGTCGCGGGTGTGGTGTCGTTGCTGGGTTTGGTGGAGGGGGTGGTGCCGGGGTTGTCTGGGGTTTCGGTGGGTGTGTTGGGTGCGCAGGTGGTGGTGCAGGGTTTGGCGGATGCCGGGGTGGGTGCGCCGGTGTGGTTGGTGACGTGTGGTGCGGTGGCGGTGGTGCCGGGTGAGGTTGTGGTGCGTCCGGTTCAGTCTCTGGTGTGGGGTTTGGGTCGGGTGGCGGGGTTGGAGGTGCCGGAGCGGTGGGGTGGTGTGGTGGATCTTCCGGTGGTGTGGGACGGGCGGGTGGGCGCTCGGTGGGTGGGGGTGTTGGCGGCGGGGGTTGAGGATCAGGTGGCGGTGCGTGTGTCGGGGGTGTGGGGTCGGCGTCTGGTGCGGGCGGCGCGTCCGGTGCGGCGTGGTGCGGGGTGGGTGCCGTCGGGGACGGTGTTGGTGACGGGTGGTACGGGGGCGATCGGTGGTCACGCTGCGCGGTGGTTGGCGGGGCGGGGTGCGCCGCGTGTGGTGTTGGTGTCGCGGTCGGGTCCGGGTGCGGTGGGGGTTGCCGGGTTGGTTGCCGGGGTGGCGTCGGCGGGTTCCGCGGTGGAGGTGGTGTCCGCTGATGTGTCCGATCGTTCCGGTCTGGAGGGGTTGTTGGGTCGGATCGGGGCTGGTGGTCCGGGGCTGTGCGGTGTGCTGCACACGGCCGGGTTGGTGCAGAACACGCCGTTGGAGGAGTCGTCGGCGGCGGAGATGGCGGAGGTCCTGGCGGCGAAGGCCGAGGGTGCCCGGCTGTTGGACGAGTTGACCGCGGGCCTCCCGTTGGAGCAGTTCGTGGTGTTCTCCTCGATCGCGGCGACCTGGGGAAGTGGCGGTCAGCCGGCCTACGCGGCGGCGAACGCGTACCTCGACGCGCTGGCGGAGCATCGTCGGGGCCGAGGGCTGCCGGCCACCAGCGTGGCGTGGGGACCCTGGGACGGCGGCGGCATGACCGATGCCGAGATCGGCGGGCACCTCCGGCGCCGGGGTCTGCGGCTGATGGACCCCGCGCTGCTGGTCGGTGCGCTGGCGACGGCGGTCGACGCGGGCGAGGGCCCGGTCACCGTCGCCGACGTGGACTGGGCGACGTTCGCGCCCCCCTTCACGCTGCGGCGGCCGAGCCCGCTGCTGTCGGGCGTCCCGGAGGCCGTACGCGCTCTCGCCGAGGCGGCGGGCAGCGAGGACACCGGGACCGGTGCCGCAACCGGCACGCCTCTCGAACAGCGGCTCGGCGGACTGTCCGCGGGCGACCAGAGCCGTCTGCTCACCGACCTGGTGCGTACCGAGGCGGCCGCCGTACTCGGCCACGCCTCGCCCGACGCCATCGAACCGGGCCGCGCGTTCAGCGAACTCGGCTTCGACTCGCTCACCGCCGTGGAACTGCGCAACCGTCTCGCCCGGACGACCGGGCTCCGGCTGCCGGCCACCCTCCTGTTCGACCATCCCGCTCCCGCGCCGCTCGCGGACTTCCTCCGCACCGGACTGACCGGCGTCCCGGGCACCACCGGCGTGGACGGCGCGCTTCCCGAGGCGCAGGCGGCCACGGCCGACGAGCCGATCGCGATCGTCGCGATGAGCTGCCGGTTCGCCGGCGGGGTCCGCGGTCCCGAGGAGCTGTGGGACCTGCTGGCGTCCGGGGGCGACGCGATCGCCGGCTTCCCCACCGACCGCGGCTGGGCGACCGACGAGCTGTACGACACCGATCCCGACCGGGCCGGGAGCCTCTACGTCCAGGGCGGCGGATTCCTCCAGGGGGCGACGGAGTTCGACCCCGGGTTCTTCGGGATCAGCCCGCGCGAGGCGCTGGCGATGGACCCGCAGCAACGCCAGGTGCTGGAGGCGTCCTGGGAGGCGCTGGAGCGCGCCGGGATCGACCCCGCCGGGCTGCACGGCAGCAGGACCGGCGTGTTCGTCGGCGCGTCCCCCTCCGGATACGGCTACGAGACGGAACTGCCCGCCGAGTTGGAGGGACACGCGCCCACCGGCATCGCCGCGAGCGTGCTGTCCGGCCGGGTGTCCTACACCCTCGGGCTGGAGGGCCCCGCGGTCACGGTGGACACCGCCTGCTCGTCGGCGCTGGTCTCGCTGCACCTCGCGTGCCAGGCGCTGCGCTCCGGTGAGTGCTCCCTCGCACTGGCGGGCGGCGTGGCGGTGATGGCCAGCCCGGTGTGGTTCGTGTGGATGTCCCGGCAGCGCGGGCTCGCGCCGGACGGGCGGTCCAAGGCGTTCTCGGCCGAGGCCGACGGCATGGGCATGGCCGAGGGCGTCGGCATGCTGGTCCTGGAGCGGTTGTCGGACGCGCGGCGCAACGGGCACGACGTGCTGGCCGTGGTGCGGGGCAGCGCGGTCAACCAGGACGGCGCGTCGAACGGCCTGACGGCGCCCAACGGCCCTTCCCAACAGCGGGTCATCCGCGCCGCGTTGGCGAACGCGCGGGTCGGCGCGTCCGAGGTGGACGTGGTGGAGGCGCACGGCTCGGGAACGGTGCTCGGCGACCCGATCGAGGCACAGGCGATCATCGCGACCTACGGCCAGGACCGGCCGGACGACCGGCCGTTGTGGCTCGGTTCGGTGAAGTCGAACATCGGCCACACCCAGCAGGCCGCGGGCGCCGCCGGCGTGATCAAGATGGTCCTCGCGCTGCGGAACCGGGTGTTGCCGCGGACGTTGCACGCGGAGGAGCCGTCGCCGCATGTGGACTGGGCGTCGGGTGCGGTGCGGTTGTTGAACGAGCCGGTGGAGTGGCGGTCGGAGGGCCGGCCGCGGCGGGCGGGTGTGTCGGCGTTCGGCATGAGCGGCACCAATGCGCACGTGATCCTGGAGGAGCCGCCCGCCGACGTGCCGCCCGCCGACGCGCCGGTCGGCGCCGACGTGCCTGTCCCCGCGGGCCGCGAGGACGGCGCCGCCGCCGTGGAGCGGGCTCCGCGCGGTCCCCTCGTGTCGGGTGCGGTGCCGTGGGTGGTCTCGGCACGGTCGCGGCAGGCGTTGGTCGCGCAGACGGACCGGCTGGGCGCGTTCGTGTCCGGCCGCCCGGAGGCGGCGCCCACCGACGTGGCGTGGTCGCTGGCGACCGCCCGTTCGGTCTTCGAGCACCGGGCGGTCGTGATCGGCGGTGGCGCGGAGGAGCTCGCGGCCGGCCTGGCCGCCGCCGCGGACCAGCCCGGCGCGGAGATCGTGGTGCGGGGGGAGCGGGGGCCGTCGGTGGTGGGTGGGGTGGTTCCGGCCGGTGGTGGGGGTCGGGTGGTGTTCGTGTTCCCGGGTCAGGGGGCGCAGTGGGTGGGGATGGGGCGTGAGTTGGCGTCGTGTTGTGGGGTTTTTGCGGAGCGGTTGGCGGAGTGTGGTGTGGCGTTGGCGCCGTGGGTGGGGTGGTCGTTGGAGGACGTGATTGGGGGTGTGGAGGGTGCGCCTGGTCTTGAGCGGGCTGAGGTGGTGCAGCCGGTGTTGTGGGCGGTGATGGTGTCGTTGGCGGCGGTGTGGGAGGCGGCGGGGGTGGTGCCGGATGCGGTGGTGGGGCATTCGCAGGGGGAGGTGGCGGCGGCGACGGTGGCGGGGATGCTCAGTTTGGAGGATGCGGCGCGGGTGGTGGTGGTGCGGTCGCGTGCGTTGTCGGGGTTGGACGCGCGGGCGGGGATGGTGTCGGTGGTGATGCCCGAGGCCGCCGTACGGGAGATCTTGGAGCCCTGGGGGGAGAGCCTTTCCGTTGCTGCGGTGAATGGTCCTGCGGCGACGGTGGTGTCGGGTGGTCTGGAGGCGTTGGCGGAGTTCGAGGCGGAGTTGGCGAAGCGGCGGGCGATGCGGTGGCGGGTGCCGGACACCGACTTCGTGGCGCACTCGTCCTTGGTCCGGAGCCTGGAGCCGGTGCTCGCGGCGGAGTTGGCGGGGATACGGCCGGTGTCGGGTCGGGTGCCGCTGTATTCGACGGCGGAGTCCCGGTGGATGGACGGTGCCGAACTGGACGCCGGTTACTGGTTCACCAACGTGCGGCGGACCGTGCGGTTCGCCGATGCCGTGGAGGTGCTGGCGAGCGAGGGGCACCGTACGTTCATCGAGGTGTCGCCGCATCCGACGCTGGAGGCGGGCATCGCCGACACCGTCGATGCCATGGACGACGTCCCGGCCCCCGTCATCAGCGGGACCCTGCACCGTGAGTCCGCCGGCGCCGTCCAGATCCTCACGGCGCTCGCCCGTATCCACACGCGTTCCGCCACCGTCGACTGGGCGGCCGTGCTCGGAGCGGGCGAGCGCGTCGACCTGCCGACGTACGCCTTCCAGCACGAGCGGTTCTGGACGGCCATGGCGGCACCCGCGGCTCCGGTCGCGGCGACCGGGGGCGACGGCGCCGTCTCACCGGTCGAGGCACGCTTCTGGGCGGCCGTCGAGGCCGGTGACCTGGGTGAACTGGCCGCGACGCTGGCGACCGACGGAGAGCGGCCGCTCCGCGAGGTGCTGCCCGCCCTCGCGTCCTGGCGGCGCGCGGAGCGCGACCGGTCCGCCACGGACGCCTGGCGGTACAAGGTCGAGTGGGTGCCGGTCGGCGAGGCGCACGCGCCCCGCCTGTCCGGCACGTGGCTGCTCGTGGTGCCCGCGGCCGACGCGGTGGCCGACCTGCCCGCCACCGCGTCCGGCCTCGCGGCGGACTGCGCGCGGGCGCTGGCCGAGCACGGTGCCCGTGTGCTGACCGTCACCGCCCCGCCGGGCCGCTCGGACCGGGGAGCCCTGGCCGGCCTGCTCGCGGAGTCGCTGCCGGAGGGCGGCGAAGGCACCGTGCTCGGCGAGATCGCCGGCGTGGTGTCGTTGCTGGCCCTCACCGGGGGCACGGCGGCGGGCTTCGGGAACGGCGCGAACGGCGTCCCGGCCGGTCTGTCGGCGTCGCTGGGACTGGTGCAGGCCCTGGGCGACACCGGGATCGAGGCGCCGCTGTGGACGGTGACGTGCGGCGCCGTCGCGGTGGCTCCCCGTGAGGCGCTGACCGGTCCCGTCCAGGGACTGGTCTGGGGCCTGGGCCGGGTCGCGGCGCTCGAACACCCGCAGCGGTGGGGCGGTCTGGTCGACCTGCCGCCGACGCTGGACGGCCGGACGGGGGCACGCCTGGCCGCGGTGCTGGCGGAGCGCGCCGAGGACCAGGTGGCGATCCGCGCCGCCGGGGTGCTGGGCCGCCGCCTGGCGCGGGCGCCCCGCCCGTCCGCCCGCGCTCAGTGGACGCCGTCGGGCAGCGTCCTGGTGACGGGCGGCACCGGGGCGATCGGCGGGCACACCGCCCGCTGGCTGGCCGAACGCGGCGCACCCCGGCTGGTGTTGACGTCCCGATCCGGCCCGGAAGCGGCCGGAGCCGCTGAACTGGCCGCCGCAGTGGCGGAGTCGGGAACCCCGGTCGAGGTGGTGGCCGCGGACGTCGCCCGTCGCGAGCAGGTCGCCGGGCTGCTGGACCGGATCGCGTCCACCGGCCCGGAACTGTGCGGGGTGATCCACTCGGCGGGTGTGATCGACGACGGTCTGCTCGACGGGATGGACGAGGCCCGGCTCGCCGGTGTGCTCGCCGCGAAGGCGGCCGGCGCGGCCTGGCTGCATGAGCTGACCGCCGACCTCGACCTGGAGCGGTTCGTGCTCTTCTCCTCCGCGGCGGCGACGTTCGGCGGTGCGGGGCAGGGCAACTACGCGGCGGCGAACGCGTACCTGGACGCGTTGGCGTTGTCGCGTGCGGCCTCCGGCCGGCCCGCGCTGTCGGTGGCCTTCGGCGCCTGGGCCGGGGGCGGGGTGGCGGAGGCGAACGAGGCGGTGCGGCAGCGGTTGCGGCGCGGCCCGCTGCCCGGCATGGACCCGGCGCTCGCGACCCGCGCGCTCGCCCAGGCGGTGGACGGCCCGAGCGGCCTCATCGCGCTGATGGACGTGGACTGGACCCAGTTCGCGGCCGTGCCCGGCGCCGCCGAGGCGCCCTTCGTCCGGGACCTCCCCGAACTGGCGGCCGTGGTGGGCGCCGCCGCCGCGGCAGCCGATCCGTCCGGCGCCGGGCACCGCCCCGCGGCCGCCGGCGAACTCGCCGACCGGCTGGCGGGCACGAACCGCGCCGGCCGGGACCGGATACTCGTCGACCTGGTCCGGAGCGCGGTCGCCGAGGTGCTGGGCCACAGCGAGCCCGCCTCGATCCCCGTCGACCGGCCGTTCAGCGACCTCGGCTTCGACTCCCTGACCGCGCTCGAACTCCGCAACCACGTCGCCCGCACCACCGGCCTGCGCCTGCCGGCGACCGTCCTGTTCGACCACCCCACCCCCGAGGTGCTCGCCAGGCACTTGCGCGAG
The DNA here is from genome assembly GCF_016756395.1 of Streptomyces sp. SN-593. NCBI lineage: Bacteria > Bacillati > Actinomycetota > Actinomycetes > Kitasatosporales > Streptomycetaceae > Actinacidiphila > Actinacidiphila reveromycinica. Next base: position 8,605,994 of record NZ_AP018365.1, read on the forward strand.
GAGATCGCCGGCGACGCGGCGGACGGGCCGGGCACCGACCGGAGCGCGGAGGAGCAGCCGCCGCCCGCCCCCTCGACCCCGCCGGCCGACGACGACCCGATCGCCATCGTGTCGATGGGCTGCCGCTACCCGGGCGGCGTCACCGGCCCGGACGACCTGTGGGAGCTGATCGCGTCGGGCACGGACGCGATCTCCGGACTGCCGCGCGACCGCGGTTGGGACGTGGAGGGGCTCAACGACGCCGGTCCGCACGGCGACGCCTACATCCGCACCGGCGGGTTCGTGCGCGACGTCGACCGGTTCGACCCCGGGTTCTTCTCGATCAGCCCGCGCGAGGCGCTGGCGATGGACCCGCAGCAGCGGCTGCTGCTGGAGACCTCCTGGGAGGCGCTGGAGCGCGCCGGCATCGACCCGACCGCCCTGCGCGGCACCCGTACCGGGGTCTTCGTCGGCGGCTACATGTCCGGCTACGTCGCCGACCCGTACGCCGCCCTCCAGTCGTCCGGCGAGCTCGCCGACCGCGGGCTGGAGAGCCACCTGCTGAGCGGGAACGCGACCAGCGTCCTGTCCGGTCGGCTGTCCTACACCCTCGGCCTCGAAGGGCCGGCGGTGACCGTCGACACCGCCTGCTCGTCGTCGCTGGTCGCGCTGAACATGGCCACCCAGGCGCTCAGGTCCGGCGAGTGCACGCTCGCGCTGGCCGGCGGCGTGACGATCATGGCGGCGCCGAACTGGTTCGGGTTCGCGTGGGAGCGCCAGCCGGGACAGGCGGCCGACGGGCGCTGCAAGGCGTTCTCGGCGGACGCCGACGGCATGGGCATGGCCGAGGGCGCCGGCGTGCTGGTCCTGGAGCGGTTGTCGGACGCGCGGCGCAACGGCCACGAGGTGCTGGCCGTGGTCCGCGGCATCGGCGTCAACCAGGACGGCGCGTCGAACGGCCTGACGGCGCCCAACGGCCCCTCCCAACAGCGTGTCATCCGCGCCGCGTTGGCGAACGCCCGGCTGTCCGCCGCCGACGTGGACGTGGTGGAGGCGCACGGCACCGGTACGGAGCTGGGCGACCCGATCGAGGCGCAGGCGATCATCGCGACCTACGGCCAGGGCCGACCGGCCGACCGGCCGTTGTGGCTCGGTTCGGTCAAGTCGAACATCGGGCACAGCCAGTGCGCGGCCGGTGTCGCCGGCGTCATCAAGACCGTGATGGCGCTGCGGAACCGGGTGCTGCCGCGGACGTTGCACGCGGAGGAGCCGTCGCCGCATGTGGACTGGGCGTCGGGTGCGGTGCGGTTGTTGAACGAGCCGGTGGAGTGGCGGTCGGAGGGCCGGCCGCGGCGGGCGGGTGTGTCGGCGTTCGGCATGAGCGGCACGAATGTGCACGTGATCCTGGAGGAGCCGCCCGCCGACGCGCCGGTCGGCGCCGACGCGCCCGCCGACCGGAACGTGCCGGACGGTGCGGACGCCACGCGGGACAGGGCGCCGTTGGTCTCGGGCGCCGTGCCGTGGGTGGTGTCGGGCCGCTCGGCGGACGGACTGGCCGCGCAGGCGGCACGGCTGGCCGCATTCGTCGCGGAGGAGGAGGGCCAGGAGAACGTCGGCGTCACCGACCTCGCCTGGTCGCTGGTGACGACGCGTGCGGCCTTCGACCACCGGGCCGTGGTCGTCGGACCGGAGCGCGCCGACCTGCTCGCGGGGCTGGACGCCGTGGTGCGGGGGGAGCGGGGGCCGTCGGTGGTGGGTGGGGTGGTTCCGGCCGGTGGTGGGGGTCGGGTGGTGTTCGTGTTCCCGGGTCAGGGGGCGCAGTGGGTGGGGATGGGGCGTGAGTTGGCGTCGTGTTGTGGGGTGTTTGCGGAGCGGTTGGCGGAGTGTGGTGTGGCGTTGGCGCCGTGGGTGGGGTGGTCGTTGCTTGATGTGATTGGGGGTGTGGAGGGTGCTCCGGGGTTGGAGCGGGCTGAGGTGGTGCAGCCGGTGTTGTGGGCGGTGATGGTGTCGTTGGCGGCGGTGTGGGAGGCGGCGGGGGTGGTGCCGGATGCGGTGGTGGGGCATTCGCAGGGGGAGGTCGCGGCGGCGACGGTGGCGGGGATGCTGAGTTTGGAGGACGGCGCGCGGGTGGTGGTGGTGCGGTCGCGTGCGTTGTCGGGGTTGGACGCGCGGGCGGGGATGGTGTCGGTGGTGATGCCCGAGGCGGCCGTGCGGGAGATCTTGGAGCCCTGGGGGGACAGCCTTTCCGTTGCCGCGGTGAATGGTCCTGCGGCGACGGTGGTGTCGGGTGGTCTGGAGGCGTTGGAGGAGTTCGAGGGGGAGTTGGCGAGGCGGCGGGCGATGCGGTGGCGGGTGCCGGACACCGACTTCGTCGCCCACTCGGCGAGGGTCGAGAGCCTGGAGCCGTTGCTCGCGGCGGAGTTGGCGGACATCCGTCCCGCGTCCGGCCATGTGCCGCTCTACTCGACGGCCGAGTCCCGCTGGATGGACGGCACCGAACTCGACGCGGCCTACTGGTACACGAACGTCCGCCGGACGGTGCGGTTCGCCGACGCCGTCGGCGCGCTCGCGGAGGAGGGGCACCGCGTCTTCGTCGAGATCGCGCCGCAACCGGTGCTCGGGTCCGCGGTGTCCGAGACGATCGAGGAGTCCGGTGCTGCCGCCGGGGTGGTCGTGACCCCCACGCTGCTGCGCGAACGGGCGGGCGCGGAACAGATGTTGGCCGCGTTGGCGTCCGTGTACGTCGCGGGGGCCCCGGTCGACTGGGCGGCCGTGCTCGGAGGCGGCCGCCGCGTGGAGCTGCCGACGTACGCCTTCCGGCGCCAACGGTTCTGGACCTCCGCGCCGGACGGCGGTGCCCCGGCGGCGGCCGACGGGGCCGCCTCCCCGGCCGAGTCCCGCTTCTGGACCGCGGTCGAGGGCGGCGACGTCGCGGCGCTCGCCGACACGCTGGCCGTCGACGCGCCGGACCACCTCGCCGAGCTGCTGCCGGCGCTGGCGTCCTGGCGGCGGCGCGAACGGCGGCAGTCCGTCACCGACGGATGGCGGTACACCTCCGACTGGGTCCCGCTGCCCGACACCGGCCCGGCCCGCCTCAGCGGAACCTGGCTCGTGGTCGCCCCGGCCGGGGACCCGGTCCCCGCAGCCGTTCGGGCGAACGCGTACGTCCGGGCGCTGGAGGGACACGGCGCGCACGTGGTGCGGATCGACCTCGGTCCGGACGCGCTGGACCGGGCGACGATCGCCGAGCACCTCGTCACGGCCCGGGCCGAGGCGGGAGGGGAACCACCCGCCGGGGTGCTGTCGCTGCTGGGCCTGGTGGAGACACCGGTGCCCGGGTCGGCCGGGGTCCCGTTCGGGGCGCTCGGCTCCCAGGCGCTGCTCCAGGCGCTCGGTGACGCAGGTGTCGGCGCGCCGGTGTGGATGGTGACGTGCGGTGCGGTCGCCACCGTCTCCGGCGAGGCGGTGCCGGCGCCCGTGCAGGGACTGGTGTGGGGCCTCGGCCGGGTGGCGGCGCTGGAGGTGCCCGAGCGCTGGGGTGGTCTCGTCGACCTCCCGCCCGTACCGGACCGCCGGGCGGACGCACGGTTGGTCGCGGTGCTCGCCGCCGGCGACGAGGACCAGGTGGCGGTCCGTCCGTCCGGAACGCTGGCACGCCGCCTGGTACGGGCGCCGCGTCCGACGGTCCGCGAGGGCGCGTGGATGCCGTCGGGGACGGTGCTGGTCACAGGCGGCACCGGGGCGATCGGCGGGCACACCGCGCGCTGGCTTGCGGGGCGGGGCGCGCCCCGGGTGGTGCTGACCTCCCGGTCGGGCCCCGGCGCGGCACACGTGCCCGCACTGGCCGCGGAGCTGGCCGGGGCCGGAGCGTCGGTCGGCGTGGTGGCGGCGGACGCGGCGGACCGGAACGGGCTGGCCGGCCTGCTGGGGCGCCTCCAGGTCAACGGTCCGGCCTTGTGCGGTGTGCTGCACACGGCCGGGTTGGTGCAGAACACGCCGTTGGAGGAGACGGACGCGGCGGAGATGGCGGAGGTGCTGGCGGCGAAGGCCGAGGGTGCCCGGCTGTTGGACGAGTTGACCGCGGATCTCCCGCTGGAGCAGTTCGTGGTGTTCTCCTCGATCGCGGCGACCTGGGGCAGCGGCGGTCAGCCGGCCTACGCGGCGGCGAACGCGTACCTCGACGCGCTGGCGGAGCACCGTCGGGGCCGAGGACTGCCGGCCACCAGCGTGGCGTGGGGGCCCTGGGACGGCGGCGGCATGACCGACGCGGAAGGCGGCCGGCACCTCGAACGCCGGGGTCTGCGGCTGATGGACCCCGCGCTGCTGGTCGGCGCGCTGGCGACGGCGGTCGACGCGGGCGAGGGCCCGGTCACCGTCGCCGACGTGGACTGGGCGACGTTCGCGCCGCCGTACACGCTGCGGCGGCCGAGCCCGCTGCTGTCCGGCCTCCCCGAAGTCACCCGCGCGCTCGCCGAGACCGACGAGGAGCAGGCCGCCACCCCGGAGGGCGGAGCCGAACTCCGGGCGCGGCTGGCCGGGTTGGCGGTGTCCGAGCAGGAGCGGGAACTGACGGACCTGGTCCGGGCCACGGCCGCCCCCGTGCTGGGGCACAGCGACCCGCAGGCCGTCGAACCGGGCCGCGCGTTCAGCGAACTCGGCTTCGACTCGCTCACCGCCGTGGACCTGCGCAACCGGCTCGCCGAGGCCACCGGCCTCAACCTGCCGGCGACGCTGCTGTTCAACCACCCCACCCCCGCGGCGCTCGCCGCCCACCTGCGGACGTCCCTGGTACAGGCGGAACCGGCCGGCTCCGCGCCGGTGCTCGCCGAACTCGACCGGCTGGAGTCGATGCTCGACGAGGCGGCCGGCGCGAGCGACGAGGCGGCGGCGATCACGGCGCGGCTGGAGGCCGTCGTGTCCCGCTGGAAGGGGGCCCAGGAGAAGAAGGACGACGCGAGTGTGGCCGACCACCTCGAATCGTCCACCGACGAGGAAGTCTTCGACTTCATCGGCAAAGAGCTTGGCATTTCATGAGGGCGCACATGGGCACGGGAACTCTTCGGCGAGGTGGCACTAGTGAGTGACGAGAAGCTGCGGTACTTCCTGAAGAGGGTCACGGCCAACCTGCACGAGACCCGGCAGCGGTTGCAGGAGGTCGAGGCCGCGGCCGGCGAGCCGATCGCCGTGGTGTCCATGGGCTGCCGCTACCCGGGCGGAGTGGGCAGCCCGGAGGAGCTGTGGGACCTGGTCGCCTCGGGCACCGACGCGGTCGGGGCCTTCCCGCAGGACCGCGGCTGGGACGTCGAGGGGATGTACGACCCCGACCCGGACCGCGTCGGCGCCTCCTACGTACGGGCGGGCGGATTCGTCTACGGCGCGGGTGACTTCGACCCCGGCTTCTTCTCGATCAGCCCCCGCGAGGCGGCGGCGATGGACCCGCAGCAGCGGCTGCTGCTGGAGACGTCGTGGGAGGCGCTGGAGCGCGCCGGACTCGACCCGACCGGGCTGAGCGGCTCCCGCACGGGTGTCTTCGTCGGCGCCTCGACCTCCGGCTACGGATACGGCGAGGGCGTACCGCCCGAGCTGGAAGGGCACCTGGCGACGGGTACGGCGTCGAGCGTGATGTCCGGCCGGATCTCCTACCTGCTCGGGCTGGAGGGCCCGGCGGTCACCGTGGACACCGCCTGCTCCTCCTCCCTGCTGGCCATCCACCTCGCCTGCCAGGCGCTGCGCACCGGCGAGTGCACGATGGCGCTCGCCGGCGGTGCCACCGTCATGACCACCCCGACCGTGTTCGTGTGGACCAGCCGGCAGCGGGGCCTGGCGGCGGACGGCCGGTGCAAGGCGTTCTCGGCGGACGCCGACGGCATGGGCATGGCCGAGGGCGCCGGCATGATCCTGCTGGAACGCCTCTCCGACGCCCGCCGCAACGGCCACCCGGTCCTCGCGGTGATCCGCGGCAGCGCGATGAACCAGGACGGCGCGTCGAACGGCCTGACCGCGCCCAACGGACCCTCCCAGGAGGGCGTGATCCGCGCGGCGCTGGCCAACGCCCGCCTCGGCACGGGCGACGTGGACGCCGTCGAGGCGCACGGCACCGGTACCGCGCTGGGCGACCCGATCGAAGCCCAGGCGCTGCTGGCCACCTACGGTCAGGACCGCCCCGAGGACCGGCCGTTGTGGCTCGGCTCGTTCAAGTCGAACATCGGGCACGCGCAGCAGGCGTCGGGTGTCGCGGGCGTCATCAAGATGGTGCAGGCGCTCCGGCACGAGGTGTTGCCGCGGACGTTGCATGCGGAGGAGCCGTCGCCGCACGTGGACTGGGCGTCCGGCGGGGTGCGGTTGCTCAACGAGCCGGTGGAGTGGCGGTCGGAGGGCCGGCCGCGGCGGGCGGGTGTGTCGGCGTTCGGCATGAGCGGCACGAACGTGCACCTCATCCTGGAGGAGCCGACCGCCGCGACCGGGGGCGGAAGCGCGGACACGTCGGCCGGGGACGGGGAAGGCGCCGACCCGGCCGAGGCGGTGAGTGCGCCGGAAGACGGCGCGAGCGCACCCGAGGGAGACGCGGCCGACGCGGTACGGCGGCCCCTCGTCACCGGGCTGACGCCCTGGCCGGTGTCGGCCCGTTCCGTGCCGGGCCTGTCCGGGCAGACGGCACGGCTGGCGGCACACGTGGCGGCCCGCCCCGAGCTGGAACCGGCCGATGTGGCACGGTCGTTGGCCACGACCCGGACCTCGTTCGAGCACCGGAGCGTGGTCATCGGCAGCGGCCCGGCGGAACTGGCGGCTGCCCTCGGCGCGGCGACCGAGCGGCCCGGCAAGGAGATCGCGGTCCCCGGCGAACCCGGACAGGTCACGTTCGTGACCTCGGGTGTGGCGGGTGATGTGGGTCGGGTGGTGTTCGTGTTCCCGGGTCAGGGGGCGCAGTGGGTGGGGATGGGGCGGGAGTTGGCGTCGTGTTGTGGGGTTTTTGCGGAGCGGTTGGCGGAGTGTGGTGTGGCGTTGGCGCCGTGGGTGGGGTGGTCGTTGGAGGACGTGATTGGGGGTGTGGAGGGTGCTCCGGGGTTGGAGCGGGCTGAGGTGGTGCAGCCGGTGTTGTGGGCGGTGATGGTGTCGTTGGCGGCGGTGTGGGAGGCGGCGGGGGTGGTGCCGGATGCGGTGGTGGGGCATTCGCAGGGTGAGGTCGCGGCGGCGACGGTGGCGGGGATGTTGTCGTTGGAGGATGCGGCGCGGGTGGTGGTGGTGCGGTCGCGTGCGTTGTCGGGGTTGGACGCGCGGGCGGGGATGGTGTCGGTGGTGATGCCCGAGGCGGCCGTGCGGGAGATCTTGGAGCCCTGGGGGGACAGCCTGTCGATTGCCGCGGTGAATGGTCCTGCGGCGACGGTGGTGTCGGGTGGTCTGGAGGCGTTGGCGGAGTTCGAGGCGGAGTTGGCGAAGCGGCGGGCGATGCGGTGGCGGGTGCCGGACACCGACTTCGTGGCGCACTCGGCGAGGGTGGAGGGTCTGGAGCCGTTGCTCGCGGCGGAGTTGGCGGGGATACGGCCCGTCTCCGGTCGGGTTCCGCTGTATTCGACGGCGGAGTCCCGGTGGATGGACGGTGCCGAACTGGACGCTGGTTACTGGTTCACCAACGTGCGGCGGACGGTGCGGTTCGCCGACGCGGTGGCCGCCCTCGCTGGCAGCGGGCACCGTACGTTCATCGAGGTGTCGCCGCATCCGACGCTGGAGGCGGGGGTCGCCGACACCATCGACATGCTCGACGCGCCGGGCACCAACCCGCCCGTCGTCGCCGGGACCCTGCACCGGGACTTCCCGGCCGCCATCCAGATCCTCTCGGTCCTCGCCCGCGCCTGGACACGCGGGGTCAAGGTCGACTGGGCCGCGGTCACCGGGCCCGGCCGTGCCGTGGACCTGCCGACGTACGCCTTCCAGCGCGAGCGCTACTGGTACGGGCCGCAGGACCAGCTCGGCCGGGCCGCGTCGGGCCCGCGCCCCGCGAGGGGCGCCGACGGGGGCGGGTCCTCCGCCGCGGAGGCGCGGTTCTGGGCGGCCGTGGAGGGCGGTGACCTGGGGGAGCTGGCGGAGACGCTGGCGGTGGACGGGGAGCGGTCCTTCCGCGAGGTGCTGCCGGCTCTCGCGTCGTGGCGGCGTGAGGAGCGGGAGCAGTCGGTCACGGACGCGTGGCGCTACACGGTGGACTGGGCGCCGATCGGGGACGTGGACGGCGCCCGCCTGTCGGGGACGTGGGTGGTGGTGTCGCCGTCGCCCGACGCGGCGGCGGCCGGTGGAATGTCCGGTCTGGCGGCGGACTGCGCACGGGTGTTGGGCGAGCACGGTGCCCGGGTGGTGCGGGTCGAGGCGGGTGCCGGTGAGGTCGGCCGGGAGGCACTGGCGGTGCGGGTGCTGACCGCGCTGTCGGAGGCGGGGGAGCAGGAGCCGGCCGGTGTGCTGTCGCTGCTGGCGCTCGCCGGGGACGCCGGGACGGCCGCTTTCGCGGAGGGCCCGAGCGGTGTTCCCGCCGCGCTGTCGGGGTCGTTGGGGTTGGTGCAGGCGCTGGGCGACGCGGGGATCGGCGCGCCGCTGTGGACGGTCACGCGAGGGGCGGTGGCCGCGGGTCCGGACGACCACCTGACCGACCCGGTGCAGGGCCTGGTGTGGGGCCTGGGCCGGGTGGTGGCGCTGGAACACCCGGAGCGCTGGGGCGGGTTGGTCGACCTCCCGGTCGTGCTGGACCGGCGTGCGGGCGGGCGGCTGGCCGGGGTGCTGGCGGGGTGCGACGAGGACCAGGTGGCGATCCGTGCCGCCGGGGTGCTGGCGCGTCGTCTGGTCCGTGCGGCGCGTCCGGCGCGGCGTGACGGTGCGTGGGTGCCGTCGGGGACGGTCCTGGTGACGGGTGGCACGGGCGCGATCGGCGGGCACGTGGCGCGGTGGCTGGCCGAACGGGGCGCCCCGCGGGTCGTGTTGACGTCGCGGTCGGGCGCGGGTGCGCCCGATGTGGCCGAACTGGCCGCCGCGGTAGCGGAGTCGGGCACTGCCGTCGAGGTGGTGGCCTCGGACGTCGCCCGACGCGGGCACGTGGAAGCGGTCCTGGATCGGATCGGGGCGAGCGGTCCGCGGTTGTCGGGGGTCATGCACACGGCGGGTGTGATCGATGACGGTCTGCTGGACGGGATGGACGAGGGTCGGCTTGCCGGTGTGCTGGCGGCGAAGGCCGCGGGTGCGGCGTGGTTGGACGAGTTGACTTCCGATCTCGACCTTGAGCGGTTCGTGCTGTTCTCCTCCGCGGCGGCGACGTTCGGTGGTGCGGGGCAGGGCAACTATGCGGCGGCGAACGCGTACTTGGACGCGTTGGCGTTGTCGCGTGCGGGTTCCGGGCGTGCCGCGTTGTCGGTGGCGTTCGGTCCGTGGGCCGGGGGTGGGGTGGCGGAGGCGAACGAGGCGGTGCGGCAGCGGTTGCGGCGTGGTCCGTTGCCGGAGATGGATCCGGTGCTGGCGATGAACGCGTTCGCCCGGGCTGTGGACGGGCCGGGCGGTCTGGTCGCGGTGATGGACGTGGACTGGACCCAGTTCGCCGCCGCGGTGCCGGGAGCCGCCGACATCCCCTTCCTGCGGGACGTCCCCGAACTCGTCGCGGCGGCCACCGCGGCAGCGGCCGCTGCCGCCGCGGGGCAGCCCGGCGCGGGGGCCGGCCCGGTCGGTGCCGCCGATCTGGCCGCCCAGCTCACGGGCGCCACCCGCGCGGAGCAGGAGCGGGTGCTCACCGACCTCATTCGCGTCGCCGCGGCCGACGTGCTGGGCCACAGCGCCCCGGCCTCCATCCCCGCCGACCGGCCGTTCAGCGATCTGGGCTTCGACTCGCTCACGACGCTGGAGATGCGCCAGCAGATGAGCGCCCTCACCGGACTGCGACTGCCGGCCACCCTGCTGTTCGACTACCCCACTCCCGAAGTCCTGGCGGGCTTCCTGCGCAGCGAGCTGGGCGTTCCGGCGGCGGGCGGTGACGTGGCCCCCGCCGTGGCCGAGCCCGCCGCGGCCGGCTCCGGGGCGGACGGTGCCGCGCTCGGCGAACCGGTGGCGATCGTCGCGATGAGCTGCCGCTACCCCGGCGGCGTGACCGCACCGGAGGACCTCTGGGACCTGCTGGAAGCAGGCCGCGACGCCATCGGCGGCTTCCCCGAGGACCGCGGCTGGGACACCGGGGAACTGGACGACGGGACGGGCGGCTCGTACCGGCGGGCCGGCGGGTTCGTCCACGACGCCGGCGACTTCGACCCCGCCTTCTTCTCGATCAGCCCGCGCGAGGCCACCGCGATGGACCCGCAGCAGCGGCTGCTGCTGGAGATCGCCTGGGAGGCGTTGGAGCGGGCGGGCATCAACCCCCGCAGCCTGCGCGGCAGTTCGACCGGCGTGTTCGCGGGCGGCGCGTTCAACGGCTACGGCATCGGCGCGCAGTTCCGCGGCGACGTGGAGCAGGGCCTCGAAGGCCACCTGGTCACCGGCACCTCCACCAGCGTGCTGTCCGGCCGGCTGTCCTACGTGCTCGGGCTGGAGGGTCCCGCGGTCACCGTCGACACCGCGTGCTCCTCCTCCCTCGTCTCGCTGCACCTCGCCTGTCAGGCGCTGAAGGCGGGGGAGTGCGACCTCGCGCTCGCCGGCGGTGTCACGATCATGGCGATGCCCGGCGACGTGGTGGGCTTCTCCCGCCAGCGCCAGATGGGTCTGGCGGCGGACGGCCGGTGCAAGGCGTTCTCGGCGGACGCCGACGGCATGGGCATGGCCGAGGGCGCGGGCATGCTGGTCCTGGAGCGGTTGTCGGACGCGCGGCGCAACGGCCACGAGGTCCTGGCGGTGGTGCGGGGCAGCGCGATCAACCAGGACGGCGCGTCGAACGGGCTCACGGCGCCGAACGGCCCGTCCCAACAGCGGGTCATCCGGGCCGCGTTGGCGAACGCGCGGCTGTCCGCCGCCGACGTGGACGCCGTCGAGGCCCACGGCACCGGTACGGAGCTGGGCGACCCGATCGAGGCGCAGGCGCTGCTGGCCACCTACGGCCAGGACCGGCCGGAGGGCCGGCCCCTCCTGCTGGGGTCGGTCAAGTCCAACATCGGCCACAGCCAGTGCGCCGCCGGAGCCGCGGGCGTCATCAAGATGGTGCTGGCCCTCCAGCACCAGACCCTGCCCCGCACCCTGCACGCCGACGAGCCGTCCCCGTACGTGGACTGGTCCGCGGGGGCCGTCGAACTGCTCAACGCGCCAGTGGAGTGGACCGCCGGGGACCGCCCGCGCCGCGCCGGCGTGTCGTCCTTCGGGATGAGCGGGACGAACGCGCATGTGGTGTTGGAGGAGGCGCCGGCGGTCGAGGGCTCGGCTGTCGAGGTCGTGGGGGTGGTGGACGGTGGTGGGGTGCCGTTGGTGTCGGGTGTGGTGCCGTGGGTGGTGTCGGGGCGTTCGGTGGAGGGGCTTGGGGCGCAGGCGGGTCGGTTGGGTGCGTTCGTGGCCGACCGGCCGGGGGTGGATGTCGCGGATGTGGCCTGGTCGCTGGCGACCTCCCGTGCGGTCTTCGAGCACCGGGCGGTACTGGTCGGCAGCAGCCGGGACGAGTTGGCTGCGGGCGCGGACTCGGTGGTCTCCGGCACGTCGCGTTCGGGTGTGGTGTCGGGTGTGGCGGGTGATGTGGGTCGGGTGGTGTTCGTGTTCCCGGGTCAGGGGGCGCAGTGGGTGGGGATGGGGCGTGAGTTGGCGTCCTCGTGTGGGGTTTTTGCGGAGCGGTTGGCGGAGTGTGGTGCGGCGTTGGCGCCGTGGGTGGAGTGGTCGTTGGAGGACGTGATTGCGGGAATTGAGGGGGCTCCGGGGTTGGAGCGGGCCGAGGTGGTGCAGCCGGTGTTGTGGGCGGTGATGGTGTCGTTGGCGGCGGTGTGGGAGGCGGCGGGGGTGGTGCCGGATGCGGTGGTGGGGCATTCGCAGGGTGAGGTGGCGGCGGCGACGGTGGCGGGGATGTTGTCGTTGGAGGATGCGGCGCGGGTGGTGGTGGTGCGGTCGCGTGAGTTGTCGGGGTTGGACGCGCGGGCGGGGATGGTGTCGGTGGTGATGCCCGAGGCCGCCGTACGGGAGATCTTGGAGCCCTGGGGGGAAAGCCTGTCGATTGCTGCGGTGAATGGTCCTGCGGCGACGGTGGTGTCGGGTGGTCTGGAGGCGTTGGCGGAGTTCGAGGGGGAGTTGGCGAGGCGGCGGGTGATGCGGTGGCGGGTGTCGGACACGGATTTCGTGGCGCATTCGGCGTTGGTGGAGCCGTTGGAGTCGTTGTTGGCGGTGGAGTTGGCGGGGATTCGGCCGGTGTCGGGTCGGGTGCCGTTGTTCTCGACGGCGGAGTCGCGTTGGGTGGATGGCGCGGAGTTGGATGCGGGGTATTGGTACGCGAATGTGCGGCGGACGGTGCGGTTCGCGGACGCGGTGGTCGCTCTTGTGGGGAGTGGGCATCGTGCGTTTGTGGAGGTGTCGCCGCAGCCTGTGTTGGGTGGGGCGGTTGAGGAGACGGTGGGGGAGGTGGGTGGTTCGGGTGTGGTGGTGACGGGGACGTTGTCGCGGGAGGGTGCGGGTGGGGAGCGGTTGGTGGCGTCGTTGGCGGCGTTGTGGGTGGCGGGTGGTCCGGTGGATTGGCGGGCCGTGGTGGGTGGTGGGCGGCGGGTGGAGTTGCCGACGTACGCCTTCCAGCACCAGCGGTACTGGACCGCCACGCCGGAGAGCCGCACCCCGGCAGGCGGCGACGGCGCCCTCTCCCCGGCCGAGTCGGGTTTCTGGGCCGCGGTCGAGAACGGTGACTTGGCCGAGCTGGCGACGACCCTCTCCGTGGACGGGGAGCGCCCGCTCCGCGAGGTGCTGCCGGCGCTCGCGTCGTGGCGCCGCCAGGAGCGCGGCCGGTTCGCCACCGACGCGTGGCGCTACAGGACGGCCTGGGAGCGGCTGGCCGAGCCCGTCCCCGCCCGCCTGACCGGCACCTGGCTGGCGGTCGTACCGGCCGGGTCGGACGACGCCGACGGCGCGACCGGGCTGGTCGCGGACTGCGTGCGCGTGCTCGGCGAGCACGGCGCGCGCGTGGTGCGCGTCGAGGTCGGATCGGACGAACTGGACCGGGAGGCACTGGCGGTCCGGGTGCTCACGGCGCTGTCCGAGGCGGGGGAGACCGCACCCGCGGGTGTGGTGTCGTTGCTGGGTTTGGTGGAGGGGGTGGTGCCGGGGTTGCCTGGGGTTTCGGTGGGTGTGTTGGGTGCGCAGGTGGTGGTGCAGGGTTTGGCGGATGCCGGGGTGGGTGCGCCGGTGTGGTTGGTGACGTGTGGTGCGGTGGCGGCGGTGCCGGGTGAGGGTGTGGTGCGTCCGGTTCAGTCTCTGGTGTGGGGTTTGGGTCGGGTGGCGGCGTTGGAGGTGCCGGAGCGGTGGGGTGGTGTGGTGGATCTTCCGGTGGTGTGGGACGGGCGGGCTGCTGCGCGGTGGGTGGGGGTGTTGGCGGCGGGGGTTGAGGATCAGGTGGCGGTGCGTGTGTCGGGGGTGTGGGGTCGGCGTCTGGTGCGGGCGGCGCGTCCGGTGCGGCGTGGTGCGGGGTGGGTGCCGTCGGGGACGGTGTTGGTGACGGGTGGTACGGGGGCGATCGGTGGGCATAGTGCGCGGTGGTTGGCGGGGCGGGGTGCGCCGCGTGTGGTGTTGGTTTCGCGGTCGGGTCCGGGTGCGGTGGGGGTTGCCGGGTTGGTTGCCGGGGTGGCGTCGGCGGGTTCCGCGGTGGAGGTGGTGTCCGCTGATGTGGCCGATCGTTCCGGCCTGGAGGGGTTGTTGGGTCGGATCGGGGCTGGTGGTCCGGCTTTGTGTGGTGTGCTGCACACGGCCGGGTTGGTGCAGAACACGCCGTTGGAGGAGACGGACGCGGCGGAGATGGCGGAGGTGCTGGCGGCGAAGGCCGAGGGTGCCCGCCTGTTGGACGAGTTGACCGCGGGCCTCCCGCTGGAGCAGTTCGTGGTCTTCTCCTCGATCGCGGCGACCTGGGGCAGCGCCATGCAGCCCGCGTACGCCGCCGCGAACACCTACCTGGAGGCCCTGGCGGAGCATCGTCGGGGCCGGGGGCTGCCGGCCACCAGCGTGGCGTGGGGGCCCTGGGGCGGCGGCGGCATGACCGACGCCGAGGGCGGCCGGCAGCTCCGGCGGCGCGGTCTGCCGGTGATGGACCCCGCGCTGCTGGTCTCCGCGCTGGCGAGCGCGATCGACACCCGTGAGGACCACCGGACCGTCGCTGACGTCGACTGGGCGACGTTCGCGCCCCCGTACACGCTGCGGCGGCCGAGCCCGCTGCTGTCCGGCCTCCCCGAGGTCGTCCGCGTCCTGGCCGCGGCCGAGGAGGAGCAGGCCGGGTCGGCGGAGGGCGGCGCCGAACTCCGCGCCCGGCTGGCCGGGTTGGCGGTGGCCGAACAGGAGCGTCTGCTGACCGACCTGATCCGGGCCACGGCCGCCCCCGTGCTGGGGCACAGCGGCCCGCAGGCCATCGAGCCGGGCCGCGCGTTCAGCGACCTCGGCTTCGACTCGCTCACCGCCGTGGAACTGCGCAACCAGCTCACCCAGGCCACCGGGCTGCGGCTGCCGGCCACCCTGCTCTTCGACCACCCCACCCCCGCCGTCGCCGCGAGGTTCCTGCTCGCGGAGCTGACCGGCGCGGTCGGTGACACGCCCGAGGTGCCCGTGACGGCCGCGGCGGCGGGCGAGCCGATCGCCGTGGTGGCGATGGGCTGCCGCTATCCGGGCGGGATCACGAGCCCGGAGGAGCTGTGGGACCTGGTGGTCGCCGGCACCGACGCGGTCGGGGCCTTCCCGCAGGACCGCGGCTGGGACGTCGAGGGGATGTACGACCCCGACCCGGACCGGGTGGGGTCGTCGTACGTGCGGACAGGCGGATTCGTCTACGGCGCGGGCGACTTCGACCCGGCGTTCTTCGGGATCAGCCCGCGCGAGGCGCTGGCGATGGACCCGCAGCAGCGGCTGCTGCTGGAGACCTCCTGGGAGGCGCTGGAGCGCGCCGGCATCGACCCGGGGGCGCTGCGGGGCAGCTCCACCGGCGTGTTCGTCGGGGCGTCCTCCTCCGGCTACGGGTTCGACGGCGGCCTGCCCGCCGAGCTCGAAGGCCACCTGTCCACGGGGATGGCGTCGAGCGTGATGTCGGGGCGGGTGTCCTACCTGCTCGGTCTGGAGGGCCCGGCGGTCACGGTGGACACCGCCTGCTCGTCGGCGCTCGTCGCCCTGCACCTGGCCTGCCAGGCGCTGCGGTCCGGCGAGTGCACGATGGCGCTGGCCGGCGGCGTCACCGTCATGGCCACCCCCACCGTCTTCATCCTCACCAGCCGGCAGCGGGGCCTGGCGGCGGACGGCCGGTGCAAGGCGTTCTCGGCGGACGCCGACGGCATGGGCATGGCCGAGGGCGCGGGCATGCTGGTGCTGGAGCGCCTGTCGGAGGCGCGCCGCAACGGTCACCCGGTCCTCGCGGTGATCCGCGGCAGCGCGATGAACCAGGACGGCGCGTCGAACGGCCTGACCGCGCCCAACGGCCCCGCCCAGCAGCGGGTGATCCGGGCCGCGCTGGCCAGCGCGCAGGTCGGCGGAGCGGAGGTCGACGCCGTCGAGGCGCACGGCACCGGTACCGCGCTGGGCGACCCGATCGAGGCGCAGGCGCTGCTGGCCACCTACGGCCAGGAGCACCCGGACGACCGGCCGCTGTGGCTCGGCTCGCTGAAGTCGAACATCGGGCACGCGCAGCAGGCGTCGGGCGTCGCGGGCGTGATCAAGATGGTGCAGGCGCTGCAACACCGCCTGCTGCCGCGGACGTTGCACGCGGAGGAGCCGTCGCCGCATGTGGACTGGGCGTCGGGTGCGGTGCGGTTGTTGAACGAGCCGGTGGAGTGGCGGTCGGAGGGCCGGCCGCGGCGGGCGGGTGTGTCGGCGTTCGGCATGAGCGGCACCAATGTGCACGTGATCCTGGAGGAGAGCCCCGCGGGCCCGGCGGCCCCCGCCGACGGAGACGACCCCGCAGTCGAAGGACCGGCCGTGTCGGCCCTCGAACCGGCCCTCGAACCGGCCGTCGCCGGTGGGGAGTACGGGAGCGCGTCCGCCCCGCATCGGCCGCTCGTGTCGGGCGCGGTGCCGTGGGTAATCTCGGCCAGGTCCGCGGAGGGCGTCGTCGCCCAGGCGGCCCGGCTGCGCGACGCCGTGGCTGGCCGGTCCGAGGAGGATGCCCCTGACCTCGCCTGGTCGTTGGCGACCTCCCGTTCGGTCTTCGAGCACCGCGCGGTGCTGGTCGGACGCGACTGGTACGAGCTGACCGCGGGCGTGGACGCCGTCGCCTCCGGTCGGCCCTGGCCGGGACTGGCGTCGGGTGTGGCAGCGGACATGGGTCGGGTGGTGTTCGTGTTCCCGGGTCAGGGGGCGCAGTGGGTGGGGATGGGGCGTGAGTTGGCGTCGTGTTGTGGGGTGTTTGCGGAGCGGTTGGCGGAGTGTGGTGTGGCGTTGGCGCCGTGGGTGGGGTGGTCGTTGGAGGACGTGATTGCGGGGGTTGAGGGTGCTCCGGGGTTGGAGCGGGCTGAGGTGGTGCAGCCGGTGTTGTGGGCGGTGATGGTGTCGTTGGCTGCGGTGTGGGAGGCGGCGGGGGTGGTGCCGGATGCGGTGGTGGGGCATTCGCAGGGTGAGGTGGCGGCGGCGACGGTGGCGGGGATGTTGTCGTTGGAGGATGCGGCGCGGGTGGTGGTGGTGCGGTCGCGTGCGTTGTCGGGGTTGGGGGCGCGGGCGGGGATGGTGTCGGTGGTGATGCCCGAGGCGGCCGTGCGGGAGATCTTGGAGCCCTGGGGGGAGAGCCTGTCGATTGCTGCGGTGAATGGTCCTGCGGCGACGGTGGTGTCGGGTGGTCTGGAGGCGTTGGCGGAGTTCGAGGCGGAGTTGGCGAAGCGGCGGGCGATGCGGTGGCGGGTGCCGGACACGGATTTCGTCGCCCACTCGGCGAGGGTCGAGAGCCTGGAGCCGTTGCTCGCGGCGGAGTTGGCGGACATCCGTCCCGCGTCCGGCCATGTGCCGCTCTACTCGACGGCGGAGTCCCGGTGGATGGACGGTGCCGAACTGGACGCCGGTTACTGGTTCACCAACGTGCGGCGGACCGTGCGGTTCGCCGATGCCGTGGAGGTGCTGGCGAGCGAGGGGCACCGTACGTTCATCGAGGTGTCGCCGCATCCGACGCTGGAGGCGGGGGTCGCCGACACCATCGACATGCTCGACGCGCCGGGCACCAACCCGCCCGTCGTGAGCGGCACGTTGCACCAGGAGAGCAGCGGCGCGGCGCAGATCCTGACGGTCCTGTCGCGTGCCTTCGCGCGCGGCGTCGCCGTCGACTGGGCCGCCGTGCTCGGCGGCGGGCAGCGGGTGGACCTGCCGACGTACGCCTTCCAGCGCGAGCGCTACTGGTACACCTCGCAGCCGCCGACCGGCGTCGTCCGAGGCGGCGACGGCGCGGTTCCCCCGGGCGAGGCGCGGTTCTGGGCGGCCGTGGAGGGCGGTGACCTGGGGGAGTTGGCGGCGACGCTGGCGGTGGACGGGGAGCGGTCCTTCCGCGAGGTGCTGCCGGCTCTCGCGTCGTGGCGGCGTGAGGAGCGGGAGCAGTCGGTCACGGACGCCTGGCGCTACACGGTGGATTGGGCGCCGGTCGGGGAGCCCGACACGGCGCGGCTGTCCGGCACGTGGCTGCTGGTGGTTCCTGCGCCTGACGGCGAGCGGGGCGGCGCGGACCCTCTCGCCGCCGCCTGCGGGCAGGTGCTGGGCGAGCACGGCGCCCGGGTGGTACGGATCGAGGTGGCACCGGAGGAACTGGCCCGGGACGCGCTGGCGGTGCGGGTGCTGACCGCGCTGTCGGAGGCGGGGGAGCAGGAGCCGGCCGGTGTGCTGTCGCTGCTGGCCCTCGCCGGGAGCACCGGCGGCCGGTTCGCCGACGGTTCCGGCGCGGCCCCCGCCGGGCTGTCGGGCACGCTCGGCGTGGTGCAGGCGCTGGGCGACGCGGGGATCGGCGCGCCGCTGTGGACGGTGACGTGCGGGGCGGTCGCGGCCGCACCCGGCGAGACGTTGGAGAACGCCGCTCAGGGCATGGTCTGGGGCCTGGGCCGGGTGGCGGCGCTGGAACACCCCGAGCGCTGGGGCGGACTCGTGGACCTGCCGCCGGTGCTGGACCGCCGTGCCGGCGCGCGGCTGGCCGGGGTCCTCGCCGGCGGCGACGAGGACCAGGTCGCGGTCCGACCGGCCGGGGTGCTCGCGCGTCGTCTGGTCCGTGCGGCGCGTCCGGCGCGGCGTGACGGCGCGTGGGTGCCGTCGGGGACAATCCTGGTGACGGGCGGCACGGGTGCGATCGGCGGGCACGTGGCCCGGTGGTTGGCCGAACGGGGCGCGCCGCGGGTCGTGTTGACGTCGCGCTCCGGGCCGTCCGCCGCGGACGTCGCCGAACTCGCCGCCGCCCTGGCCGGATCGGGTACGGCCGCCGAGGTCGTGTCCGCCGACGTGGCGGCGCGCCACCAGGTGGCCTCCCTGCTGGACCGGGTCGGGGCGAGCGGTCCGCGGTTGTCGGGGGTCATGCACACGGCGGGTGTGATCGATGACGGTCTGCTGGACGGGATGGACGAGGGTCGGCTTGCCGGCGTGCTGGCGGCGAAGGCCGCGGGTGCGGCGTGGTTGGACGAGTTGACTTCGGATCTCGACCTGGAGCGGTTCGTGCTGTTCTCCTCCGCGGCGGCGACGTTCGGTGGTGCGGGGCAGGGCAACTATGCGGCGGCGAACGCGTACTTGGACGCGTTGGCGTTGTCGCGTGCGGGTTCCGGGCGTGCCGCGTTGTCGGTGGCGTTCGGTCCGTGGGCCGGGGGTGGGGTGGCGGAGGCGAACGAGGCGGTGCGGCAGCGGTTGCGGCGTGGTCCGTTGCCGGAGATGGATCCGGTGCTGGCGATGAACGCGTTCGCCCGGGCTGTGGACGGGCCGGGCGGTCTGGTCGCGGTGATGGACGTGGACTGGACCCAGTTCGCCGCCGTCCCCGGCGCGCTCGACGTCGCGTTCGTGCGCGACGTCCCCGAACTCGCCGCGGCCGCGGCTTCGGCGGCCGCTGCCGCCGCGGGCCAGAACACCGCCGGCGCGGCCCCGGTCGGGGCCGAGGACCTGGTCGGCCGGCTCACCGGCGTGTCCCGGGCCGAGCAGGACCGCGTCCTCACCGACCTGATCCGCTCCGCGGCCGCCGAGGTGCTGGGCCACGGCGCGTCCGCCTCCGTCCCCGCCGATCGGCCGTTCAGCGATCTGGGCTTCGACTCGCTCACGACACTGGAGATGCGGCAGCAGATGAGCGCGCTCACCGGGCTGCGTCTGCCGGCCACCCTGCTGTTCGACTACCCCACCCCGGAGGTCCTGGCGGGATTCCTGCGCGTCGAGCTGGGGGTCGCCGCCGCCGGCGACGGCCCCGACCCGGCCGTGTCCGGCGCCGCCTCGGCGGTGGCGGGCACGGAGCCGGACGAGCCGGTCGCGATCGTCGCGATGAGCTGCCGCTACCCCGGTGGCGTGGCCAGCCCCGAGGACCTGTGGGAGGTGCTGTCCACCGGGCGCGACGCGATCGGCGGCTTCCCCCGTGACCGCGGCTGGGACACCGACGACCTGTACGACCCGGAGCCCGGGCGCCCCGGCAGCGTCTACGTGCGGGCCGGCGGGTTCGTCCACGACGCCGGGGACTTCGACCCCGCCTTCTTCTCCATCAGCCCGCGTGAGGCGCTGGCCATGGACCCGCAGCAGCGCATCCTGCTGGAGATCGCCTGGGAGGCGCTGGAGCGCGCCGGCCTGGACCCCCGGGCCCTGCGCGGCACGTCGACCGGCGTCTTCGTCGGCGGCTACTCGTCGGGCTACGGCCTCAGCCTGGTCCTCCAGGGCTCCGGGCAGGCCGAGGGCCACCTCATGACGGGCAACGCCGGCAGCGTGCTGTCCGGCCGGCTGTCGTACGCCTTCGGGCTGGAGGGCCCGGCGGTCACCGTGGACACCGCCTGCTCGTCGTCGCTCGTGACGCTGCACCTCGCCTGCCAGGCGCTGAAGGCCGGCGAGTGCGACCTCGCGCTGGCCGGCGGCGTCACCATCATGGCCAACCCGATGGACCTGGTGGAGATGTCCCGGCAGCGGGGCCTGGCGGCGGACGGCCGGTGCAAGGCGTTCTCGGCGTCGGCCGACGGGATGGGCATGGCGGAGGGCGCCGGCATGATCGTGCTGGAACGGCTCTCCGACGCCCGCCGCAACGGCCACCACGTGCTCGCGGTCGTCGCCGGCTCCGCGGTGAACCAGGACGGCGCGTCGAACGGCCTGACCGCCCCCAACGGCCCGTCCCAGCAGCGGGTCATCCGCGCCGCCCTGGCCAGCGCGCGGCTGTCGGCCGCCGACATCGACGCCGTCGAGGCCCACGGCACCGGGACCGAGCTGGGCGACCCCATCGAGGCGCAGGCCCTGCTCGCCACCTACGGCCAGGACCGGCCCGCTGACCGGCCGCTGCTGCTGGGGTCGGTCAAGTCCAACATCGGCCACACGCAGGCCGCGGCCGGCGCCGCCGGCGTCATCAAGATGGTGCTGGCCCTCCAGCACCGGACCCTGCCCCGCACCCTGCACGCGGACGAGCCGTCGCCCCACGTGGACTGGTCGGCCGGCGAGGTGCGGCTGCTGAACGACGGCACGGCGTGGCCCGCGGAGGGCGGGCGCCCGCGCCGGGCCGGCGTGTCGGCGTTCGGGGTCAGCGGCACCAACGCCCACGTGGTGCTGGCGGAGGCGCCGGCCGTGGACGGCGCGGACACCGCGGACGGTGACGGCGCCGGCGGCGACCTCCCGGCGGCGCCCCCGGTGCTGGCGGGCGCGACCGCGTCCGCGGGTGCCGGTGCGCACCCCGCGTCGGGCTGGCTGCTGTCCGCGCGGACCGCCGAAGGGCTCGCGGCTCAGGCGGCCCGGGTCCGCGAGTTCGCCTCCACCCGGCCGGAGTCGGCGCCGGCGGACGTGGCGTGGTCGCTGGCGACGACCCGTTCGACCTTCGAGCACCGCGCGGTCGTGACGGGAAGCGGCCGGGACGACCTGCTGGCCGGCCTCGCGGCGGTGGCGGCGGGCGTGCCGGCCGCGGGAGTCGTCTCCGGCGAGGTGCCGGCCGACGGTGACCCGGGTCGGATCGCGTTCGTCTTCCCGGGCCAGGGCAGTCAGTGGGCGGGGATGGGTGCCGAACTGGCCCGGGTGAGCCCGGTGTTCGCGGCGCGGTTGGACGAGTGCGAGACGGCCCTCGCCCCGTTCGTGGACTGGTCGCTGCGTGAGGTGCTGGCCGAGGGGCCGGGTGCTCCGGGCCTGGACCGGGTGGATGTGGTGCAGCCGGCGTTGTGGGCGGTGCTCGTGTCGTTGGCGGCGGTATGGCAGGCGGCGGGGGTCATCCCCGATGCGGTGGTGGGCCACTCGCAGGGGGAGATCGCGGCGGCGGTGGTGGCGGGCGTGTTGTCGTTGGAGGACGGCGCCCGGGTGGTGGCGTTGCGGAGCCAGGCGTTGCGTGCGTTGGCCGGTCGTGGCGGGATGATGTCGATCGCCGCGGGTGAGGAGGCGGTGCGGGCGCGTATCGCGTCGTATGGGGAGCGGGTGTCCGTCGCGGCTCTCAACGGGCCCGCGGCCACGGTCGTTTCAGGTGATCCCGAAGCCCTGGAGGAGCTGGCGGCGGCCTGCGAGGCGGACGGCGTACGGGCCCGGGTCCTGCCGGTGGACTACGCGTCGCATTCGCCGCAGGTGGAGGAGTTGGAGGCGCAGATCCGGGGTGCCCTGGACGGCCTGGCACCCCGGCGCGGCACGATCCCCGTGGTCTCGTCCATGACAGGTGGGGTGATCGACGGCACCGCGATGGACGCCGGCTACTGGTACGACAGCCTGCGGGCGCCCGTCCGGTTCGGCGAGGCCGTCGCCACGCTGGCCGGGTCCGGGCACGGCGTGTTCGTGGAGACCTCCCCCCACCCCGTGCTGACCGGCGCCGTCGCCGACACCGTCGAGGCCGCGGTCACGGACGCCGACGAGGAGGGCACCGGCGGGAGCGGGGCCGTCGTGACCGGCACGCTGCGCCGCGAGGACGGCGGGGCCGCCCGGCTGCTCGCCTCGCTCGCCGAGGCCCACGTGCGCGGGGTGCGGGTCGACTGGGCCGCCGTGCTGCCGGCCGGCCGCCGGGTCGACCTGCCCACGTACGCCTTCCAGCACCAGCGGTACTGGCCGGAGGTGTCGCTCAACCTCGACCTCGGCGCGTTGCGGGGACCCGGCGGCGGCCCCCGGACCGGGGGCGGAGCGGCCGAGGCGCGGTTCTGGGCCGCGGTCGAGGGCGAGGACCTCGGGGAGTTGGCGAGCACGCTCGCGGTGGACGACCACGAGCGGCTGCGCTCGGTGCTGCCCGCGCTGGCGTCGTGGCGGCACCGCGAGCGCGACGAGTCCGCCCTCGCGTCCTGGCGGTACCGGATCGACTGGACGCCGGTCACCGACCCGGGCCCGGCCACCCTTTCGGGCCTGTGGCTGGTCATGACCCCGGGCGCCGAGGCGGTCGGCCCCGACCTCGCCGAGGCGTGCGCGGAGGCCCTGGGCCGGCGGGGTGCGCGTGTCGCGGTGGTCGAGGCCGGCGCCGCCGACCTCGACCGTGCCGCGCTGGCCGGGATCGTCGGGCAGGCGGTCGCCGCGGCCCACCACGACGGCGACGGGACGCCACCGCCCGCCCCGGCGGGCGTGCTGTCCCTGCTCGCGCTGGACGGGTCGCCGCTGACCGGCCACCCGCACCTGGCGGCCGGACCGGCCCGGACCCAGACCCTCGTGCAGGCCCTCGGCGACCTGCGACTCGGCGCCCCGGTGTGGGCGGTCACCCGGGGCGCGGTCGCCACCGACCCGGCCGAGGCGGCGCCCGATCCCGTGCAGGCCCAGGTCTGGGGCATGGGACGGGTGGCCGGCCTGGAACACCCGGACTGGTGGGGCGGCCTGGTGGACCTGCCGCCGGCGTGGGACGAGCGCGTGGCCGGGCGGTTGTGCGCGCTGCTGGCCGGCTGCGGCGAGGACCAGGCGGCGATCCGGCCCGCGGGCATCATGGCCCGGCGGCTGGTGCGCGCACCGCTGCCGGCCGGCGGCGCGCGGCCGTGGCACACCCGGGGCACGGCCCTGGTCACCGGCGGCACCGGCGCCATCGGCGGCCGCACGGCCCGCTGGCTGGCCGGGCGCGGCAGCGAGAGGATCGTGCTCGCCGGCCGTTCCGGCCCCGCCGCGCCCCAGGTGGCCGCGCTCGCGGCGGACCTGGCCGGACGCGGCGCCGACGTCGACGTGGTCGCCTGCGATGTCGCCCGGCGCGACGAGACGGCGGGCCTGCTGGAACGGATCGCGTCCCGCGGCCCGGCCCTGCGCGCGGTGCTGCACGCCGCCGGGGCACCCCAGTCCACCGCGCTGGAGCACACCGACCACGCCGAACTGGCCGCGGTGCTCGCCGCCAAGGCCGCCGGCGCGGCGCACCTCGACGCGCTGACCGCGGACGCCGACCTGGACGCGTTCGTGCTGTTCTCCTCGGCCGCCGCGACCTGGGGCAGCGGCATGCAGCCCGGATACGCCGCCGCCAACGCCTTCCTGGACGCCCTCGCCGAGAACCGCCGGTCCCGCGGCCTGCCCGGTACCGCCGTGGCGTGGGGCCTGTGGGGCGGGGGCGGCATGGGGGCCGGCGAGGGCGGCCGGCTGCTCGAACGGCACGGCGTCCTGGCCATGGAACCGGACCTGCTGGTCCGGTCGCTGGAGCGCGCCCTGGCCGGCGGCGAGGGCGCGCTGACGGTGGCCGACGTCGACTGGCAGCGCTTCGCGCCGCCCTTCACCCTGCGCCGGCCCAGCCCGCTGATCGCCGACCTGCCCGAGGTGCGCCAGGCCCTGGCCGGCGGCGGGGAGGAGCCCGACGCGGGCACCGACACGGCGGCGGGCGGCAAGCTCGGCCGCGAACTGGCCGACCTGTCCCGGACCGAGCAGGACCGTGCCCTGGTCCGCATCATCCGGTCCGAGGCGGCGGCGGTGCTCGGCTATCCCTCGCCCGACTCCGTGCCGGCCGCCCGGCCCTTCCGCGACCTCGGCTTCGACTCCCTGACGGCGGTCGAACTGCGCAACCACCTCACCGCGGCGACCGGCCTGCGGCTGCCCGCGACCCTCGTCTTCGACTACCCCACCCCCGCGGACCTGGCCGCCTACGTGTGGGGTGAGGTCTTCGGACGTGAGCCGGAGTCGGACACGGTGGTCGAGGAACTCGACCGCGTCGACTCGCTGCTGTCGGGTCTCGCGCCGGACAGCGCGGCCTACGACCTGGTCAACCGGCGGCTCCAGGAGTTCCTGGCCAAGTGGAGCGGCGCCGGCCGGGGCGGCGGCGAGGTGGCGAAGAAGATCAGCGCGGCGAGCGACGACGCGCTCTTCGACTTCATCGACAAGCAGTTCGGCCGGTCGTGAGCCCCCGCGCGGGCACCGTCCGACCCCTCCGTCGGCCCGGACCCGATGCGACCTGATCCGCCCGATGCGACCTGATCCGACCTGATCCGACCTTCCCGACCGGTGGCCCCACCGGTCCGACCGATGCGAAACGTCCAGAGACCGTCTGACGAGCGAGGCTGCGGTGGCAAACGAAGAGGCTCTGCGCGACTACCTCAAGTGGGTGACCACGAACCTGCACGAGACGCGTGAACACCTGCGCGAGGTGGAGGAACGCCGTCACGAGCCGCTGGCGATCGTCGGGATGAGCTGCCGCCTGCCCGGCGGCGTCCACGACCCCGAAGGGCTCTGGGAACTGGTCGCCTCCGGTACCGACGCCGTCGCGGCGCTCCCCACCGACCGGGGCTGGGACCTCGTCGAGGAGCTGTACGGCCTCGAACCGGACCCGGAGGGCAGGCGCCAGGGCGGGTTCGTCCACGACGCCACCGAGTTCGACGCCGGCTTCTTCGGCATCAGCCCCCGCGAGGCCCAGGCGATGGACCCGCAGCAGCGCCTGCTGCTGGAGGTCTCCTGGGAGGCGCTGGAGCGCGCCGGCCTCGACCCCCGCACGCTGCGCGGCTCGCGGACCGGCGTCTACGCGGGTGCCTCCTTCTCGGGCTACGGCCTCGCGCTCGCGATCCTGTCCGGAGGCGACGGCGGCTCCGACGGGTTCGGCCTCACCGGCCAGGCGGGCAGCGCGATCTCCGGGCGGGTGTCCTACGTCCTGGGGCTGGAGGGCCCCGCCGTCACCATCGACACCGCCTGCTCGTCGTCGCTGGTCGCCCTGCACCTGGCCTGCCAGGCCGTACGCGACGGCGAGTGCGACATGGCGCTGGCCGGCGGCGTCGCGGTCATGGCCGACCCGGGCGCCTACGCCGAGTTCGGCAAGCAGGGCGGCATGGCCGCCGACGGCCGCTGCAAGTCCTTCGCGGACTCCGCCGACGGCATCGGCTGGGCCGAGGGCGCGGGCATCGTCGTGGTCGAGCGCCTGTCGGACGCCCGCCGCCACGGGCACCGGGTGCTCGCCCTGGTCGCGGGCTCCGCGGTGAACCAGGACGGCGCGTCCAACGGTCTGACCGCGCCCAACGGCCCCGCCCAGCAGCGCGTCATCCGCGCCGCGCTCGCCAACGCCCGGCTCGGCGCCGACCAGGTCGACGCCGTGGAGGCCCACGGCACCGGCACCACGCTGGGCGACCCGATCGAGGCGCAGGCGCTGCTGGCGACCTACGGCCAAGGGCGGCCCGAGGACAGCCCGTTGTGGCTCGGTTCGGTGAAGTCCAACATCGGCCACGCGCAGGCCGCGGCAGGCGTCACCGGCGTGATCAAGATGGTGCAGGCGCTGCGGCACGCGGCGCTGCCCGGCACCCTGCACGTGGACGAGCCGTCGTCCCACGTCGACTGGTCGGCCGGCAGCGTGTCCCTGCTGTCCGGGCTGGCCGAGCCGATGCCGTGGCCCGAGACCGACCACCCGAAGCGGGCCGGCGTCTCGGCCTTCGGGGTCAGCGGCACCAACGCGCACGTCATCCTGGAGGAGGCTCCCGCCCCCGGGAGCGACGACGACGAGGGCTCCGACGACGACGGGGTGGGCTCCGGCGAGAGCTCTGGCGAGGGCTCCGGCGCCCCCGAGGCACACGCGGTGGAGGCCGCCGCGGCGGACGGCGGGGGGCGGCCGGAGCGCTCGCCGGAGGTGCTGGGCGGCGCGGGCGGCCCGGCCGCCACCGTCGCGTGGCCGGTGTCGGGCCGCACCTCCGCGGCCCTGCTCGCGCAGGCGGCCCGGCTGCGGGCGTTCGCCCTGGAACGGCCGGACGTGGCGGCGGCGGACGTGGCGTGGTCGCTGGCGACGACGCGGTCGGCGTTCGAGCACCGCGCGGTGGTGACCGGAACCGGGCACGGGGAACTGCTCGCGGGCCTGGCGGCCGTCGCGGCGGGCGAGCCGGCGGCGGACGTCGTCTCCGGGGAACTCCCGGGGACCGACCCCGGCCGGGTGGTGTTCGTGTTCCCGGGTCAGGGGAGTCAGTGGGTGGGGATGGGTGCCGAACTGGCCGGGGTGAGTCCGGTGTTCGGGGCGCGGTTGGCCGAGTGCGAGACGGCCCTCGCTCCCTTTGTGGACTGGTCGTTGCGTGAGGTGTTGGCGGGTGGGTCGGGTGCGCCTGGTTTCAACCGGGTGGATGTGGTGCAGCCGGCGTTGTGGGCGGTGATGGTGTCGTTGGCGGCGGTGTGGGAGGCGGCCGGGGTGGCGCCGGATGCGGTGGTGGGCCATTCGCAGGGGGAGATCGCGGCTGCGGTGGTCGCGGGCGTGCTGTCGTTGGAGGACGGTGCGCGGGTCGTCGCCTTGCGGAGTCAGGCGTTGCGTGGGCTGGCGGGGCGTGGCGGGATGCTGTCCATCGCGGCCGGGGAGGCCGCGGTGCGGGACCGTATCGCGTCGTATGGCGAGCGGGTGTCGGTCGCTGCTCTCAACGGGCCTGCGGCGACGGTGGTGTCGGGTGAGCCGGTCGCGTTGGAGGAGTTGGCGGCGGCCTGTGAGGCGGACGGCGTACGGGCTCGGGTCCTCCCCGTGGATTACGCGTCGCATTCGCCGCAGGTGGAGGAGTTGGAGGCCGGGATCCGGTCGGCGCTGGCTGGTGTGGCTCCGCGGGTGGGGCGGGTGCCGGTGGTGTCGTCGTTGACGGGTGGGGTGATCGACGGTTCGGCGATGGACGCGGGCTACTGGTACGACAGTTTGCGGGCGACGGTGCGGTTCAGTGATGCCGTCACCGCGTTGGCGGGTGAGGGGCACTCCGTGTTCGTGGAGACCTCCCCCCATCCCGTGTTGACCGCCGCCGTCACGGACACGGTGGAGGCGGCGGTCCCCGAAGGCGACGGCCCGGGCGAGGGCGGCGGGCCGGTGGTGACCGGGACGTTGCGGCGTGACGAGGGTGGTGCGGCGCGGCTGTTGGCGTCGTTCGCGGAGGCGTACGTGCGCGGGGTGGCCGTGGACTGGTCGGCGGTGCTGCCGGCGGGCGAGCGGGTGGACCTGCCGACGTACGCCTTCCAACGGCAGCGCTACTGGCCGAAGGGTGCCCTTGAGGGCGGCGCGCTCGCGGGGGCGCGGGCGCGGGACGCCACCGGGTCGTGGTGGTACCGCGAGTCGTGGGTGCCGGTGTCCGGGAGCGGTCGGGCGTCCCTGACCGGCACCTGGCTGGTCGTCACGACCGGCGCCGGCCCGCAGGAGCCGGTCGGTGCGTGCACGCGCGCGCTGGCCGCCGCCGGGGCGGAGGTGGCCGTCGTCGAGACCGGCACCGGGGACGTGACCCGCGCGCAACTGGCCCGGCTGGTCGCGGAGTCCGCCGGCCGCGAGGTTGCCGGAGTGGTGTCGCTGCTCGCGCTGGACGAGGAGCCCAGGAAGGATCTGCCGCTGGTCTCGCGCGGGCTGGCCGGATCACTCGCGCTGGTGCAGGCCCTCGGCGACGCCGGGATCGGCGCGCCGCTGTGGATGGTGACGTCCGGCGCGGTGGCGCCCGCCGGGACCGGGGCGGCCCGGCACCTGGTCCAGGCCCAGACGTGGGGCCTCGGCCGCGTGGCCGGACTGGAGCACCCGGACCGCTGGGGCGGCCTGATCGACCTCCCGCAGGAATGGGACGAGGCGGCGGCGGAACGGTTCGCCTTCGCACTGGCCGGGAGCGGCGAGGACGAACTCGCGATCCGGCCGAGCGGGGTCCTCGCCCGCCGTCTGGTCCGCGCGTCGCCGCCCCGCCGCCCCGAGCGGCCCTGGACGCCGTCGGGCACCGTGCTGGTGACCGGCGCCAGCGGCGCGATCGGCCCGCACCTGGCGCACTGGCTGGCCGGGCGGGGCGCGCCCCGGCTGGTCCTGACGACGCGGCGCGGCGCGAACGTCGCCGGGATGGGGGCGCTGGCGGCCGGGCTCGCCGAGGCGGGCAGCGACGTCGGCGTGCTCGCGTGCGACGTGTCCCGGCGGGACCAGGTCGCCGGGCTGCTGGAGCGGATCGGCAGCGGCGGACCGCGCCTGTCGGCGGTGGTGCACGCGGCCGTCGCGGGCGACCTGATGTCGCTGGAGGCCACCGGCACCGAGGACCTTGCCGTCGCGCTGGGCGGCAAGGTGGCCGGAGCACGCTGGCTGGACGAGTTGACCGCGGACGCCGGCCTCGACGCCTTCGTGCTGTTCTCCTCGATCGCGGCCACCTGGGGCAGCAGCGAGCACGCGGCCTACGCGGCCGCCAACGCGCACCTCGACGTCCTCGCCGGCCACCGGCGCGCCCGCGGGCTGCCCGCGACCACGGTCGCGTGGGGCGTGTGGGACGCGGGGGAGTGGGTCGGCCAGGACGCCGGCCTGCCGTCGAGCATCTCCCCGGCACGGCTGCGCCGCCAGGGCATGCGGTTCCTGGACCCCGCCCTGGCCCTGGACGCGCTGGACCGGGCGATCGGCGCCCGCGAGCCGTTCGTGGCGGTGGCCGACGTGGACTGGGCGCGCTTCGTACCGGTCTTCACCGCGGCCCGGCGCTGGCGCCTGCTGGACGTCCTCGCGGACGAGGTCGCCCGACAGGACCGGGCCGGGACCTCGGCCGACGCCGACGGCCCGGCGGACCAGGCGGGGCCGTCCGGTCTGGCCGGTCTGGTGGCGGGGTTGGACGCGGCCGGCCGGGAGCGGGCAGTGGTGGAGCTGGTGCGGTCGCACGCGGCCGCGGTGCTGGGGCATGAGAACGCGTCGGAGGTCGGCGCGGGTCGCGCCTTCCGCGACCTGGGCTTCGACTCGTTGACGGCGGTGGAGCTGCGGACGCGGATCAACGGTGCGACGGGGCTGCGGCTGCCGTCCACGGTGGTCTTCGACTACCCGTCACCGCGGATTCTGGCGCGGCACGTGCTCTCCTTCCTGCCCGGCGGCGGCGAGCAGGGCGCCGTGTCCGGGGCCGATGCGCCGGCGGCGGGCCGCCCGGACGACGACCCGGTGGTCGTCACCGGCATGGGCTGCCGGCTGCCGGGCGGCGTGACGTCCCCGGACCTGCTGTGGGACCTGCTCGCCGCGGGCGGCGACGCCACCGGGGAGTTCCCCGCCGACCGCGGCTGGGACCTCGACCGGCTGCTCGGCTCCGGCCCGGACCGCGCCGGGACGTCCTCCGTGTCCCGCGGCGGTTTCGTCACCGGCGTGGCGGACTTCGACCCCGGGTTCTTCGGGATCTCGCCGCGCGAGGCGCTGACGATGGACCCCCAGCAGCGGCTGCTGCTGGAGGTCTCCTGGGAGGCCCTGGAACGCGCCGGCATCGACCCGACCACCCTGCGGGGCCGCTCCGTCGGCGTCTTCGCGGGCGCGACCGCGTCCGGCTACGCGGGAGCGGTCGGCCAGGAGGGCGCCGAGGGGCACCTGGTGACGGGCAACGCGCTGAGCGTCATCTCCGGCCGGGTGTCGTACGTGCTGGGCCTCGAAGGACCGGCGGTCACGCTCGACACCGCGTGCTCCTCCTCACTGGTCGCGCTCCACCTGGCCGCGCAGGCGGTCCGGGCCGGGGAGTGCTCGATGGCCCTGGCCGGGGGCGTCACCGTGATCACCTCCCCCGAGGAGTTCGTCGGGTTCACCCAGCAGGGCGCGCTGGCCGCCGACGGCCGCTGCAAGGCGTTCGCCGAGGGCGCGGACGGCATGGCCCTGGCCGAGGGCGCGGGCATGGTCGTCGTCGAGCGGCTGTCGGACGCGCGGCGCGCGGGCCGTACGGTACTCGCGGTGGTCGCCGGCTCCGCGGTGAACCAGGACGGCGCGTCCAACGGCCTGACCGCCCCCAACGGACCCTCCCAACAGCGCGTCATCCGTGCCGCGCTGGCCGGCGCGGGCCTGTCCGCCGGGCAGGTCGACGTGGTCGAGGCGCATGGCACCGGCACCGAACTGGGCGACCCCATCGAGGCACAGGCCCTGCTCGCCACCTACGGACGGCAGCGCACGCCGGAACGGCCCCTGTGGCTCGGGTCGGTCAAGTCCAACATCGGCCACGCGCAGCAGGCCGCCGGCATCGCCGGTGTCATCAAGGCCGTTCTCGCGCTGACCCACCAGGTCGTGCCCGCCACGCTGCACGCGGACGAGCCGTCCACGCACGTGGACTGGGAGGACGGCCAGGTCCGCCTGGCCACCGAACCCGTCGCTTGGCCGGCCGTCCCCGGCGGAGAACCGCGGCGCGCGGGCGTGTCGGCGTTCGGCATCTCCGGCACCAACGCCCACGTCATCCTCCAGGAACCGCCCACCGCGAGCGGCCCCGACGACACCGGGACCGGTGCACCGCTTCCGTACCGGGAAGGCGCGGCCGACGGCGGCAGGGACTCCGGGGACACCCGCGTCGCGACGGACCGCGGAGCCGGGCGGACCGCGCAGGACCGACCCGGACCCGCGGAGCCGGTGCTCGCACCCGACGTGGAACTGTCGGCGTGGACCATCTCGGCGCGCACCGGCCAGGCGCTGGCCGGCCAGGCCGGCCGGCTGCGCGAACACCTCGCAGCCCGACCGGAACCGGCCCCCGCGGACGTCGCCTGGTCGCTCGCCACGACCCGCTCGCTCTTCGAGCACCGCGCGGTGGTCACCGCCGCCGGCCGCAGGGACCTGCTGGCCGCGCTCGCCTCGGTCGCCGTCGGAGAGCCCGCGGCCGGCGTGGTGGCCGGCGCGGCCCCCGTGGACGGCGACCCCGGCCGGGTCGTGTTCGTCTTCCCCGGCCACGGCAGCCAGTGGGCCGGCATGGGCCGGGAACTGGCCGCGGCCAGCCCGCTGTTCGCGGCCCGCCTGGCCGAGTGCGGCCGCGCGCTGGCCCCCCACACGACCTGGACCCTCGACGACCTGACGGCCGGCCGCGTCGACCTGGAACGCGAGGACGTCCTGCAACCCGTGCTGTGGGCGGTGACCGTCTCGCTCGCCGCCCTCTGGCAGGCCGCCGGCGTCGTCCCCGACGCGGTGCTCGGCCACTCGCAGGGCGAGATCGCCGCCGCCACCGTCGCCGGCATCCTGTCGCTCGACGACGCGGCACTCCTGGTCGCGCGCCGCAGCCGCGCCCTGACGGCGCTGTCCGGCCGGGGCGGCATGCTGTCGATCGCCGAGCCCGAACAGGACGTGCTCGCCCGCCTGGAGCCGTACGCCGGGCGCGTCGGCGTCTCGGTGGTCAACAGCCCCGCCGCCACCGTCGTCTCCGGGGACCTCGACGCCCTCACCGCGCTGGAGGCCGCGTGCGCCGCGGACGCGGTGCGCACCCAGCGGGTGCCGATCGACTACGCCTCGCACAGCGCCGCCGTCGAACCGGTCGCCGACCGCCTCCTCGCCGACCTGGCGCCCCTCACGCCCGCCGCCGGAGACATCCCGATGATCTCCGCGACGACCGCCGAACCCGTCGACGGCACCACCCTGGACGCCGCCTACTGGTACGCGAGCCTGCGCGCCCCGGTGCGCTTCGCCGACGCGGTCACCGCCCTCGCCGCCACCGGCCACGGCGTCTACGTCGAGGTCTCCCCGCACCCGGTGCTCGTCGGCGCGATCAGCAGCACCGTCGAGGACACCGCCGGCGGCCCCGCCCCGGTCGTCACCGGCACCCTGCGGCGCGACGCCGGCGGCCCGGCCCGGCTGCTGGCCTCGCTGGCCGCCGCCCACGTGCGCGGCGTGCCCGTCGACTGGACCGCGGTCCTGCCGGCCGGCCGGCGCGTGGAACTGCCCACCTACGCCTTCCAGCGCCAGGCGTTCTGGCCGGAACCGGCCCCCGACCGGTCCACCGTCGCCGCACCCGGCACCGGGTCGCCCGCGGAGACCGCGTTCTGGGCCGCGGTCGAGGACGGCGACCCGCACGCCCTCGCCGCCGCACTGCACTTGGACACCGGCGGCGCCGTCGACGCCGACCGACCGCTGCGCGAGGCGCTGCCCGCCCTCGCCGCATGGCGCCGACGCGAGCGTTCGCAGGCCCTGACGGCCGGCTGGCGGTACCGGGTGGCCTGGACGGTGGTCCCCGAGACCGCGCCCGGCAGCGGGCCGGCGCCGTCTCAGTTGAACGGACGCTGGCTTGCGGTGGTACCCGCCGGGCATGGTGGCTCCGAGCTGGTCCGCAGGTGTGTCGCGGCACTGGCGGTTCATGGTGCCGAGATCGAGGCGGTTGAAGTGCCGGTGTCCGAGGTGGACCGGTCGGCCCTGGCCACCCGGCTCGGCGCGATCGCCCGCGGACCGGCGTCCGCCGGGGAGTTCGGCGGGTCAGGAAGCGGAACGGAAGAGGGACCGCGGGTCGCGGCCCCGGTAGCGGGGGTGGTGTCGTTCTTGGCTCTCGACGGGCAGCCGACCGCGCACCACCCCGCGGTCACGCGCGGGCTGGCCACCAGCCAGACACTGGTCCAGGCCCTCGGCGACGCGGACGTCACCGCGCCGCTGTGGCTGGTGACCTCAGGAGCCGTCGCCACCCACCCGCACACCACCGGCCCGCACACCACCGGCCCGGCCCACCAACCGGACCCCGCCCGCACCACCCGCCTCGACACCGACCTCGACGCCGACCCGGCCATCGACCCCGTCCAGGCCCAGCTATGGGGCCTCGGCCGCGTCGTCGCCCTCGAACACCCCGACCGCTGGGGCGGGTTGGTCGACCTGCCCGCCGAACCCGACGACCTCACCGGCGCGCGCCTGGCCGCGGTCCTCGCCACCGGCACCGAGGACCAGGTCGCCATCCGCCCGACCGCCACGCTCGCCCGCCGCGTCACCGCCGCCGGCCCGTCCCGCGCGGCCCGCCCGTGGCGACCGGACGGCACCGTGCTCATCACCGGCGGCACCGGCGGGATCGGCGCCCAGGTCGCCCGGTGGGCAGCCGGCCGCGGCCCCGCCGACCTGGTCCTCACCAGCCGGTCCGGCCCCGCGGCCGACGGCGCCGCCGACCTCGCCGCCGGACTCGCCCAGGACGGCACCTCGGTCCAGGTCCTCGCCTGCGACATCGCCCGCCGCTCCCAGGCCACCGGCCTGCTCGACCGGATCGCCCTGGACGGCACCCCGCTGCGCGCGGTCCTGCACGCCGCGGGCACCGGCCAGAGCACCGCCCTGGACGACACCACCGTCGACGAACTCGCCGACGTCCTCGCGGCCAAGGTCGCCGGCGCCGCCCACCTCGACGACCTCACCCGCACCCTGGACCTCGACCGGTTCGTGCTGTTCTCCTCGATCTCCGCGACCTGGGGGAGCGGCCGCCAGCCCGGCTACGCCGCCGCCAACGCCTACCTCGACGCCCTCACCGAGCAGCGCAGGTCACGCGGCCAGGCCGCACAGTGCGTCGCCTGGGGCCTGTGGGACGGCGCCGGCATGGGCGCCCACGACAGCCGCGACTGGCTGGAGCGCTCCGGCCTGCGCCCGATGGCCCCCGAACTCGCCGTCGCCGCACTCGCCCAGGCCATCGACGGCGACGAGGGCCCGATCACCGTCGCCGACGTCGACTGGAACCGCTTCGCCCCCGCGTTCACGCTGCGCCGCCCCAGCCCGCTGCTTGGCGACCTGCCCCAGGTCCGGCAGGCCCTGACCGCCGACCCGGCCGCGCCGGGCACCGGCGCCGCGATCCAGCAGGCCGCGGCCGAACTCGCCGCCCGGCTGACCCGGTTGAACCCCGCCGACCAGGACCGCACCCTCGCCGACCTGGTCCGGGCCGAGGCCGCCGCCGTCCTCGGCCACCCCGGCCCCGAGGCGGTCCACCCCGGCCGGCCCTTCCGCGACCTCGGCATCGACTCGCTGACCGCCGTCGAACTGCGCGACCGCCTCGGCGCCGCGACCGGACTGCGGCTGCCCTCGACGCTCGTCTTCGACCACCCCACCGCCGCCGACATCGCCACGCTGCTGCGCCGCGAACTCACCGGCGCCGGCACCGAGGACGCCTCCGCCCTGGCCGAGCTGGAACGGCTCGAATCCGCCCTGCGGTCGGGCCCGCGCGACGGAGCGGAGCGGTCCGCGGTCGTCGAACGCCTGGAGGAACTGCTCCTGGACCTCAGGGCCGGGGACGAGGACGACCCGACGGCGGCAGGCGAGGACCTCGACCTGGCCTCCGACGACGAGATGTTCGAGCTGGTGGAGAAGGAACTGGGCGCGCCGGAGTCCGACTAGCCACAACTGCCGTGCAACAGCCAGGGGAATGGTTGCGAACAATGGAGAACGAGGACAAGCTCCGCGATTACCTCAAGCAGGTGACCGTGAAGCTCCGCCAGACCCGTCAGCGGCTGCGCGAGGTCAGCGACCGCGACCGCGAGCCGGTGGCGATCGTCGGCATGGGCTGCCGCTTCCCCGGCGGGGTCACCAGCCCCGAGGAGCTGTGGGACCTGGTCCTGGCGGGCCGCGACGCGACCTCCGACCTCCCCTCGGACCGCGGCTGGGACACCGCGGGCCTCTACGACCCCGACCCCGGCCGCGACGGCACCTCCTACGTCGCCCGCGGCGGTTTCGTGCGCGGCGCGGCCGGCTTCGACGCGCGGTTCTTCGGCATCAGCCCCCGCGAGGCCCTGGCCATGGACCCCCAGCAGCGGCTCCTGCTGGAGACCTCCTGGGAGGCCCTGGAGCGCGCCGGCATCGACCCCCACACGCTGCGCGGCAGCTCCACCGGTGTCTTCGCCGGCGCCTCGTTCTCCGGCTACGGCCTCGGCGAGAACGGCGCCGGCTCCGAGGGCTTCGTGCTCACCGGCACCACCACCAGCGTCATCTCCGGCCGGATCTCCTACGTCCTGGGCCTGGAGGGCCCGGCCGTCACCGTCGACTCCGCGTGCTCCTCCGCCCTGGTCGCCCTGCACCTGGCCTGCCAGGCGGTCCGCGCCGGGGACTGCGAGACGGCGCTGGCCGGCGGCGTCTCGGTCATGGTCTCCCCCGAGGTCTTCGTCGAGTTCTCCCGGCAGAACGGCCTCGCCGCCGACGGCCGGTCCAAGGCGTTCGCCGAGGCCGCCGACGGCATGGGCCTGGCCGAAGGCGCCGGCATGCTCGTGGTCGAACGGCTGTCCACCGCCCGCCGCAACGGCCACCCGGTGCTGGCCGTCATCCGCGGCAGCGCCGTCAACCAGGACGGCGCCTCCAACGGCCTGACCGCCCCCAACGGCCCCTCCCAGCAGCGCGTCATCCGCGCCGCCCTCGCCAACGCCCGCGTCTCCGCCGACCAGATCGACGCCGTCGAGGCGCACGGCACCGGCACCACCCTCGGCGACCCCATCGAGGCCCAGGCCCTCATCGCCGCCTACGGCCAGAACCGGCCCGCCGACCGGCCGTTGTGGCTCGGCTCGGTCAAGTCCAACATCGGCCACACCCAGCAGGCCGCCGGCACCGCCGGGATCATGAAGATGGTCCTGGCCATGCAGCACGGCACGCTGCCCGCGACCCTGCACGTCGACGAGCCGTCCACGCACGTGGACTGGTCCACCGGGGCCGTCCGGCTGCTGACCGAGGCCGCGGCCTGGCCCGACAGCGGGCAGCCGCGCCGGGCCGGCGTCTCCGCGTTCGGGATCAGCGGCACCAACGCGCACGTCGTCCTGGAGGAGGCACCTGCCGCATCCGGCGCGGACCCGGCCGCGGGCCGGGGCGTCCGGCCCATCGGGACGGCGCTGCGGACCACCGGCGACGGCGCGACGTGGCTGGTCTCCGCGCGCTCCCGGCAGGGGCTCGCCGCGCAGGCCGAGCGGCTCCACGCGTTCGCGCTGGAGCACCCGGAGCCGGCACCTGCGGATCTGGCGTGGTCGCTGGCCACCACGCGGTCGGCGTTCGAGCACCGCGCGGTCGTCACCGGAGGCAGCCGGGACGACCTGCTCGCCGGACTGGCGGGCCTCGCCGCGGGCGCGCCGGCCGCCGGCGTCGTCGCCGGAGCGGTACCGGCCGACGGCGACCCGGGCCGGACCGTGTTCGTCTTCCCGGGCCAGGGCAGCCAGTGGACCGGCATGGGCGCCGAACTGGCCGAGGCGAGCCCGGTGTTCGCGGCGCGGTTGGCGGAGTGCGAGGCGGCCCTCGCCCCCTTCGTTGACTGGTCGTTGACCGAGGTGCTGGCGGGGGGCCCGGGTGCCCCCGGCTTCGACCGGGTGGACGTGGTGCAGCCCGCGCTGTGGGCGGTGATGGTGTCGCTCGCCGCGGTCTGGCAGGCGGCGGGAGTGGTGCCGGACGCGGTGGTCGGACACTCCCAGGGGGAGATCGCGGCCGCCGTGGTCGCCGGGGTCCTGTCGCTGGAGGACGGCGCCCGCGTGGTGGCCCTGCGCAGCCAGGCGCTCCGCGTGCTGGCCGGGCGTGGCGGGATGACGGCGATCGCCGCGGGCGAGGACGCGGTGCGGGAGCGCGTCGCGCCGTACGGCGAGCGCGTGTCGGTGGCGGCCCTCAACGGCCCCGCCGCGACGGTCGTTTCGGGCGAGCCGGAAGCCCTCGAAGAACTGGCCGCCGCGTGCACGGCCGACGGCGTACGGGCCCGGGTCCTGCCGGTGGACTACGCCTCGCACTCGGTGCAGGTGGCCGAACTCGAAACCGAGATCCGGTCGGTGCTGGCGGGCGTCGCCCCGCAGGCCGGCCACGTCCCCGTGGTGTCGTCGCTGACCGGCGCCTGGATCGACGGCACCGCCATGGACGCGGGCTACTGGTACGAGAGCCTGCGGGCGACCGTGCGCTTCAGCGAGGCCGTGGCCGCGCTCGCGGACGACGGGTACGGCGTGTTCGTCGAGGCGTCCCCGCACCCCGTGCTCACCGGCGCCGTCGCCGACACCGTCGAGGCCGCCCGCCCGGACACCTACGGCGACGGTCCCGTCGTGACGGGGACGCTGCGGCGCGACGACGGAGGCGCGGAACGGCTGGTGGCGTCGTTCGCGGAGGCGTACGTGCGCGGCGCGGCCGTGGACTGGTCGGCGGTGCTGCCGGCCGGCGAGCAGGTCGGCCTGCCGACGTACGCCTTCCAGCGCCAGGACTACTGGCCGACGTGGCCGTCGCCGGCGGAACGCGCGGGCGCCGCCGGGCAGGGCGGGGAGCACGCGGGTTCGGCCGCGGAGGCGCGGTTCTGGGCGGCCGTCGAGGACGGCGACGTCGTCGGGCTCTCCGAGGTGCTCGCGATCGACGGGAGCCGTCCGTTCCAGGAGGTGCTGCCCGCGCTGGCGTCCTGGCGGGAGCGCGAGCGGGACCGCCAGGCGACGAACTCGTGGTGGTACCGCGTGGCGTGGGTGCCCGTCGAGGGCCTGGGCGTCGGACGCCTCGCGGGACGATGGCTCGCCGTGGTGCCGGCCGGCACGGCCGACGGCGGTCCGGTCGCGCAGGTGCCGACGGCGCTGGCGGCGCGCGGCGCCGAGGTGCTGACGCTGGAGGTGGACGCCCCGCACGCGGACCGGTCGGCGCTGGCCGAGCGGATCGGCGCGCTGGTCGCGGAACGCCCCGGGCCGGCCGGGCTCGCCGGTGTGGTGTCGCTGCTGGGCCTGTCCGGCGAACGGCTGGCGGCCGACCCGGTCGTCGGCGCGGGCGTGGCCGCCTCGATGGCGCTGGTGCAGGCGCTCGGTGACGCCGGGGTCGGCGCGCCGCTGTGGATGGTCACCTCCGGGGGCGCCGACGTCGCGGACGGCGGCCCCGTCGACCCGGTGCAGGCCCAGGTCTGCGGCCTGGGCAGGGTCGCCGGCCTGGAGCACCCCGACCGCTGGGGCGGTCTGGTCGACGTCCCCGCCACGCTCGAAGGACGCGCCGGCGACCTGCTGGCGGGCGTGCTCGCGGGATGCGGGGAGGAGCAGGTCGCGATCCGCCCCGCCGGGGCGCTGGCCCGCCGGGTGGTCCGTGCGAGCGCGCCGGCGGAGGACCCGGCCGCGCGCGAGTGGACTCCTCGGGGGACCGTGCTGGTGACCGGCGCGAGCGGGGCGATCGGCCCGCACCTGACCGGGTGGCTGGCCGGGGCCGGCGCGTCCCGGCTGGTCGTGACCTCCCGGCGCGGGACCGCCATGGAGGGCGTCGCGGCGATGGCCGCGGAGCTGGCGGGGTCCGGCACGTCGGTGAGCGTGGCGGCGTGTGACGTGTCGGTGCGGGACCAGGTGGCGGGTCTGCTGGGGTGGGTCGACCGTACGGGTGAGCGGCTGCGGGCCGTGGTGCACGCCGCCCTGGCGGTCGACCTGCTCCCGGTGTCCGCCTCGTCGGTGGGCGACCTGTCCAAGGCGCTCGGCGCCAAGGTGGACGGGGCGCGTTGGCTGGACGAGTTGACGGCGGACGCCGACCTCGACGCGTTCGTGCTGTTCTCGTCGATCGCGGCGACGTGGGGGAGTACGGAGCACGGGACGTACGCGGCGGCGAACGCGTACCTCGACGCCCTCGCGTACGACCGTCGGGCGCGGGGGCTGCCGGCGACCTCGATCGCCTGGGGCGTCTGGGAGGCGCGCACCGCCGGTTCCGACGCGCCGCCCGTCGGCGGGGCGGGCGATGCCGCCCATGGCGCCGGAGGTCAGGGTGACGAGGGGCAGGGCAGTGGCGATCAGGGTGTCGGCGGTCAGGTGAGCGCCGGTTGGTCGCCGAGCAGCGCGTCGCCGGTGTGGTTGCGGCGGCAGGGGGTGCGGTTCCTGGACCCGGACCTGGCGTTGGGTGCGTTGGGCCGGGCGGTGGGTGCGGGGGAGACGTTCGTGGCGGTGGCGGATGTGGACTGGGCGCGGTTCGTGCCGGTGTTCACCGCCTCGCGGCGCTGGCGGCTGCTGGACCCGCTGGAGGAGGAGACGGTCCGCGACGAGACCGCCGCTGCGGCCGGTCCGGGCAGCGCGGCCGCGGGCGTGGGCGAGCAGGAGGGCGCCGCGGGTCTGGCCGGTCTGGTGGCGGGGTTGGACGCGGTCGGCCGGGAGCGGGCGGTGGTGGAGTTGGTGCGGTCGCACGCGGCCGCGGTGCTCGGTCACGACGCCGTGTCGGAGGTGGAAGCGGGTCGCGCGTTCCGTGACCTGGGTTTCGACTCGTTGACGGCGGTGGAGCTGCGGACGCGGATCAACGGTGCGACGGGGCTGCGGCTGCCGTCGACGGTGGTCTTCGACTACCCGTCACCGCGGGTGCTGGCGCGGCACATTCTGTCCTTCCTGCCGGGTGGCAGCGGGCAGGACGTGCCGTCGGTCGCCGTGTCGCCGGTGGGTGCGGGTGGGGGTGGGGTGGGTGATGATCCGGTGGTGGTGACGGGGATGGGGTGCCGGCTGCCGGGTGGGGTCATGTCTCCTGAGCAGTTGTGGGAGTTGTTGGTGGTGGGTGGGGATGCGATCGGGGGGTTTCCGACGGATCGCGGGTGGGATCTGGCGGGGTTGTTCGATGCGGATCCGGAGCGTGAGGGGACGTCGTATGTGTCCCGGGGCGGTTTCGTGGCGGGTGCGGCGGATTTCGACGCGGGGTTCTTCGGGATCGCTCCGCGTGAGGCGGTGGCGATGGATCCGCAGCAGCGGTTGCTGTTGGAGACGTCGTGGGAGGCGTTGGAGTCGGCGGGCATCGATCCGACCTCGTTGCGGGGGCAGTCCGTGGGCGTCTTCGCGGGCGCCGCCTCGTCGGGATACACGGGCATCGGCTCTCTCGAAGGAGCCGACGGACACCTCGTGACGGGTAACGCGACGAGTGTGATCTCGGGTCGGGTGTCGTATGTGTTGGGGCTTGAGGGTCCTGCGGTGACGTTGGATACGGCGTGTTCGTCGTCGTTGGTGGCGTTGCATCTGGCGGCGCAGGCGGTGCGGTCGGGTGAGTGTGTGATGGCGTTGGCGGGTGGGGTGATGGTGATCGTGGGGCCGGATGAGTTCGTGGGGTTCTCGCGTCAGCGGGCGTTGGCGGTGGATGGTCGGTGCAAGGCGTTCGGTGCGGGTGCGGATGGGATGGGTCTGGCTGAGGGTGCGGGGATGGTGGTGGTGGAGCGGTTGTCGTCGGCGCGGCGGGCGGGGCGGCCGGTGCTCGCGGTGATCGCCGGCAGTGCGATCAATCAGGACGGTGCGTCGAATGGATTGACGGCTCCGAACGGTCCCTCCCAGCAGCGGGTGATCCGGGCGGCGTTGGCGAGTGCGGGGTTGGGCGCGGGTCAGGTGGATGTCGTGGAGGCCCACGGCACCGGGACCGAACTCGGTGACCCCATCGAGGCGCAGGCGTTGATCGCCACCTACGGCCAAAGTCACTCGGTGGAGCGGCCGTTGTGGTTGGGGTCGGTGAAGTCGAACATCGGTCATGCCCAGCAGGCGGCGGGTGTTGCCGGGGTGATCAAGGCGGTGTTGGCGTTGCGGCATGGGGTGATTCCGGCGACGTTGTACGCGCAGGAGCCGTCGTCGCACGTGGATTGGGAGGACGGTCAGGTTCGTCTGGCGAGTGAGGCGGTGGACTGGCCGTCGGTGCCGGGGGGTGAGCCGCGCCGGGTGGGGGTGTCGGCGTTCGGGATCTCCGGGACGAACGCGCACCTGATCCTCCAGGAAGCCCCGGTCGAGCAGGACGAGTCCGGTGCGCCGGACACGGACGGTGACACGGGCTCGGTGCTGCTGCCGGGGACCGAGGTGTCGGCCTGGCCGGTGTCGGGTCGTTCGGTGGTGGCGCTTGCTGGGCAGGCGGGGCGGTTGCGGGAGTTCGTGGCGGGGTGTGCGGGGGTGGGGCTGGGGGATGTGGCGTGGTCGTTGGTGACGGGGCGTGCGGTGTTCGAGCGGCGTGCGGTGGTGGTGGGTGGTGGCCGGGAGGAGTTGTTGGCGGGGTTGGCTGCGGTGGCGGCGGGGGAGCCGGCGGTGGGGGTTGTCTCCGGTGAGGTGCCGGCCGACGGTGACCCGGGCCGGATCGTGTTCGTGTTCCCGGGTCAGGGGAGTCAGTGGGTGGGGATGGGTGCCGAACTGGCCGGGGTGAGCCCGGTGTTCGCGGCGCGGTTGGCCGAGTGCGAGACGGCCCTCGCCCCGTTCGTGGACTGGTCGTTGCGTGAGGTGTTGGCCGAGGGGTCGGGTGCTCCGGGTCTGGATCGGGTGGATGTGGTGCAGCCGGTGTTGTGGGCGGTGATGGTGTCGTTGGCGGCGGTGTGGGAGGCGGCGGGGGTGGTGCCGGATGCGGTGGTGGGGCATTCGCAGGGGGAGATCGCGGCGGCGGTGGTGGCGGGCGTGTTGTCGTTGGAGGACGGTGCGCGGGTGGTGGCTCTTCGGAGTCAGGCGTTGCGTGCGTTGGCCGGTCGTGGCGGGATGCTGTCGATCGCTGCGGGTGAGGAGGCAGTGCGGGCGCGAATCGCGCCGTATGGGGAGCGGGTGTCCGTCGCCGCTCTCAACGGGCCCGCGGCCACGGTCGTTTCGGGCGAGCCGGTTGCCCTGGAGGAGTTGGCGGCGGTCTGCGAGGCGGATGGCGTGCGGGCCCGGGTCCTGCCGGTGGATTATGCGTCGCATTCGCCGCAGGTGGAGGAGTTGGAGGCGCAGATCCGGGGTGCCCTGGACGGTCTGGCGCCGCAGGTGGGGCGGGTCGTGGTGGTGTCGTCGTTGACGGGTGGGGTGATCGACGGTTCGGCGATGGACGCCGGCTACTGGTACGAGAGCCTTAGGGCGACCGTGCGGTTCAGTGAGGCCGTCACCGCGTTGGCGGGAAGTGGCCACTGCGTGTTCGTGGAGACCTCGCCGCATCCGGTGCTGACCGGGGCCGTCACGGATGTCGTCGAGGCGGCTGGGGACGGCGGGGGCGGTGCCGTGGTGACGGGGACGTTGCGGCGGGGGGAGGGTGGTGCGGGTCGTCTGCTGACCTCGCTCGCGGAGGCGCATGTGCGGGGCGTGACCGTGGACTGGTCGGCGGTCCTCCCGTCCGGCACCCGGGTGGACCTGCCCACGTACGCCTTCCAGCGCGAGCGGTACTGGCCCGACCGTCCCGCGGTCGCGGCGGTCGCCGAGGACACCGCTGCCCGTTCGGAGGCGGAGGCGCGGTTCTGGGCCGCGGTCGACGGCGGCGACGTCCCGGCCCTGACCGAGGCTCTGTCCGTCGGGCCGGACCGCCCGCTGCGTGAGGTGCTGCCCGCGCTGTCCTCGTGGCGGAGGCGGGAGCACGCACGGGAACTCACGGAAGCCTGGCGCTACCAGGTCACCTGGGTCCCCGTCACCGGGCTCAAGGCCGGCCTCCTGACCGGACGGTGGCTGCTGGTGGTTCCGGACGGCTGCCGCGACGGGCTCGCGGACGCGTGCGCGCGCCTGCTCACCGAGCACGGCGCCGACCCGGTGGTGGTCGAGGTGCGCGTCGGCGAGGCCGACCGGGCCGAGCTCGCGGCACGGATCGGCGACGCGCTGGCCGGCCCGGACGGCGGGCGGTTCCGTCCGTCCGGGGAACCGCACGCGGGCCCGACCGGGGTGGTGTCCCTGCTCGGACTCGCCGCCGAGCCGCTGGAGGACCTGCCGGAGGTGCCGGCCGGCGTGGCCGGATCCCTTGCGCTGGTGCAGGCGCTCGGCGACGCCGGGGTGGACGCGCCGCTGTGGATGGTGACCAGTGGTGCGGTGTTGCCGGGGTTGGATGTGGTGGGTGGTGTGGGTGGGGATGGTGTGGTGCAGGGGCAGGTGTGGGGTTTGGGTCAGGTGGTGGGGTTGGAGGAGCCGTTGCGTTGGGGTGGGTTGGTGGATGTGCCGGTGGTGTGGGAGGAGGGGGTGGGTGGGTTGGTTGCTGGGGTGTTGGCGGGGTGTGGTGAGGATCAGGTGGTGGTGCGTGGGGGTGGGGTTTGGGGGCGGCGGTTGGTGCGTGCGGTGGGTGGTGGGGGTTTGTCCGGGGTGTCGGGTGGTGGGGGTTGGGTGCCGTCGGGGTCGGTGTTGGTGACGGGGGGTACGGGGTCGATTGGTGGGCGTGTGGCGGGGTGGTTGGTGGGTCGGGGTGTGGGGCGGGTGGTGTTGGTGTCGCGGTCGGGTCCGGGTGCGGTGGGGGTGGCGTCGTGTGTGGCGGAGTTGGCGGCGGGGGGTGCTGCGGTCGAGGTGGTGGCGTGTGATGTGTCGGTGCGGTCGCAGGTGGCGGGGTTGTTGGAGCGGATCGCGGTGTCCGGGCCCGAGCTGTGCGCGGTCCTCCACACCGCGGGGGTCGGGATCGGCACCCCGGTGGGCGACGAGACCGTGTCCGGCCTCGCGGCGAACCTGGCCGCGAAGGCGTCGGGCGCGCGGTGGTTGGACGAGTTGACCGCCGATCTGCCCCTGGAGCAGTTCGTGGTGTTCTCGTCGGGTGCGGCGACGTGGGGTAGCGCG
This sequence comes from Streptomyces sp. SN-593, assembly GCF_016756395.1. Taxonomy (NCBI): domain Bacteria; kingdom Bacillati; phylum Actinomycetota; class Actinomycetes; order Kitasatosporales; family Streptomycetaceae; genus Actinacidiphila; species Actinacidiphila reveromycinica. The sequence goes on from NZ_AP018365.1 coordinate 8,649,620, forward strand.
GGGCTCGGCGCATATGGCGCCGCGAACGCTTACCTGGACGGGTTGGTGACGGAGCGTCGGGCGCGGGGTCTGGCGGGGACGTCGGTGGCGTGGGGTCTGTGGGGTGGCGGCGGCATGGGCGAGGGTCCGGCCGGGGCGGCGTTGCAGCGGTTGGGTGTGGCGGAGATGGAGCCGGGGCGTGCGGTGGAGGCGTTGGCGCGGGTGGTGGACGCGGGTGAGGGTGTGGTGACGGTGGCGGATGTGGACTGGGAGCGGTTCGTGCCGGTGTTCACGTTGCGGCGGCCGAGTCCCTTGTTGGGTGCGTTGCCGGAGGCACAGCGGGCGCTTGCCGGGGTGGAGGCGGTGCCTGCGGGTGAGGCGGGTCCGGTGGGTGGGGAACTGGCGGGTCGGTTGGCCGGGTTGGGGCGGTCGGCGCAGGAGCAGGTGCTGACCGATCTGGTGCGGTCCAGGGCCGCGGTGGTGCTCGGCTACGGTTCCCCGGCGGCGGTCGAGGCCGGCCGGGCGTTCCGCGACCTGGGCGCCGACTCGCTCACCGCGGTGGAGTTGCGGAACCGGCTCGCGGCGGAGACCGGGTTGGTGCTGCCGTCCACGCTGGTGTTCGACTACCCGACTCCGCAGGCCGTCGCGTCGTACCTGCGCGAGCAACTGACCGGCGAGCAGGACGCGTTGCCCGCGGTGCCGGCGGCGCTGACCCCGGTCGGCGACGCGGGCGAGCCGATCGCGATCGTGGGCATGGGCTGCCGCTGTCCCGGCGGCGTCCGGAGCCCGGAGGACCTGTGGGACCTGGTCTTCGAGGGCCGCGACGCGGTCTCGGTCTTTCCGACCGACCGCGGCTGGGACCTCGACCCGGAACGGCAGGACCAGGGCTACGCCCGCGTGGGCGGCTTCGTCTACGACGTGGCCGACTTCGACCCCGCCTTCTTCGGCATCTCGCCGCGCGAGGCGCTGGCGATGGACCCGCAGCAGCGACTGCTGCTCGAAGTCGCCTGGGAGGCCCTGGAACGCTCCGGCATCGACCCCAAGTCGCTGCGCGGCAGCTCCACCGGCGTGTTCGCCGGGGCCGCCTACTCCGAGTACGACGCCGGCGCGCAGGAGGCCGGCGGTTACCAGCTCACCGGCAGCGTGACGAGTGTGATCTCGGGCCGGGTGTCGTATGTGCTGGGGCTTGAGGGCCCGGCGGTGACGGTGGACACGGCGTGCTCGTCGTCGCTGGTCGCGCTGCACCTCGCCTGCCAGGCGGTGCGGTCGGGTGAATGCGAGATGGCACTCGCCGGCGGCGTCGCGGTGATGGCCACGCCGAGCGCCTTCGCCGAGTTCTCCCTGCAACGGGGTCTTGCGGCGGATGGTCGGTGCAAGGCGTTCGCGGGTGCGGCCGACGGTATCGGGTGGGCCGAGGGTGCGGGGATGGTGGTGGTGGAGCGGTTGAGTGAGGCGCGGCGTCGGGGTCATCGGGTGTTGGCGGTGGTGGCGGGTTCGGCGATGAACCAGGATGGTGCGTCGAATGGTCTGACGGCTCCGAACGGTCCGTCGCAGCAGCGGGTGATCCGGGCGGCGTTGGCGAATGCGGGGTTGGACGCGTCGGAGGTGGACGCGGTCGAGGCGCATGGGACGGGGACGACGCTGGGTGACCCGATCGAGGCGCAGGCGTTGTTGGCCACGTACGGTCAAGGTCGTGCGGTGGAACGGCCGTTGTTGCTCGGGTCGGTGAAGTCGAACATCGGTCACGCGCAGTGTGCGGCTGGTGTGCTCGGGGTGGTCAAGACGGTGATGGCGCTCCGGTACGGGGTGTTGCCGGCGACTTTGCACGTGGACGAGCCGACCCCGCATGTGGACTGGTCGGCGGGCGGGGTGCGGTTGTTGACCGAGGCGGTGTCGTGGCCGGAGAACGGGCGGCCGCGGCGTGCGGGTGTGTCGGCGTTCGGCGTGTCCGGGACGAATGTGCACACCATCCTCGAACAGGCCCCTGTGGCCGAGGACATCGCCACCGGAGCGGACGACGAGGACTCGACGCCGTCGCTGCTGGTTCCGGGTGCCGGGGTGCCGGCGTGGTTGGTGTCGGCGCGCTCGCGGGAGGGGCTGGCGGCGCAGGCCGAGCAGGTGCGCGCGTTCGCGCTGGAGCGGCCGGAGGTGGCGGCGGCGGATGTGGCGTGGTCGCTGGCGACGACGCGGTCGGTGTTCGAGTACCGGGCGGTGGTGTTGGGGTCCGGTCGGGATGAACTCGTTGCGGGGTTGGCCGGGTTGGTGGCGGGTGAGCCGGTGGCGGGTGTGGTCGCGGGTGGGCTGCCGGTGGGCGGTGTGGGGCGCACCGCGTTCGTGTTCCCGGGCCAGGGCAGCCAGTGGGCGGGCATGGGCGCCGAACTGGCCGAGGCGAGCCCGGTGTTCGCAGCGCGGTTGGCGGAGTGTGAGGCGGCTCTCGCTCCCTTCGTGGACTGGTCGTTGCGTGAGGTGTTGGCCGAGGGGTCGGGTGCTCCGGGTCTGGAGCGGGTGGATGTGGTGCAGCCGGTGTTGTGGGCGGTGATGGTGTCGTTGGCGGCGGTGTGGGAGGCGGCGGGGGTGGTGCCGGATGCGGTGGTGGGGCATTCGCAGGGGGAGATCGCGGCGGCGGTGGTGGCGGGGGTGCTGTCGTTGGAGGACGGCGCCCGGGTCGTCGCCTTGCGGAGTCAGGCGTTGCGTGGGCTGGCGGGGCGTGGCGGGATGCTGTCCATCGCGGCCGGGGAGGAGGCGGTGCGGGCGCGTATCGCGTCGTATGGGGAGCGGGTGTCCGTCGCCGCTCTCAACGGGCCCGCGGCCACGGTCGTTTCAGGTGATCCCGAAGCCCTGGAGGAGTTGGCGGCGGCCTGTGAGGCCGAGGGTGTCCGGGCTCGGGTCCTCCCCGTGGACTACGCGTCGCATTCGCCGCAGGTGGAGGAGTTGGAGGCGCAGATCCGGGGTGCCCTGGATGGTCTGGCGCCGCAGGTGGGGCGGGTTCGGGTGGTGTCGTCGCTGACGGGTGGGTGGATCGACGGTTCGGCGATGGACGCCGGCTACTGGTACGACAGCCTCCGGGCGACGGTGCGGTTCAGTGACGCGGTGGGCACGTTGGCGGGTGAGGGGCACTCCGTGTTCGTGGAGACCTCGCCTCATCCGGTGCTGACCGCCGCCGTCGCGGACACGGTGGAGGCACTGGGCGCGGAGGTTGATGGTGGCGGCCCCGTCGTCACGGGGACGTTGCGCCGTGAGGACGGTGGTGCGGCGCGGCTGTTGGCGTCGTTCGCGGAGGCGTACGTGCGCGGGGTGGCCGTGGACTGGTCTGCGGTACTGCCAGTCGGCGAGCAGGTGGACCTGCCCACGTACGCCTTCCAACGGCAGCGCTACTGGCCGGACATGGCCGCTCGGGTGGCGGCGGAACGGGCGGCCCGCGGGCTCGACGGCACGGGTTCGGCGGCCGAGGCGCGGTTCTGGGCGGCTGTCGAGGGCCGCGACGTGGCCCGGCTGGCGACGGAGTTGGCGATCGACGGGGACCGCCCGTTCCGGGAGGTGCTGCCGGCACTGGCGTCCTGGCGGGAGCGCGAGCGGGATCGGGCGGCGACGGGGTCGTGGTGGTACCGGGTGGCGTGGGTGCCGGTCGCGGGCCTCGGTGCCGGGGTGCTGTCGGGGACCTGGCTGGCGGTCGTTCCGGCCGGCGGTGCGGGCGCGGTCATGGCCGAACAGGTGACGGCTGCCCTGGCGGCGCGCGGTGCGGACGTCGTCACGGTCGAGGTGGATCTGCGGGGTGTGGATCGGGAGGGTCTGGCCGAGCGGATCGGTGCCGTGGTGGCCGAGGAGGCTGGTGGGCTGTCCGGTGTGGCGGGTGTGGTGTCGCTGCTGGGGCTGGCCTCGGGTGAGCGGCTGGAGGCGGAGCCGTCGGTGCCGGCGGGTGTGGCCGGTTCGCTGGTGCTGGTACAGGCGTTGGGCGACGCCGTGGTCGAGGCCCCGTTGTGGCTGGTGACGTCCGGGGGCGCGGACCTCGCGGACGGTGGCCGGATCGATCCGGTGCAGGCGCAGGTGTGGGGGCTGGGCCGGGTGGCCGGTCTGGAGCACCCGGACCGCTGGGGCGGGTTGGTCGATGTCCCGGATGTCCTGGACGACCGGTCCGCCGACCGGTTGGCGGCGGTCCTGGCCGGGTCCGGCGAGGACCAGGTGGCGATCCGCGCGGGCTCCGCGCTCGCCCGCCGCGTCGTGCGGGCCAACGGCACCGGCGATTCGGAGGGCGCCGGAGGATGGAGCCCTCGGGGGACGGTGCTGGTGACGGGTGCGAGCGGGGCGATCGGTCCGCACCTGGTCCGGTGGTTGTCGGACGCGGGGGCTTCGCGGCTGGTGGTGCCGTCGCGGCGCGGAACCGCGCTGGAGGGGATCGGGGCGGCGGCCGCCGAGTTGGCGGGGTCTGGCACGTCGGTGAGTGTGGTGGCGTGTGACGTGTCGGTGCGGGACCAGGTGGCGGGTCTGTTGGGGTGGATCGACCGTACGGGTGAGCGGCTGCGGGCTGTGGTGCATGGTGCGGTCGCGGTGGATCTTCTTCCGGTGGCGGGGACGTCGGTGGAGGATCTGGCGAGGACGTTGGGTGCGAAGGTGGAGGGCGCCCGCTGGCTGGACGAGTTGACGGCGGACGTGGAGTTGGACGCGTTCGTGTTGTTCTCGTCGATCGCGGCGACGTGGGGGAGTACGGAGCACGCGGCGTATGCGGCGGCGAACGCGGGGTTGGACGCGTTGGCGTACGACCGTCGGGCGCGGGGGCTGCCGGCGACCTCGATCGCCTGGGGCGTGTGGGAGGCCGGGGCCAAGGCCGCACCGGAATCGGAGGAACAGGAGCAGGAGCAGGACGCCGAGGCGGGGCGGAACACGGACGGGTGGTCGCCGAGCAGCGCGTCGCCGGCCTGGTTGCAGGGTCAGGGGGTGCGGTTCCTTGCGCCGGAGCGGGCGTTGGGCGTGCTCGGGCAGGCGGTGGGCGCCGACGAGACGTTCGTGGCGGTGGCGGATGTGGACTGGGCGCGGTTCGTGCCGGTGTTCACCGCGTCCCGTCCCTGGCGCCTGCTGGACACCCTGGCCGAGGAGGCGGCCCGGCCCCGGCCCGGCGCGCCGGGTGAGGGCGTCGCGGGCGCCGGAGCCGACACCGCGGACGACGGGGCCGCCGCGGGTCTGGCCGGTCTGGTGGCGGGGTTGGACGCGGCCGGGCGGGAGCGGGCGGTGGTGGAGCTGGTGCGGTCGCACGCGGCCGCGGTGCTGGGTCATGAGAACGCGTCGGAGGTCGGCGCGGGGCGTCCCTTCCGTGACCTGGGCTTCGACTCGTTGACGGCGGTGGAGCTGCGGACGCGGATCAACGGTGCGACGGGGCTGCGGCTGCCGTCGACGGTGGTCTTCGACTACCCGTCACCGAGGCTGCTGGCGCGGCACGTGCTGTCGTTCCTCCCCGGTGGCGGTGAGCAGGGCGCGGTGGCGGCCGGAGCTCCGGCCCTCCCGGCGGCCGCCCAGTCCGCCGACTCCGACCCGGTCGTGGTGACGGGCATGGGCTGCCGCCTGCCGGGCGGCGTGACGTCCCCGGCCCGGCTGTGGGACCTGCTCGCCGCAGGCGGCGACGCCACCGGAGAGTTCCCCACGGACCGGGGCTGGGACCTGGCCCGCCTGTTCGACCCGGACCCCGACCACGACGGCACGTCGTACGTCACCCGAGGCGGTTTCGTGGCGGGCGTGGCGGACTTCGACCCCGGGTTCTTCGGGATCTCCCCCCGTGAGGCGCTGACGATGGACCCGCAGCAGCGGCTGCTGCTGGAGACGTCGTGGGAGGCCCTGGAAGCGGCGGGCGTCGACCCGACCACCCTGCGCGGCGCGTCCGTCGGCGTCTTCGCCGGCGCGGCGACATCCGGCTACGCCGGGATCGGCAACGCCGAGGGCGCCGAGGGTCACATGGTGACGGGTAACGCGACGAGTGTGATCTCGGGTCGGGTGTCGTATGTGTTGGGGCTTGAGGGTCCTGCGGTGACGTTGGATACGGCGTGTTCGTCGTCGTTGGTGGCGTTGCATCTGGCGGCGCAGGCGGTGCGGTCGGGTGAGTGTGTGATGGCGTTGGCGGGTGGGGTGATGGTGATCGTGGGGCCGGATGAGTTCGTGGGGTTCTCGCGTCAGCGGGCGTTGGCGGTGGATGGTCGGTGCAAGGCGTTCGGTGCGGGTGCGGATGGGATGGGGTTGGCTGAGGGTGCGGGGATGGTGGTGGTGGAGCGGTTGTCGTCGGCGCGGCGGGCGGGGCGGCCGGTGCTCGCGGTGATCGCTGGTAGTGCGGTCAACCAGGATGGTGCGTCGAATGGTCTGACGGCTCCGAACGGTCCCTCCCAGCAGCGGGTGATCCGGGCGGCGTTGGCGAGTGCGGGGTTGGGCGCGGGTCAGGTGGATGTCGTGGAGGCCCACGGGACTGGGACCGAACTCGGTGATCCGATCGAGGCGCAGGCGTTGATCGCCACTTACGGCCAGAGCCACTCGGTGGAGCGGCCGTTGTGGTTGGGGTCGGTGAAGTCGAACATCGGTCATGCCCAGCAGGCGGCGGGTGTTGCCGGGGTGATCAAGGCGGTGTTGGCGCTGACCCACCAGGTGATTCCGGCGACGCTGTACGCGCAGGAGCCGTCGTCGCATGTGGACTGGGAGGACGGTCAGGTTCGTCCGGCGAGCGAGGCGGTGGACTGGCCGACCGTCCCCGGTGGGGAACCGCGCCGGGTGGGGGTGTCGGCGTTCGGGATCTCCGGGACCAACGCCCACGTCATCCTCCAGGAAGCCCCCACTCCGGACGTCCCCTCGGAAGCAGGCGACCTGCCTTGTGCGGCCGGCACCGGCGAGGACGCCGGTTCGCCCGCCCTCCCGCAGGCGGACGGCACCGCCACGGCGGCCCCCGTCCTGGGCACCGGCACCGAGGCGTGGAGCTGGCCCGTGTCCGGGCGCAGCCGGGAGGCGCTGGCCGACCAGGCCGCGCGGCTGCGCGAACTCGTCGTCGAGCGCCCGCGGACGGCGCTCTCCGACGTGGCGTGGTCACTGGCGACGACCCGGTCGGCGTTCGAACACCGCGCGGTCGTCACGGGCACCGGCCGGGAGGACCTGCTGGCGGGCCTGTCCGCGGTCGCGGCCGGCGAGCCGGCGCCGGGCGTCGTGTCCGGAGCCGTCCCGGTGGACGGCGACCCGGACCGCGTGGTCTTCGTCTTCCCCGGCCAGGGCAGCCAGTGGACCGGTATGGGCGCCGAACTGGCCGAGGCGAGCCCGGTGTTCGCGGCGCGGTTGGCGGAGTGCGAGACGGCCCTCGCCCCCTTCGTGGACTGGTCGCTGACCGAGGTGCTGGCGGGGGGCCCGGGTGCTCCCGGCTTCGACCGGGTGGACGTGGTGCAGCCCGCGCTGTGGGCGGTGATGGTGTCGCTCGCCGCGGTGTGGCAGGCCGCCGGCGCCGTCCCCGGCGCGGTCGTCGGGCACTCGCAGGGCGAGATCGCGGCCGCGGTCGTGGCCGGCGTGCTGCCCCTGGAGGACGGCGCCCGGGTCGTCGCCCTGCGCAGCCAGGCGCTGCGCGCGCTGGCCGGACGCGGTGGCATGCTCTCGATCGCGGAGAGCGAGGAGGACGTCCGGGTGCGGATGGCCGCGTACGGCGACCGCCTCTCGATCGCGGCCCTCAACGGGCCCGCGGCCACGGTCGTTTCGGGCGAGCCGGGAGCTCTGGAGGAACTTGCGGCCGCCTGCGAGCGCGACCGGGTCCGCGCGCGGGTCCTGCCGGTGGACTACGCCTCCCACTCCCCGCAGGTCGAGGAGCTGGAGTGCACGATCCGGGCGGCGCTCGACGGACTGACCCCGCGCCGCGGCCGGGTCCCGGTGTTCTCCTCGCTGACCGGCGAGCCGATCGACGGCACCGCGATGGACGCCGGCTACTGGTACGAGAGCCTGCGCGCCACCGTACGGTTCAGCGACGCCGTCACCGCGCTGGCGCGCGACGGGCACGGCGTGTTCGTCGAGACCTCCCCGCATCCCGTGCTGACCGGCGCCGTCGGCGACACCCTGCTCAGTGCGACCGGGAACACGCCGGGCCGTACCGGCGCCGTCCCGGTCGTGACGGGCACCCTGCGCCGCGACGACGGCGGGCCGGGCCGGCTGCTGGCCTCGCTGGCGGAGGCGTACGTGTGCGGAGTGGGCGTCGACTGGACCCGGGTGCTGCCCGCGGGCCGCCGCGTCGACCTGCCCACGTACGCCTTCCAGCACCAGCCGTACTGGCCCCAGCCGGCCGCCGCACCGGTCACCGGGGGCGGCGACGTCGCCGGATCGGCCGCGGAGGGGCGGTTCTGGGCGGCGGTCGAGGGCGGCGACCTGGACGGCCTGTCGCAGACCCTCGCCCTTGAGGAGAGCGGGGCGGTCCGCGAGGTCCTCACCGCGCTGTCGTCGTGGCGGCAGCGCGAACGGGCCCAGACCGTCTCCTCCTCCTGGCGGTACCAGGTCACCTGGACGCCGGTGGCCAACCCGGGCGCCGGCGCGCTGTCCGGGACCTGGCTGCTGGTGGTCCCGCAGGACGCGGCGGACGGCGGCGCGGCGACGCCGGGCGCGGACACCGCCCCCGCGGGCCTGGCCGCCGAGTGCGCGCGGGTCCTGGCGGAACACGGGGCCCGGCCGCTGGTGCTGCGGGTGCCGCCGGACGGGACGGACCGCGCCGCGCTGGCCGGGCGGATCGGCCGCGCCCTGGCGGCCGCCTCCACCGAAACCACCGCCGAGCCAGCCACCGGGTCCGCGACCGAGCTCTCCACCGGGCCCCGACCCGCGCCCTCCGCCGAGGACGTGACCGGCGTGCTGTCGCTGCTCGCCCTGGCCGCGGGGCCCGCCACCGGGTTCCCCGACCTGCGAGCGGGCGTGGCGGCCTCGCAGCTACTGATGCAGGCGCTCGGCGACGCGGGAGTGGACGCGCCGGCCTGGCTGGTGACCAGCGGGGCCGTCCTGCCGGGCCGGCCCGGGCACACCGCCCTGCCCGGTGCCACCGCGGCGTCGGGCCCGAGGCGCGCCCGCGCGGTCCGCGCCGGCGCCGAGCCGCCCGCCGCGCTCCGCCCCGGGCGGGACAGCGGCCCGGCCGCCGTCCTCGACGGCGTGGTCCAGGCACAGGTGTGGGGCCTCGGCCAGGCGGTCGGCCTGGAGGTGCCCGACCGCTGGGGCGGCCTGATCGACCTGCCCGCGACCCTGGACGGCGTCACGGCCGGCCTCCTGGCGGGCGTGCTCGCCGGCTGCGGCGAGGACCAGGTGGTGCTCCGCGACGGGCGGGCCTGGGCACGCCGCATGGTGCGGGCCTCCGGGCCGGCGCCGAAGACGGAATGGACCCCGTCCGGCACCGTGCTGATCACCGGCGGAACCGGTGCCATCGGCGGGCACACCGCACGCTGGCTTGCCCGTCGGGGCGCCCCCGGACTCGTGCTCCAGTCGCGGTCCGGCCCGGTCGCGCCCGGCGCGGCCCGGCTGGCCGCGGACCTCGCGGAGGCGGGCAGCACCGTCAGTGTGCTCGCCGCCGACAGCAGCCGCAGGGACCACGTCGCCGAAGTGCTCGCCAGGGCGGAAAGGTCGACGGCCGGACACGACGTGTGCGCCGTGGTGCACGCGGCCGGCGTCGGCCAGGGCACGCCGCTGGACCGGGCGAGCACCGCCGAACTGGACGCCGTGCTGGCCGGCAAGGCGGCCGGCGCCCGCTGGCTGGACGAACTGACCGCGGACCTGGACCTGGAGCAGTTCGTGCTGTTCTCGTCCGGCTCGGCGACCTGGGGAAGCGCCGGGCAGGGCGCCTACGGCGCGGCCAACCTCTACCTCGACGCGCTGGCCACCGCCCGCCGCGCCAGGGGACAGGCCGGCACCTCGGTGGCGTGGGGCCTGTGGGACGGCGGCGGCATGGGCGCGGGACCGGCCGGGGACGCGCTCCAGCGGCTCGGGCTGCGGCTGATGGACCCGGCCCGCGGCGTCGGCGCGCTGGCCCGGATCGTCGACGCCGGCGAGGTCGCGGTCACCGTGGCCGACGTGGACTGGGACCGCTTCGTGCCGGTGTTCACCCTGCGCCGGCCCAGCCCGCTGCTGGCCACCCTGCCCGAGGCCCAGAACGCGCTCGCCGCCGCCCAGGCCGGTCCCGACGAGGAGGCGCAGGCCGGCGGCGCGGGCCGACTGGCCGGCCGGCTCGCCGGGCTGGGCCGCGCGGCCAGGGAACAGGTGCTCACGGACCTGGTACGGGCCCGGGCCGCCGTCGTCCTCGGCTACGGCTCGCCCGCCGCCGTCGAGGCCGGACGGGCGTTCCGCGACCTGGGCGCCGACTCGCTCACCGCGGTCGAGCTGCGCAACCAGCTCACCGCCGAGACCGGGATCGCGCTGCCCTCCACCCTGGTCTTCGACTACCCCACCCCCCAGGCCGTCGCCGCCCACCTCCTCGCCGAGATGGGCACCGACGGCTCCGAGCACCCGGCGGTCCTCGCCGAACTCGACCAGATCCAAGCCGGCCTCGCGGGACTCGACCCGGATCAGGAGACGGCGGACAGCATCACCCGGCGACTGCAGAAGATGCTGTCGAGCTGGATGTCGGCGCAGGGCACGCCGGAATCCGACGGGACGTCACTCGAACTCACGTCGGCGACGCAGGACGAGGTCTTCGACTTCCTCGACAGGGAACTCGGCTCCTCCTGAACCCGGCCGCACCCGGCCCCCTGATCCAGGCTTTGCGAACTGAACGACGGCGCACGTTTCTAGGAGTCACCGGTGGAGAACCAGGAAAAGCTCTTCAGCTACCTCAAGCGGACGGCTGCCGAGCTCCAGGAGACCCGCAAGCGCCTGCGGACGCTGGAATCGGGCGCCCAGGAGCCGCTGGCGATCGTCGGCATGGGCTGCCGGTTCCCCGGCGGGGTGCGCACCCCGGAGGACCTGTGGGACCTGGTCCTGGAAGGCCGCGACGCGATATCGGTGTTCCCGCAGGACCGCGGCTGGGACACCGAGTCCGGCGCCGAGGACGGCGTCACCTACACCCGGGCCGGCGGCTTCGTCTACGACGTGGCCGGGTTCGACCCCGCCTTCTTCGGCATCTCGCCGCGTGAGGCGCTGGCGATGGACCCGCAGCAGCGGCTGCTGCTCGAAGTGGCGTGGGAGTCGCTGGAGCGCTCGGGCATCGACCCCCGCTCGCTGCGCGGCAGTTCGACCGGGGTGTTCGTCGGCGCCGCGATGTCCGGGTACGCCGAGGGCCTGGCGACCGCGCCCGGCTCCGAGGGCTACGTCCTGACCGGCAACACCACCAGTGTCATCTCCGGCCGGGTCTCCTACGTGCTCGGGCTGGAGGGCCCGGCCGTCACCGTGGACACCGCCTGCTCGTCGTCCCTGGTCGCGCTCCACCTCGCCTGCCAGGCCGTACGGACCGGCGAGTGCGAGATGGCACTCGCCGGCGGCGTGGCCGTCATGGTGACCCCCGGCGCGTTCGCGGAGTTCTCCCGGCAGCGCGGCCTGGCCGCGGACGGCCGGACCAAGGCGTTCGCGAAGGCCGCCGACGGCATCGGCTGGGCCGAGGGCTCCGGCGTGGTGGTCGTCGAGCGGCTGAGCACCGCCCGCCGCAAGGGCCACCACGTGCTGGCGCTCATCGCGGGCAGCGCCATGAACCAGGACGGCGCGTCGAACGGCCTGACGGCTCCGAACGGACCGTCCCAGCAGCGCGTCATCCGCGCGGCGCTGGCGAGCGCCCGGCTGGACGCCCACGAGGTGGACGCCGTCGAGGCGCACGGCACGGGGACGACGCTGGGCGACCCGATCGAGGCACAGGCCCTGCTCGCCACCTACGGTCAGGGCCGGCCCGAGGACCGGCCGTTGTGGCTCGGTTCGGTGAAGTCCAACATCGGCCACGCCCAGTGCGCCGCCGGCATGGCCGGCGTCGTCAAGACGGTGATGGCCCTCCGGCACGGGGTGCTGCCGGCCACGCTGCACGTGGACGAGCCCACCCCGGAGGTCAACTGGTCGGCGGGCGCGGTGGAACTGCTGACCGAGGCCATGCCGTGGCCGGCGAGCGGACGGCCGCGCCGGGCGGGTGTGTCGGCGTTCGGCGTGTCCGGCACGAACGTGCACACCATCCTCGAACAGGCCCCGGCCACCGAGGCGGCCGGGACCGCCGGCGGCGAGGGGGAGCAGTCCGACCCCGCGGCAGCGGCCGCCGAGGAGGAGGCCGACGGGTCCGGCACGGCGACGGCGGCCCTTCTCGCGCCCGGCGCGGTGCCGCCGGCATGGCTCGTCTCGGGCCGCTCCGGGGCGGCGCTGGCGGCCCAGGCCGACCGGCTCCGGGAGTTCGTGACGGCCCGGCTGGAACTGGAACCCGGCGACGTGGCCTGGTCGTTGGCGACGACCCGCTCGGTCTTCGAGCGGCGCGCGGTGGTGACCGGGGCCGGTCGGGAGGAACTCGTGGCGGGGTTGGCCGCGTTGGCGGCCGGCGAACCGGTGGCGGGTGTGGTCGCGGGTGGGCTGCCGGTGGGCGGTGTGGGGCGCACCGCGTTCGTGTTCCCGGGCCAGGGCAGCCAGTGGGCGGGCATGGGCGCCGAACTGGCCCGGGTGAGTCCGGTGTTCGCGGCACGGTTGGCCGAGTGCGAGACGGCCCTCGCCCCCTTCGTGGACTGGTCGCTGCGTGAGGTGCTGGCGGGCGGGCCGGATGCGCCCGGCTTCGACCGGGTCGATGTGGTGCAGCCGGCGTTGTGGGCGGTGATGGTGTCGTTGGCCGCGGTGTGGGAGGCGGCCGGGGTGCGGCCGGACGCTGTGGTGGGTCACTCGCAGGGGGAGATCGCGGCCGCGGTGGTGGCGGGCGTGCTGTCGTTGGAGGACGGCGCCCGGGTCGTCGCGTTGCGGAGCCAGGCGTTGCGCGTGCTGGCCGGGCGTGGCGGGATGCTGTCCATCGCGGCCGGGGAAGCCGCCGTCCGGGACCGTATCGCGTCCTACGGCGAGCGGGTGTCGGTGGCGGCGCTGAACGGGCCCGCCGCGACGGTGGTGTCGGGGGAACCCGACGCCCTCGATGAGCTGGCCGCCGCATGTGACGCCGACGGGGTGCGGGCGCGCGTCCTGCCGGTGGATTACGCCTCGCACTCGCCGCAGGTGGAGGAGTTGGAGGGTGAGATCCGTGCGGCGCTGGCCGGGGTGGTGCCACAGGCCGGGTCCGTTCCGGTGGTGTCGTCGCTGACGGGTGCGGTGATCGACGGTACGGAGATGGACGCGGGCTACTGGTACGACAGCCTGCGGGCGACCGTGCGGTTCAGCGAGGCCGTGGCCGTGCTGGCGCGCGACGGACACGGCGTGTTCGTCGAGGCGTCCCCCCACCCCGTGCTGACCGGCGCCGTCACCGACACCGCCGAGGCCGTGCGGGCGCCGGGCGGCGAGGACGACGAGGAGCGGACCGGCGGCCTCATGGTGACGGGGACGCTGCGCCGCGAGGACGGCGGCGCGGCGCGGCTGGTGGCGTCGTTCGCGGAGGCGTACGTGCGGGGGGTGGCCGTGGACTGGTCTGCGGTGCTGCCGGCCGGCGAGCAGGTGGACCTGCCCACGTACGCGTTCCAGCGCCAGGCCTACTGGCCGCCGGCACCCTCACTCGCGGACCTGGAGGCCGCGGTGCGGGGCGGACACGGCGCCGGGTCGCTCGCCGAGGCGCGGTTCTGGGCCGCGGTGCAGGGCGGCGACGCCGTGGGCCTGTCGGAGGTGCTGGCGATCGACGAGAGCCGCCCGTTCCGGGAGGTGCTGCCCGCGCTGGCGTCCTGGCGGCGGCGCGAGCGGGACCGGGCGGCGACGGGGTCGTGGTGGTACCGCGTGTCGTGGGTGCCCGTGGTGGCGCTCGGCGCCGGGCTGCTGCCCGGGACCTGGCTGGCGGTCGTCCCGGCCGGCGGCGCCGGCGCCGATGTGGTGGAGCAGGTGACGGCTGCCCTGGCGGCGCGGGGCGCCGACGTCGTGACCGTCGAGGTGGATCTGCGGGGTGTGGATCGGGAGGGTCTGGCCGAGCGGATCGGTGCCGTGGTGGCCGAGGAGGCCGGTGGGCCGTCCGGTGTGGCGGGTGTGGTGTCGCTGCTGGGGCTGGCCTCCGGTGAGCGGCTGGTGGCGGAGCCGTCGGTGCCGGCGGGCGTGGCCGGTTCGCTGCTGCTGGTACAGGCGTTGGGCGACGCCGCGATCGGGGCCCCGTTGTGGATGGTCACCTGCGGCGGCGCGGACACCGGTGACGGCGGGCGCGTGGACGTCGGGCAGGCGCAGGTGTGGGGGCTGGGCCGGGTGGCGGGTCTGGAGCACCCGGACCGCTGGGGCGGGTTGGTCGACGTCCCGGACGTCCTGGACGACCGATCCGCCGACCAGTTGGCGGCGGTCCTGGCCGGGTCCGGCGAGGACCAGGTGGCGATCCGCGCGGGCTCCGCGCTCGCCCGCCGCGTCGTGCGGGCCAACGGCACCGGCGACGCGGGCGGCACCCGTGAGTGGACTCCTCGGGGGACGGTGCTGGTGACGGGTGCGAGCGGGGCGATCGGTCCGCACCTGACTGGGTGGCTGGCCGGGGCCGGCGCGTCCCGGCTGGTCGTCGCCTCGCGGCGCGGCGTGGCCCTGGACGGCGTCGCGGCCTCGGTGGCGGAGCTGGCGGGGTCCGGCACGTCGGTGAGTGTGGCGGCGTGTGACGTGTCGGTGCGGGACCAGGTGGCGGGTCTGTTGGGGTGGGTCGACCGTACGGGTGAGCGGCTGCGGGCTGTGGTGCATGGTGCCGTCGCGGTGGACCTGCTTCCCGTGGCGGCGACATCCGTGGAGGACCTGGCGACGACGCTGGGTGCGAAGGTGGAGGGCGCCCGCTGGCTGGACGAGTTGACGGCGGACGCCGACCTTGACGCGTTCGTGTTGTTCTCGTCGATCGCGGCGACGTGGGGGAGTACGGAGCACGGGACGTATGCGGCGGCGAACGCGGGGTTGGACGCGTTGGCGTACGACCGTCGGGCGCGGGGGCTACCGGCGACCTCGATCGCCTGGGGCGTCTGGGAGGCCGGGGCGAAAGCGGCGCCCTACACGGAGGACGTGCTCGGCGGCGCCGTACGCGACGGTGCCGACCGGGTGCCCAGCAGCGCGTCGTCGGCGTGGTTGCGGCGGCAGGGGGTGCGGTTCCTGGACCCGGAGTTGGCGTTGGGTGCGTTGGGCCAGGCGGTGGGTGCTGGGGAGACGTTCGTGGCGGTGGCGGATGTGGACTGGGCGCGGTTCGTGCCGGTGTTCACCGCCTCGCGGCGCTGGCGGCTGCTCGACGCGCTGGCGGAGGAGACCGCCCGCGACGGCGCCACTGCCACCGCGGCGGCACCCGGCACCGAAGCCGTCCCCGGAGCCGTGCGGGAGGGCACCGAAGGGCTGGCCGGCCTGGTCGCCGGCCGCGAGGGCGCCGAGCGCGAACGCGTGGTGACCGACCTCATCCGCTCGCACGCCGCCGCGGTCCTCGGCCACGACTCGGGCGCCGAAGTGGCGGCCGGGCGGGCGTTCCGCGACCTCGGCTTCGACTCGCTCACCGCCGTCGAACTGCGGGACCGCATCAACCGCGCCACCGGACTGCGCCTCGCCTCGACCGTCGTGTTCGACTACCCCTCGCCGCGCGGCCTCGCCCGGCACATCCTGTCGCTCCTGCCCGGACCCGACGGCCAGGACGACACCGCGTCGTCGGCTGTCACGTCTGCCGTGTCGTCGGTGGGTGCGGGTGGGGGTGGGGTGGGTGACGATCCGGTGGTGGTGACGGGGATGGGGTGCCGGTTGCCGGGTGGGGTCATGTCTCCTGAGCAGTTGTGGGAGTTGTTGGTGGTGGGTGGGGATGCGATCGGGGGGTTTCCGACGGATCGCGGGTGGGATCTGGCGGGGTTGTTCGATGCGGATCCGGAGCGTGAGGGGACGTCGTATGTGTCGCGGGGTGGGTTCGTGGCGGGTGCGGCGGATTTCGACGCGGGGTTCTTCGGGATCGCTCCGCGTGAGGCGGTGGCGATGGATCCGCAGCAGCGGTTGCTGCTGGAGACGTCGTGGGAGGCGTTGGAGGCGGCGGGGATCGATCCGACCTCGTTGCGGGGGCAGTCCGTGGGCGTCTTCGCGGGCGCGGCGGCCTCCGGGTACGCCGGTGCCGGCTCGTACGAGGGCGCCGAGGGCCACATGGTCACGGGCAACGCGACGAGTGTGATCTCGGGTCGGGTGTCGTATGTGCTGGGGCTTGAGGGCCCCGCGGTGACGATCGACACGGCGTGCTCGTCGTCGTTGGTGGCGTTGCATCTGGCGGCGCAGGCGGTGCGCGCGGGGGAGTGCTCGATGGCGCTCGCGGGCGGGGTGATGGTCATCGTCGGACCCGAGGAGTTCGTGGGGTTCTCGCGTCAGCGGGCGTTGGCGGCGGACGGCCGGTGCAAGGCGTTCGGTGCGGGTGCGGATGGGATGGGTCTGGCTGAGGGTGCGGGGATGGTGGTGGTGGAGCGGTTGTCGTCGGCGCGGCGGGCGGGGCGCCCGGTGCTCGCGATGGTGGCCGGTTCGGCGATCAACCAGGACGGTGCGTCGAACGGTCTGACGGCTCCGAACGGTCCCTCTCAACAGCGGGTGATCCGGGCGGCGTTGGCGAGTGCGGGGTTGGACGCGGGTCAGGTGGACTTCGTGGAGGCCCACGGCACCGGGACCGAACTCGGTGACCCCATCGAGGCGCAGGCGTTGATCGCCACCTACGGCCAAAGCCACTCGGTGGAGAGGCCGTTGTGGCTCGGGTCGGTGAAGTCCAACATCGGCCACGCCCAGCAGGCGGCGGGCATCGCGGGGATCATCAAGGCGGTTCTGGCGC
This sequence comes from Streptomyces sp. SN-593, assembly GCF_016756395.1. Classification (NCBI taxonomy): domain Bacteria; kingdom Bacillati; phylum Actinomycetota; class Actinomycetes; order Kitasatosporales; family Streptomycetaceae; genus Actinacidiphila; species Actinacidiphila reveromycinica. The sequence continues at coordinate 8,666,424 of NZ_AP018365.1, forward strand.
TGACCCACCAGGCGATCCCGGCGACGCTGCACGCGCAGGAGCCGTCGTCGCACGTGGACTGGGAGGACGGTCAGGTTCGTCTGGCGAGCGAGGCGGTGGACTGGCCGTCGGTGCCGGGGGGTGAGCCGCGCCGGGCGGGGGTGTCGGCGTTCGGGATCTCCGGGACGAACGCGCACCTGATCCTCCAGGAAGCACCGGCCGGGACGGACGACGACGCGGTCGGCGGCGGCACCGGAGACGGCCTCGTGCCTGCCGAGGAGTTGGACGAGGGCCGCGTGCTGGTGGCGGGCGCGGACACGTACGGGTGGCCGGTGTCGGGTCGTTCGGTGGTGGCGCTTGCTGGGCAGGCGGGGCGGTTGCGGGAGTTCGTGGCGGGGTGTGCGGGGGTGGGGCTGGGGGATGTGGCGTGGTCGTTGGTGACGGGGCGTGCGGTGTTCGAGCGGCGTGCGGTGGTGGTGGGGTCCGGTCGGGAGGAGTTGTTGGCGGGGTTGGCTGCGGTGGCGGCGGGGGAGCCGGCGGTGGGGGTTGTCTCCGGTGAGGTGCCGGCCGACGGTGACCCGGGCCGGGTGGTGTTTGTCTTCCCGGGTCAGGGGAGTCAGTGGGTGGGGATGGGTGCGGAACTGGCCGGGGTGAGTCCGGTGTTCGGGGCGCGGTTGGCGGAGTGCGAGAGGGCCCTCGCCCCGTTTGTGGACTGGTCGTTGTGTGAGGTGTTGGCGGGTGGGTCGGGTGCTCCGGGTCTGGATCGGGTGGATGTGGTGCAGCCGGTGTTGTGGGCGGTGATGGTGTCGTTGGCGGCGGTGTGGGAGGCGGCGGGGGTGGTGCCGGATGCGGTGGTGGGGCATTCGCAGGGGGAGATCGCGGCGGCGGTGGTGGCGGGCGTGTTGTCGTTGGAGGACGGTGCGCGGGTGGTGGCGTTGCGGAGCCAGGCGTTGCGTGCGTTGGCCGGTCGTGGCGGGATGATGTCGATCGCTGCGGGTGAGGAGGCGGTGCGGGCGCGTATCGCGCCGTATGGGGAGCGGGTGTCGGTGGCCGCTCTCAACGGGCCCGCGGCCACGGTCGTTTCGGGCGAGCCGGTTGCCCTGGAGGAGTTGGCGGCGGTCTGCGAGGCGGATGGCGTGCGGGCCCGGGTCCTGCCGGTGGATTATGCGTCGCATTCGCCGCAGGTGGAGGAGTTGGAGGCGCAGATCCGGGGTGCCCTGGACGGTCTGGCGCCGCAGGTGGGGCGGGTCGTGGTGGTGTCGTCGTTGACGGGTGGGGTGATCGACGGTTCGGCGATGGACGCGGGCTACTGGTACGAGAGCCTTCGGGCGACCGTGCGGTTCAGTGACGCCGTCACCGCGTTGGCGGGCAGCGGCCACTGCGTGTTCGTGGAGACCTCACCGCATCCCGTGCTCACGGGAGCCGTGGCCGACACCGCGGCCCTGGCGCTGGCGGACGGAGCGGGCGCGCTCCGCGCAGACGCCGTACGGGTGATGGGCACGCTCCGTCGCGAGGACGGCGGTGCGGCACGCTTGCTGACGTCGCTCGCGGAGGCTTACGTGTGCGGAGTGGGCGTCGACTGGTCGCGCGTCCTGCCGACCGGGCGGCTCGTCGGTCTGCCGACGTACGCGTTCCAGCGCGAGCGGTACTGGCCCGGGCCGGTCCGGAACGCCGCACCCGCCGCAGGGACCGGTACCGGTTCCGGGTCGGACGCGGAGGCACGGTTCTGGGCGGCCGTGGAGAGCGGCGACGTGCCCGGGCTGACCACCGCGCTCGCGGTGGAGCCGGACCGGCCGTTCCGTGAGGTGCTGCCGGCGCTGTCGTCGTGGTGGCGGCGCGAGCGCGCCCAGGAGTTGACCGGGGCCTGGCGGTACCAGATCACCTGGACGCCGGTGGCGGTCCCGGGCGCCGTCACGCTGTCGGGCACCTGGCTGTTGGTGGTTCCGGACGCCTGCCGCGACGGGCTCGCGGACGCGTGCGCGCGCCTGCTCGCCGAGCACGGCGCGGACCCGGTGGTCGTCCGGGTCGACGCCGGCCGCGACGACCGTGCCGCCGTGGCGGCGCTGATCCGCGAGGCGCTGCGCGCCCCGGCCGGGGACCGGACAGCCGATGTCGCCGGAGTGGTCTCGCTGCTGGCCGGTGCCGAGGGTACGGCGGCCGGGTTCGCTCACGTGCCGGCCGCCGTGGCCGGTTCGCTCGCGCTGACGCAGGCACTGGGCGACCTCGCCATCGGTGCTCCGGAATGGTGGCTGACCAGTGGTGCGGTGTTGCCGGGGTTGGATGTGGTGGGTGGTGTGGGTGGGGATGGTGTGGTGCAGGGGCAGGTGTGGGGTTTGGGTCAGGTGGTGGGGTTGGAGGAGCCGTTGCGTTGGGGTGGGTTGGTGGATGTGCCGGTGGTGTGGGAGGAGGGGGTGGGTGGGTTGGTTGCGGGGGTGTTGGCGGGGTGTGGTGAGGATCAGGTGGTGGTGCGTGGGGGTGGGGTTTGGGGGCGGCGGTTGGTGCGTGCGGTGGGTGGTGCGGGTTCGGCGGTGGGTGGTGGGGGTTGGGTGCCGTCGGGGTCGGTGTTGGTGACGGGGGGTACGGGGTCGATTGGTGGGCGTGTGGCGGGGTGGTTGGTGGGTCGGGGTGTGGGGCGGGTGGTGTTGTCGTCGCGGTCGGGTCCGGGTGCGGTGGGGGTGGCGTCGTGTGTGGCGGAGTTGGCGGCGGGGGGTGCTGCGGTCGAGGTGGTGGCGTGTGATGTGTCGGTGCGGTCGCAGGTGGCGGGGTTGTTGGAGCGGATCGCGGTGTCCGGGCCCGAGTTGTGCGCGGTCCTCCACACCGCCGGTGCGGGCGCCGGGGCCCCGGCGGCCCGGGAGACGCTGCCGGGCCTCTCCCTGGAGTTGGCCGCGAAGGCGTCGGGCGCGCGGTGGCTGGACGAGTTGACCGCCGATCTGCCCCTGGAGCAGTTCGTGGCGTTCTCGTCGGGTGCGGCGACGTGGGGCAGCGCGGGGCTGGGTGGTTACGGGGCAGCGAACGCTTACTTGGACGCCTTGGTGACGGAGCGTCGGGCGCGGGGTCTGGCGGGGACGTCGGTGGCGTGGGGTCTGTGGGGTGGCGGCGGCATGGGCGAGGGTCCGGCCGGGGCGGCGTTGCAGCGGTTGGGTGTGGCGGAGATGGAGCCGGGGTGTGCGGTGGAGGCGTTGGCGCGGGTGGTGGACGCGGGTGAGGGTGTGGTGACGGTGGCGGATGTGGAGTGGGAGCGGTTCGTGCCGGTGTTCACGTTGCGGCGGCCGAGTCCGTTGTTGGGTGCGTTGCCGGAGGCGCAGCGGGCGCTTGCCGCGTTGGAGGCGGTGCCCGTGGGTGAGGCGGGTCCGGTGGGCGGGGAACTGGCGGGTCGGTTGGCCGGGTTGGGGCGGTCGGCGCAGGAGCAGGTGCTGACGGATCTGGTGCGGTCCAGGGCCGCGGTGGTGCTGGGCCACGGTTCCCCTGCGGCGGTCGAGGCCGGCCGTGCCTTCAAGGATCTCGGGGTCGACTCCCTGATCGCGGTGGAGTTGCGGAACCGGCTCGCGGCGGAGACGGGGTTGGTGCTGCCGTCCACGCTGGTGTTCGACTACCCGTCGGCGCAGGCCGTCGCGTCGTACCTGCGCGAGCAACTGACCGGCGAGCAGGACGCGTTGCCCGCGGCGCCGGCCCCCGTGGCCGCCGCGGACCTCGGCGAGCCGATCGCGATCGTCGGCATGGGCTGCCGCTGTCCCGGCGGCGTCGAGAGCCCCGAGGACCTGTGGGACGTCGTCTTCGAGGGCCGGGACGTGCTCTCCCCGTTCCCGACCGACCGCGGCTGGGACATCGACCGGACCCGCGAGGACCAGGACTACGCCCCCGTCGGCGGCTTCGTCCACGACGCCGCTGAGTTCGACGCGGGCTTCTTCGGCATCTCGCCGCGTGAGGCGCTGGCGATGGACCCGCAGCAGCGGATGCTGCTGGAGGTCGCGTGGGAGTCCCTGGAACGCTCCGGCATCGATCCCCGCGCGCTGCGCGGCAGTTCGACCGGGGTGTTCGTCGGCGCGGCGATGTCCGGGTACGCCGAGAGCGTGGCGGCGGCCCAGGGTTCCGAGGGCTACGTGCTGACCGGGAACACCACGAGTGTGATCTCGGGCCGGGTGTCGTATGTGCTGGGGCTTGAGGGCCCGGCGGTGACGGTGGACACGGCGTGCTCGTCGTCGCTGGTCGCACTGCACCTCGCCTGCCAGTCCGTACGCGCCGGGGAGTGCGACATGGCGCTGGCCGGCGGCGTCGCCGTCATGGTGACCCCCGGGGCGTACGCGGAGTTCTCGCGCCAGCAGGGTCTTGCGGCGGATGGTCGGTGCAAGGCGTTCGCGGGTGCGGCCGACGGTATCGGGTGGGCTGAGGGTGCGGGGATGGTGGTGGTGGAGCGGTTGAGTGAGGCGCGTCGTCAGGGTCATCGGGTGTTGGCGGTGGTGGCGGGTTCGGCGATGAACCAGGATGGTGCGTCGAACGGTCTGACGGCTCCGAACGGTCCGTCGCAGCAGCGGGTGATCCGGGCGGCGTTGGCGAATGCGGGGTTGGACGCGTCGGAGGTGGACGCGGTCGAGGCGCATGGGACGGGTACGACGCTGGGTGACCCGATCGAGGCGCAGGCGTTGTTGGCCACCTATGGACGGCATCGCTCCGACGACCGGCCGTTGTTGCTCGGGTCGGTGAAGTCGAACATCGGTCACGCGCAGTGTGCGGCTGGTGTGCTCGGGGTGGTCAAGACGGTGATGGCGCTTCGGTACGGGGTGTTGCCGGCGACCTTGCACGTGGACGAGCCGACCCCGCATGTGGACTGGTCGGCGGGCGCGGTGCGGTTGTTGACCGAGGCGGTGTCGTGGCCGGAGAACGGGCGGCCGCGGCGTGCGGGTGTGTCGGCGTTCGGTGTCTCCGGGACGAATGTGCACACCATCCTCGAACAGGCCCCCGCCTCGGACCTCGACGGGGAGGACGACGGAGACCGCTCCGGCCCCGAGGGGAACACCGTCACGGAGGAGGCCGACCTCCCGGCGCTGTTGGTTCCGGGTGCCGGGGTGCCGGCGTGGTTGGTGTCGGCGCGCTCGCGGGAGGGCCTGGCCGCGCAGGCGGGTCGGCTCCATGCCTCCGTGTCGGCACGGCCGGAGGTGGCGCCGGTGGATGTGGCGTGGTCGCTGGCGACGACGCGGTCGGTGTTCGAGCACCGGGCGGTGGTGTTGGGGTCCGGTCGGGTGGAACTGCTGGGTGGGTTGGCCGGGTTGGTGGTGGGTGAGCCGGTGGTGGGTGTGGTTGCCGGTGAGGTGGCGGTGGGTGGTCCGGGTCGGGTGGTGTTCGTGTTCCCGGGTCAGGGGAGTCAGTGGGTGGGGATGGGTGCGGAACTGGCCGGGGTGAGTCCGGTGTTCGCAGCGCGGTTGGCGGAGTGTGAGGCGGCTCTCGCTCCCTTCGTGGACTGGTCGTTGCGTGAGGTGTTGGCCGAGGGGTCGGGTGCTCCGGGTCTGGAGCGGGTGGATGTGGTGCAGCCGGTGTTGTGGGCGGTGATGGTGTCGTTGGCCGCGGTGTGGGAGGCGGCGGGGGTGGCGCCGGATGCGGTGGTGGGGCATTCGCAGGGGGAGATCGCGGCGGCGGTGGTGGCGGGGGTGCTGTCGTTGGAGGACGGCGCCCGCGTCGTCGCGTTGCGGAGCCAGGCGTTGCGTGCGTTGGCCGGGCGTGGCGGGATGCTGTCCATCGCGGCCGGGGAGGCGGCGGTGCGGGCGCGTATCGCGTCGTATGGCGAGCGGGTGTCGGTAGCCGCCCTGAATGGGCCCGCGGCGACGGTCGTGTCAGGTGATCCCGAAGCCCTGGAGGAGTTGGCGGCGGTCTGCGAGGCGGAGGGTGTACGGGCTCGGGTCCTGCCGGTGGATTACGCGTCGCATTCGCCGCAGGTGGAGGAGTTGGAGGCGCAGATCCGGGGTGCTCTGGATGGTCTGGCGCCGCAGGTGGGGCGGGTCGCGGTGGTGTCGTCGTTGACGGGTGGGGTGATCGAAGGTTCGGCGATGGACGCGGGGTACTGGTACGAGAGCCTTCGGGCGACGGTGCGGTTCAGTGACGCGGTGGGCATTTTGGCGGGTGAGGGGCACTCCGTGTTCGTGGAGACCTCGCCTCATCCGGTGCTGACCGCCGCCGTTGCGGACACGGTGGAGGCCGTGGACCCGGAAGCGGAGGGCGGCGGGCCGGTGGTGACCGGGACGTTGCGGCGTGACGAGGGTGGTGCGGCGCGGCTGGTGGCGTCGTTCGCGGAGGCGTACGTGCGGGGGGTGGCCGTGGACTGGTCGGCGGTACTGCCAGTCGGCGAGCAGGTGGACCTGCCCACGTATGCCTTCCAGCGACGCCTGTACTGGCCGGCGCCCGCTCCGGCCGGCAGCGGTCGGACGCCGGTCGAGGACGGGAGCGGCGCGGGTTCGGCCGCGGAGGAGCGGTTCTGGGCGGCGGTGGAGGACGGTGACGTCACCGGGCTTTCCGCGGCGCTGGCCGTCGAGGACGAGGGGCAGTTGGGCGCGGTGCTGCCGGCGCTGGCCAACTGGCGGCGACGGGAGCGGGATCGGGCGGCGACGGGGTCGTGGTGGTACCGGGTGGCGTGGGTGCCGGTCGCCGGTCTCGGTGCCGGGGTGCTGTCGGGGACCTGGCTGGCGGTCGTTCCGGCCGGCGGTGCGGGCGCGGTCATGGCCGAACAGGTGACGGCGGCTCTCGCGGCGCGCGGTGCGGACGTCGTCACGGTCGAGGTGGACCAGCAGGTCGTCGTACGGGCGGAGTTGGCCGATCGGATCGGGACGGTGGCTGCCGGGGGAGTTACCGGCGTGGTGTCGCTGCTGGGGCTGGCCTCCGGTGAGCGGCTGGAGGCGGAGCCGTCGGTGCCGGCGGGTGTGGCCGGTTCGCTGGTGCTGGTGAAGGCGTTGGGCGACGCCGTGGTCGGGGCCCCGTTGTGGCTGGTGACGTCCGGGGGCGCGGACCTCGGGGACGGTGGCCGGATCGATCCGGTGCAGGCGCAGGTGTGGGGGCTGGGCCGGGTGGCGGGTCTGGAGCACCCGGACCGCTGGGGCGGGTTGGTCGATGTCCCGGACGTCCTGGACGACCGGTCCGCCGACCGGTTGGCGGCGGTCCTGGCGGGCTGCGGTGAGGACCAGGTGGCGGTTCGGCCGGGCGGCGTGCTCGCCCGCAGGGTCGTCCGTGGCGCGTCCCCGGCCGACGACGGCAGCGGGCACGGCCGGACGTGGAGCCCTCGGGGGACGGTGCTGGTGACGGGTGCGAGCGGGGCGATCGGTCCGCACCTGGTCCGGTGGTTGTCGGACGCGGGGGCTTCGCGGCTGGTGGTGCCGTCGCGGCGCGGAACCGCGCTGGAGGGGATCGGGGCGGCGGCCGCCGAACTGGCGGGGTCTGGCACGTCGGTGAGTGTGGCGGCGTGTGACGTGTCGGTGCGGGACCAGGTGGCGGGTCTGTTGGGGTGGATTGACCGTACGGGTGAGCGGCTGCGGGCTGTGGTGCATGGTGCGGTCGCGGTGGATCTTCTTCCGGTGGCGGGGACGTCGGTGGAGGATCTGGCGACGACGTTGGGTGCGAAGGTGGACGGGGCGCGTTGGCTGGACGAGTTGACGGCGGACGTGGAGTTGGACGCGTTCGTGTTGTTCTCGTCGATCGCGGCGACGTGGGGGAGTACGGAGCACGCGGCGTATGCGGCGGCGAACGCGGGGTTGGACGCGTTGGCGTACGACCGTCGGGCGCGGGGGCTACCGGCGACCTCGATCGCCTGGGGCGTGTGGGAGGCCGGGGCCAAGGCCGCACCTGAGGGGGGCGAGGCCGACGCCAACGCCGTTCAGGTGTCCGCAAGTTGGCTGCCGAGCAGCGCGTCGCCGGTGTGGTTGCGGCGGCAGGGGGTGCGGTTCCTGGCGCCGGAGCGGGCGTTGGGCGTGCTCGGGCAGGCGGTGGGGGCTGGCGACGCGTTCGTGGCGGTGGCGGATGTGGACTGGGCGCGGTTCGTGCCGGTGTTCACCGCGTCGCGCCCGTGGCGGCTGCTGGACACCCTCGCCGAAGAGGCGATCGCCTCCGGTGGTCCCGCGGCGGCTGACGACCGTGGCGCGACGGACGACGAGGCGGACGCGGGTCTGGCCGGTCTGGTGGCGGGGTTGGACGCGGCCGGGCGGGAGCGGGCGGTGGTGGAGTTGGTGCGGTCGCACGCGGCCGCGGTGCTGGGGCATGAGAACGCGTCGGAGGTCGGCGCGGGTCGCGCGTTCCGTGACCTGGGCTTCGACTCGTTGACGGCGGTGGAGTTGCGGACGCGGATCAACGGTGCGACGGGGCTGCGGCTGCCGTCCACGGTGGTCTTCGACTACCCGTCACCGAGGGAGCTGGCGCGGCACATTCTGTCCTTCCTGCCGGGTGGCAGCGGGCAGGACGTGTCGTCGGTCGCCGTGTCGCCGGTGAGTGCGGGTGGGGGTGGGGTGGATGACGATCCGGTGGTGGTGACGGGGATGGGGTGCCGGCTGCCGGGCGGGGTCATGTCCCCTGACCAGCTCTGGGAGTTGCTGGCCACCGGCGCGGACGCGACCGGCGGGTTCCCCACGGACCGCGGCTGGGATCTCGGTGGGCTGTTCGACCCGGACCCCGACCACGACGGCACGTCGTATGTCTCCCGGGGCGGGTTCATGACCGGCGCCGCCGACTTCGACCCGGCGTTCTTCGGGATCTCCCCGCGTGAGGCGGTGGCGATGGACCCGCAGCAGCGTTTGCTGCTGGAGACGTCGTGGGAGGCGTTGGAGGCGGCGGGGATCGATCCCACGTCCCTCCGGGGTCAGGCAGTGGGCGTCTTCGCGGGTGCCGCTGCCTCGGGCTACGCGGGGGTCGGCTCGCCGGAGAGCGTCGACGGTCACATGGTGACGGGGAACGCGACGAGTGTGATCTCGGGTCGGGTGTCGTATGTGTTGGGGCTTGAGGGTCCTGCGGTGACGTTGGATACGGCGTGTTCGTCGTCGTTGGTGGCGTTGCATCTGGCGGCGCAGGCGGTGCGGTCGGGTGAGTGTGTGATGGCGTTGGCGGGTGGGGTGATGGTGATCGTGGGGCCGGATGAGTTCGTGGGGTTCTCGCGTCAGCGGGCGTTGGCGGTGGATGGTCGGTGCAAGGCGTTCGGTGCGGGTGCGGACGGGATGGGTCTGGCCGAGGGTGCGGGGATGGTGGTGGTGGAGCGGTTGTCGTCGGCGCGGCGGGCGGGGCGGCCGGTGCTCGCGGTGATCGCCGGCAGTGCGGTCAACCAGGATGGTGCGTCGAATGGTCTGACGGCTCCGAACGGTCCCTCCCAGCAGCGGGTGATCCGGGCGGCGTTGGCGAGTGCGGGGTTGGGCGCGGGTCAGGTGGATGTCGTGGAGGCCCACGGCACCGGGACCGAACTCGGTGACCCCATCGAGGCGCAGGCGTTGATCGCCACCTACGGCCAAAGTCACTCGGTGGAGCGGCCGTTGTGGTTGGGGTCGGTGAAGTCGAACATCGGTCATGCCCAGCAGGCGGCGGGTGTCGCCGGGGTGATCAAGGCGGTGTTGGCGCTGACCCACCAGGCGATCCCGGCGACGCTGCACGCGCAGGAGCCGTCGCCGCACGTGGATTGGGAGGACGGTCAGGTTCGTTTGCCGAGCGAGGCGGTGGACTGGCCAACCGTCCCCGGTGGGGAACCGCGCCGGGTGGGGGTGTCGGCGTTCGGGATCTCCGGGACCAACGCCCACGTCATCCTCCAGGAAGCCCCCGCCCAGGAAGGCGCGGACGGGACGGCGGCCGGGGTGGACGCGCCGGAGGAAGAGGAGAGCGCACGGCGGGTGCTGGCCGCGGACGCCGTCGTGACGGGCTGGTCCGTGTCGGGGCGCAGCCGGGAGGCGTTGGCCGCGCAGGCGGACCGGCTCGCCGCACTCGTGACCGCGCACCCCGAGGTCGAACGGGGCGACGTGGCCTGGTCGTTGGCGACGACCCGTTCCGTCTTCGAGTACCGCGCCGTCGTCACGGGCACCGGGCGCGAAGAGCTGCTGTCCGGCCTGGCGGCCGTGTCGGCCGGGGAGTCCGCTGTCGGCGTCGTCTCGGGGACCGCTCCGGCCGACGGTGACCCGGGTCGGATCGTGTTCGTCTTCCCGGGCCAGGGCAGTCAGTGGGTGGGGATGGGTGCCGAACTGGCCGGGGTGAGTCCGGTGTTCGGGGCGCGGTTGGACGAGTGCGAGACGGCCCTCGCCCCGTTCGTGGACTGGTCGTTGCGTGAGGTGCTGGCGGGTGGGCCGGGGGCGCCTGGCTTTGATCGGGTGGATGTGGTGCAGCCGGTGTTGTGGGCGGTGATGGTGTCGTTGGCGGCGGTGTGGGAGGCGGCCGGGGTGGCGCCCGACGCGGTGGTGGGCCACTCACAGGGGGAGATCGCCGCCGCGGTGGTCGCCGGCGTGCTGTCGTTGGAGGACGGTGCGCGGGTGGTGGCGTTGCGGAGCCAGGCGTTGCGTGCGTTGGCCGGTCGTGGCGGGATGATGTCGATCGCTGCGGGTGAGGAGGCGGTGCGGGCACGTATCGCGCCGTATGGGGAGCGGGTGTCCGTCGCCGCTCTCAACGGGCCCGCGGCCACGGTCGTTTCAGGTGATCCCGAGGCCCTGGAGGAGCTGGCGGCGGTCTGCGAGGCGGACGGCGTACGGGCCCGGGTCCTGCCGGTGGACTACGCGTCGCACTCCCCGCAGGTGGAGGAGTTGGAGGCGCAGATCCGGGGTGCTCTGGATGGTCTGGCGCCGCAGGTGGGGCGGGTTCGGGTGGTGTCGTCGTTGACGGGTGGGGTGATCGACGGTTCGGCGATGGACGCGGGCTACTGGTACGACAGTTTGCGGGCGACGGTGCGGTTCAGTGAGGCCGTCACCGCGTTGGCGGGCAGTGGCCACTGCGTGTTCGTGGAGACCTCGCCGCATCCGGTGCTGACCGGTGCGGTCACGGATGTGGTCGAGGCGGTCGGGGACGGCGGGGGCGTTGCCGTGGTGACGGGGACGTTGCGGCGGGGGGAGGGTGGTGCGGGTCGTCTGTTGACCTCGCTCGCGGAGGCGCACGTGCGGGGCGTGACCGTGGACTGGTCGGCGGTCCTCCCGTCCGGCACCCGGGTGGACCTGCCCACGTACGCCTTCCAACACCAGGCGTTCTGGCCCGAGTCGGCGCCCGAGCGGCGCGCGACCGCGGGCGGGGACACCCCCGGGTCGGCGGCGGAGGCGGACTTCTGGTCCGCGGTCGCCGGTGGTGACGCGCCGGGCCTGGCGACCGCGCTCGCGGTGGACCCGGAGCGGCCGTTCCGGGAGGCGCTGCCCGCGCTGGCCGCCTGGCGGCAGCGGGAACGCTCGCAGGCCGCGACCGCCGCGTGGCGGTACCGCGTCACCTGGGCGCAACTGCCCGACAGGGCCCCGGACGCGGCCCCGGTCCGCCCGGAAGGGCGCTGGCTCGCCCTGGTGCCCGTCGGGCACCGCTCCCACGACGCGGTGCGCGGGAGCGTCGCGGCCCTGACCGCGTGCGGCGCCGACGTCACCGTGACCGAGCTGGACCCGCGCGACGACCGTGCCACGATGACCGCGCGGGTGGCCCTGGCCGTCCGCGAGGCGGTGGCCGCGGCCGACGCAGCCGATAGCCCGGAAGGGGCCGGCGACCCGTCAGGAGCGGCCCCGTCAGGAGCGGCGCCGGGGTCGGCACGAGCCGGGGGACCGGCCGCGGACGAGCCGGTCGGCATCCTGTCGTTCCTCGCGCTCGACGAGGAGCCGCTCGACGGCCACCCCGGTGTCGTCGCCGGCCTCGCCGGCAGCCAGACCCTGGTACAGGCCCTCGGTGACGCCGAGGTGGCGGCCCCGCTGTGGATGGTGACGGCGGGGGCGGTCGCGGCGGCCCCCGGGGAGGTGCTGGAACGGCCGCTCCAGGCGCAGGTCTGGGGCCTGGGCCGGGTGGTCGGGCTGGAACACCCCGAGCGGTGGGGCGGCCTGGTGGACCTGCCCGCGGAGTGGGAGGAGGCGGCCGGCCCGCGCCTGGCCGCGGTGCTCGCCGGGTGCGGCGAGGACCAGGTGGCGGTGCGGGCGGCGGCGACGGCGGCCCGGCGCCTCACCGTGGCCGCCGCGCCCTCCGCCGGGGCAGGGCCCTGGCGGCCGGGCGGCACCGTGCTGATCACCGGCGGAACCGGCGGGATCGGCGCCCGCGTCGCCCGCTGGGTGGTGGAGCGGGGCGGCACCGAGGTGGTGTTGACCAGCCGGTCGGGTCCGGCCGCCGCGGGTGCCGCCGCCCTCGCCGCCTCGCTGGCCGAGGCGGGGGCGTCGGTGCGGATGGTGGCCTGCGACATCGCGCGGCGGCCACAGACCGCCGAACTGCTGCACCGCATCGCGACCGACGTGTCCGCGCCGCTCCGCGCCGTCTTCCACGCGGCAGGGGTCGGCCAGGCCACGGCGCTGGCGGAGACCACGCTCGGCGAACTGGCCGCGGTCTGCGAGGCGAAGGTGGCGGGCGCCGACCACCTGTGCGCGCTGACCCGCGACCTCGACCTGGAGCAGTTCGTGCTCTTCTCGTCGGCGTCGGCGACGTGGGGCAGCACCCTCCAACCCGCCTACGGGGCGGCCAACGCCTACCTCGACGCGCTGGCCGAGCAGTTGCGGGCCCGGCACGCCCCGGCGGCCTCGGTGGCCTGGGGCCTGTGGGGCGGGGACGGCATGGGCGCGATGGGCACCAGCCGCTGGCTGGAGCGGTCCGGCCTGCGGGTGATGGACCCCGAGCTGGCGCTCGACGCGCTCGCCCGGACCGTGGACGGCGACGACGGCGTGGTCACCGTGGCGGACGTGGACTGGGCACGCTTCGCGCCCGCGTTCACCCTGCGCCGGCCCAGCCCGCTGATCGGCGACCTCCCCGCGGTGCGGGAGGCCGCCGAGGCCGCCACGGCCGGCGGGGGCACCGGAGCCGGGACCGGCACCGGGCGGGAGGGGGCGGAGGAACAGGCGGGCACGGCCCTGGCCCGGCGGCTGGCCGGCCTGCCCGCCGACGAGCAGGACGACATCCTCACCGACCTGGTCGTCGCGGAGGTGGTCGTGGTGCTCGGCCACTCCTCGCCCGCCCAGGTCGAGTCCGGCCGCGCCTTCAAGGACCTCGGCTTCGACTCGCTGACCGCGCTCGAACTGCGCAACCGGCTGGTGGCAGCGACCGGCCTCGCGCTTCCCTCGACCCTCGTCTTCGACTACCCGACCTCGACCGGACTCGTCGCGTACCTGCGCGAGGAGATCGGCACCGCCTCGTCCGCGGCGGGCGCGCCGGTGCTGGGCGACCTCGACCGGCTGGAGTCGGCCGTCGCCGCGATACCCGAGGGCAGCGACCTGGCCACCGACGTGGCCGCGCGCCTCCAGACGCTGCTGTCCCGACTCACCGGCGTTCGCACTCCCCCGCGAACGGGCGCGGCCCTCGGCCAGGGCACCGGCCCCGCCGCCGAGGTCGCCGACAGGCTGGAGTCCGCGACCGCGGACGAGGTCATGGACTTCATCAACTCGCTGAAGGGGGAATGAGGCCGTGTCCGCTCCCGCGTTGACCGGCTCCGCTCAGGAGGGGCGCCGATGACCGACAACGAACAGCTTCTGGGCTACCTGAAGTCCGTGGCGGCCGACCTGTACGAGACGCGCGAGCAGCTACGGAAGCTGGAGTCGGGCGCGCAGGAGCCGATGGCCGTCGTGGGCATGGCCTGCCGCTACCCCGGCGGGGTGGAGAGCCCCGAGGACCTGTGGGACGTGGTCGCCGGCGGCCGCGATGTGCTCTCCGCGTTCCCGACCGACCGCGGATGGGACACCGGCACCGGCACTGGCACCGGCGGCCAGGGCCAGGACTACGCCCCCGTCGGCGGCTTCGTCCACGACGCGGCCGACTTCGACCCCGCCTTCTTCGGCATCTCGCCGCGCGAGGCGCTGGCGATGGACCCGCAGCAGCGGATGCTGCTGGAGGTCGCGTGGGAGTCCCTGGAGCGCTCCGGCATCGACCCCCGTTCGCTGCGCGGCAGTCCGACCGGCGTGTTCGTCGGCGCCGCGATGTCCGGGTACGCCGAGGGACTGGGCGCCGCCCAGGGCTCCGAGGGCTACGTCCTGACCGGCAACACCGCGAGCGTGGTCTCCGGCCGGGTGTCCTACGTGCTGGGCCTGGAGGGCCCGGCGGTGACGGTGGACACCGCCTGCTCCAGCTCGCTGGTGGCGCTGCACGTCGCCTGCCAGGCGGTACGCGCCGGGGAGTGCGACATGGCGCTGGCCGGCGGCGTCGCCGTCCTGGTCACGCCCGGCGCGTTCGCGGAGTTCTCCCGGCAGCGCGGCATGGCCGCGGACGGCCGCTGCAAGGCGTTCGCGGGCGCCGCCGACGGCATCGGCTGGGCCGAGGGCGCCGGCATGGTCGTCATCGAGCGGCTCAGCACCGCCCGCCGCAAGGGCCACCGCGTGCTGGCGCTCATCGCGGGCAGCGCCATGAACCAGGACGGCGCGTCCAACGGCCTGACCGCGCCCAACGGACCGTCCCAGCAGCGCCTGATCCGCGCGGCACTGGCCAACGCCCGGCTGGACGCCCACGAGGTGGACGCCGTCGAGGCGCACGGCACCGGCACCACCCTCGGCGACCCGATCGAGGCGCAGGCCCTGCTCGCCACCTACGGCAAGGGCCGCCCGGACGAACGCCCGCTGTGGCTGGGATCGGTGAAGTCCAACATCGGCCACGCCCAGCAGGCCGCCGGGGTAGCCGGGGTGATCAAGGCCGTCATGGCGCTGCGGCACGCCGTGCTGCCCACCACGCTGCACGTGGACGAGCCGACCCCGCACGTCGACTGGTCGGCGGGCGCGGTGCGGCTGCTGACCGAGGCCGTGCCCTGGCCGCAGTACGGGCGCCCGCGCCGCGCCGGGGTCTCCGCGTTCGGCGTGTCCGGCACCAATGTGCACACCATCCTCGAACAGGCCCCCGAGCCGCAGGACGCCGCGGCCGAGGAGCCCGGGCCGCGGGAGGCCCCGGACGGGGCGGGGGACGGCCCCGCGCGGCAGTCCGGCACTCCGCCGGTCCTCGGCCCCGGCGTCGACGCACCCGTCTGGCTGGTGTCCGGCCGCTCGCCGGAGGGCCTGGCCGCTCAGGCGGAGCGGCTGCGGGCGTTCGCCGCCGGCCGGCCGGAGCTGCACCAGGCCGATGTCGCCTGGTCGTTGGCGACGACCCGCTCGACGTTCGAGCACCGCGCGGTCGTCACCGGGACCGGCCGGGCCGACCTGCTGGCCGGGCTCGCGGCGCTGGCCGCGACGGCCCCGGCGCCGGGACTGGTGGCCGGTGACGGCCCTGTGGCCGGCCGACCGGGCCGGGTGGCGTTCGTGTTCCCCGGCCAGGGCGGCCAGTGGGCCGGGATGGGCGCCGAACTGACGCAGGCGAGCCCGGTGTTCGCCGCACGCCTCGCCGCGTGCGAGGAGGCGCTCGCCCCCCACACCGACTGGTCGCTGCGCGAGGTCCTGGCCGCCGGCGCGCGCGCCCACCTCGACCGGGTGGACGTCGTGCAGCCGGCGCTGTGGGCCGTCATGGTGTCGCTGGCCGCGGTGTGGCAGGCCGCCGGCATCACCCCGAAGGCCGTCGTCGGCCACTCGCAGGGGGAGATCGCGGCGGCGGTCGTGGCCGGGGCGCTGTCGCTGGAGGACGGCGCCCGGGTGGTCGCGCTGCGCAGCCGGGCGTTGCGTGCGTTGGCCGGTCGCGGCGGGATGATGTCGATCGCCGCGGGCGAGGACGCGGTCCGCGACCGTATCGCGTCCTACGGCGGGCGCGTCTCGGTCGCCGCCCTCAACGGGCCCGCGGCCACGGTGGTGTCGGGCGAGCCGGCCGCGCTGGAGGAACTGGCCGCGGCCTGCGGGGCCGAGGGCGTGCGGGCACGCGTCCTGCCGGTCGACTACGCCTCGCACTCGCCGCAGGTCGAGGAGCTGGAGGCCGAGATCCGCTCGGCGCTGGCCGGGATCTCGCCGCGCGCCGGCCGGGTCCCGATGGTGTCCTCGATGACCGGTGAGCCGATCGACGGCACCGCGCTGGACGCGGGCTACTGGTACGCCAGCCTGCGCGCGCCCGTCCGCTTCGGCGACGCCGTCACCGCGCTGGCGGGCAGCGGCCACACCGTGTTCGTGGAGGCGTCCCCGCACCCCGTGCTGACCGGGGCCGTCGCCGACACGGTGCACGCGGCCGACCCGGACGCGGAGAGCGGCGGCCCCGTGGTGACGGGGACGCTGCGGCGCGACGAGGGCGGCCCGGCGCGGCTGCTGACCTCCTTCGCCGAGGCGCACGTGCGGGGCGTGCCGGTCGACTGGACCCGCGTACTGCCGGCCGGCAGCACCGTGGACCTGCCGACGTACCCGTTCCAGCACCAGCGGTACTGGCAGCGGGAGGGCACCTCCGCGGGCGACCTGTCCGCCGCCGGCCTGGGCGCGATCGGGCACCCCCTCCTCGCGGCGGCCGTCGTGCTCGCCGACGGCGGCGGCCTGGTCCTCACCGGCCGCCTGTCGACGGCGGCCCAGCCGTGGCTGGCCGACCACGCCGTGAACGGCACCGTGGTCTTCCCGGGCACCGCGTTCGTCGAACTCGCCCTCCAGGCCGGCCACCGCGCCGGATGCGGGCACCTCGCGGAACTCACCCTCGAAACCCCGCTGGTCCTGCCCCGGGACGGCGCCACGCAGCTCCAGGTGGTGCTCGGCCCGGCCGACCCCGACGGGCGGCGGACCTTCGAGACGTACGCCCGCCCGGACACCGACGACCCCGACCGGCCGTGGACCCGGCACGCGGGCGGGCTGCTGGCCGCCGCCTCCCCGACGCCCCGCACCCCGGACGACGGCGGCCCGGACGGCCCCGACGACCTGACGGCGTGGCCGCCCCCCGGCGCGGTGCCGGTGGACGTCAGCGGGCTCTACGGCGAGGTCGCCGCGGCCGGCTACGGCTACGGCCCGGCGTTCCAGGGGCTGCGCGCGGTCTGGCGGCGCGGCCGGGACGTGTTCGCCGAGGTGGCGCTGCCGGAGGACGTCGCCGACAGCGCGGGGCGGTTCGGGCTGCACCCGGCGCTGCTGGACGCCACGCTCCACGCGTCGGCGGTGGCCGCCGGGCAGCAGGAGGACCCCGCGGGGGTGCGGCTGCCGTTCGCCTGGCAGGACGTGGCGCTGCGCGCCGCCGGCGCCGGGGTGCTGCGGGCACGGCTGCGGCCGGCCGCGGACGGCGCCCTGTCGCTGACCGCCGCGGACGGCACCGGGGCTCCGGTGGTGTCCGTCGGCAACCTGGTGCTGCGGCCGGTCTCCGCAGGGCAGTTGGCGGCCTCGGGCGGCGGGCGGCAGGACGCCCTGTTCGGCGTGGCATGGGAGGAACTCCCCGCCTCGGCCGCGCCCGCCGGCCGCTGGGCCGTCGTCGGCGACGACACGGGCGGCCTGCGCGCCGAACTCGCCGGGAGCGGCGCGGACATCGCGCCCTACCCGGACCTCGCCGCTCTGGCCGCGGCGGTCGGCGCCGGCGGACCGGCACCGGACGTGGTACTGGCCCCGGTCGGCGCCGACCCGCGCGCGGCGCTCGGCGACGACGTGGTGCCGGCCACCCGGGAGACCACCGTACGGACGCTGGCGCTGCTCCAGGAGTGGCTGGCGGCCGAGGAGTTGGGCACCGCGCGGCTGGCGCTGGTGACGCGCGGCGCGGTCGCCGCCCGGTCCGGCGAGGGCGTCACCGACCTCGCCGGCGCGGCCGTGTGGGGGATGGTGCGGTCCGCCCAGACCGAGAACCCCGGCCGGCTGGTGCTGGCCGACCTTCCCGCGGTCCGTCCCGCCGGCTCCGCTCAGGGCGCGCGCACCGGCGCGGCCCTGGCCGCCGGGCTGGCCGGCGCCGAACCCGAACTGGTGGTCCGCGACGGCGCGGTGCGCGGCCGGCGGCTGACCCGGCCCCGTGCCGGCCTGGACCGGCCGGAGGACGGCATGCCGTGGCGGCTGGAGAACCTGCGGCCCGGCGCGCTCGACGGCCTGGCCCTCGTACCCCGTCCGCAGGCGGCCGCGCCCCTGGAACCCGGGCAGGTCCGGATCGCGGTCCGCGCGGCCGCGCTCGGCACCGCGGACGTCGCCGCCGTGCTCGACCCACCCGCGGTGCTCGACACCCACGGCGCCGACGGCACGTCCGCCCGCGGGGGCGCGTACGCTCCCGGCGGTGACCGCGCGGCGGTCCCGCTCGGCCGCGAGATCGCCGGCGTCGTCCTGGAGACCGGCGACGGCGTCGGCGGCCTGGCTCCCGGCGACCGCGTGCTCGGCCTGGCGCCGGGCGGGGCCGGCCCGCTCGCCGTGACCGACGCGCGGCTGCTGGCCCCGGTGCCGGACGGATGGACGTTCGCCCGCGCCGCGGCCGCGCCGGGCCCCTACCTCGCGGCCTGGTACGCGCTCGCCGACGTGGCCGGGGTGCGGCCGGGGCAGCACGTCCTGCTGCACGCCGGCGCCGACGGCACGGGCGTGGCCGCGGTGCACGTCGCCCACCGGCTCGGCCTGGAGGTCCACGCGACCGCCGGACCGGAGCAGTTCGCGGCGCTGCAAGCGGCCGGCCTGGACGAGGCGCACCTCGCGCCCGCCGACGACACCTCCCACCTCGCGCGGTTCGAAGCCGCCGTCATGGCCGCCACCGGCGGGGACGGCGTGGCCGCCGTGCTCGACGCGTCGGAGGGCGGGCCCGCCGGGACGGCGCTGCGGCTGCTGTCCCGGGGCGGCGCGCTCGTCACCCTGGGCACCGGCCGCGCGCAGGAGGGGGAGGCCGCCGCCGCTGTGGCGCAGGCCCGCCCCGACGTCCGGTACGCGCGTGCCGACCTCGATCCCGACGTCGGTCCCGACCTCGCCCCCGGTCCCGGTCCCGGTCCCGGTGGGGCCGACACCGAGCGGCTCGGCCGCGTCCTCGGCGACGTGGCGGACCTGCTCGCCGACGGCGCCCTGCCCGCGCCGCCGTACCGGGCCTGGGACGTCCGCAGGGCCGCCGACGCCGTGGAGGCGGCGAGCCGTGCCCCGTCCGACTGCCGCACCGTCCTGACCGTCCCCCGGGACGGTGCGGCGCCCCGGCCGCCCGGCACCGTACTGGTCACCGGCGGCACCGGCCTGATCGGCGGGCTGGTCGCCGGGCACCTGGCGGCCGCCGGACAGGCCCGCCGGGTGGTGCTGACCAGCCGCAGCGGCCCCGCCGCCCCCGGAGCGGCCGTGCTGGCGGCCGCAGTCGCCGGCCGCGGCGCCGATGTGCGGATCGCCGTGTGCGACGCCGCCGACCGCTCGGCCCTGGCCGCCGTACTGGACGCGATCCCGCCGTCCGCGCCGCTCACCGGGGTGATGCACGCCGCCGGTGTGCTCGACGACGGCGTCATCGGTTCGCTGACGCCTCGTCAGGTCGACGTCGTCCTGCGGCCCAAGAGCGCCGCGGCGTGGAACCTCCACCGCCTCACCCTCGGCCACGACCTCGACCGCTTCGTGATGTTCTCCTCCGCCGCGGCCACCCTGGGCAGCGCCGGCCAGGGCAACTACGCGGCGGCCAACGCCTTCCTCGACGCACTCGCCGCCAGGCGCCAGGCCGACGGCCGCCCCGCCACCTCGCTGGCATGGGGCTTCTGGGCCGACGCCAGCGCGATGACCGGCCACCTCGGCACCGGCGAACGCGCCCGCATCAGCCGCGGCGGCGTCCGCGCGCTGTCCGCCGACGAGGGACTGGACCTGCTGGACCTGGCCACCGCGCGCGACGAGCCGCTGCTCGTGCCGGCCGGCATCGACGTGCCGGCCCTGCGTGCGCAGGTCGCCCGCGGCGACGTGCTCCCGCCGCTGTGGCAGGTGCTCGCCGGCCGCGCCACCCGGCTGCCGTCCGCCGCCGCCGGCGGCGCGGTGCGGACGCTGCGCCACACGCTGGCCGCGATGGCCCCGGCCGAACAGGACCGCACCCTGCTGGACCTGGTCCGGTCGCACGCCGCGGCCGTGCTGGGCCATGCGTCGCCGGACGCGATCGAGGCGGGCAAGGCGTTCAAGGACATCGGCTTCGACTCGCTGACCGCCGTCGAACTGCGCAACCGCCTGGGCGCCGCGACCGGACTGCGGCTCACCGCCACCCTCGTCTTCGACTACCCCACGTCCGCGGCGCTCGCGGCCCACCTGCGGTCCGGGCTCGTCGGCGAACAGCCCGCGACGGCCGGCGCGGACCCGGCGGCACCACCCCCGCCGGTGGACGACGACCCGATCGCGATCGTGGCGATGAGCTGCCGCTTCCCCGGCGACGTCCAGGACCCGGAGTCCTTCTGGGACCTGCTCGACGCCGGCCGCGACGTCATCGCGGACTGCCCCGCCAACCGCGGCTGGGACACCGAGCGGCTCTACGACCCCGACCGTGACCACCCCGGCACCGCGTACACGCTCCAGGGCGGCTACCTCAGCGGCGTGGGCGACTTCGACACCGGCTTCTTCGGGATCAGCCCCCGCGAGGCCCTGGCCATGGACCCGCAGCAGCGGCTCCTGCTCGAAACCGCGTGGGAGGCCCTGGAACGCGCCGCGATCGCGCCCGACTCGCTGCGCGGCTCGGCGGCCGGCGTCTTCGTCGGGGCCACGTCCTCCGGGTACAACGCGCTGCTGCCCGACGACGCCGCCGGGTCGGAGGGCTACCTCATGACCGGCAGCGCGGTCAGCGTGATCTCCGGCCGCATCGCCTACGCGCTCGGCCTGGAGGGCCCCGCGATGACGGTGGACACCGCCTGCTCCTCGGCACTGGTCGCGCTGCACCTGGCCTGCCAGGCCCTGCGGGCCGGCGAGTGCCGCCTCGCGCTCGCCGGCGGCGTGACGATCATGTCCACGCCCGCGGCGTTCACCGAGTTCAGCCAGCAGCGCGGCCTGGCCGCCGACGGGCGCTGCAAGCCCTTCGGCGCGGCGGCCGACGGCACCGGATGGGGGGAGGGCGCCGGGCTCGTGGTGCTGGAGCGGCTGTCCGACGCCCGCCGGAACGGCCACCCGGTGCTGGCCGTGGTGGCCGGCAGCGCCGTCAACCAGGACGGCGCGAGCAACGGCCTGACCGCGCCCAACGGGCCCTCCCAGCAACGGGTGATCCGCGCCGCGCTCGCCGGCGCGGGGCTGCGCGCCGACCAGGTGGACGCGGTCGAGGCGCACGGCACCGGCACGGTGCTGGGCGACCCCATCGAGGCGCAGGCCCTGCTCGCCACCTACGGCCAGGGCCGCGCGGACGGCCGGCCGCTGTGGCTCGGCTCGGTCAAGTCGAACATCGGCCACACCCAGGCGGCGGCCGGCGTGGCCGGGGTGATCAAGATGGTGCTGGCCCTGCACCACGGGCGCCTGCCCGCGACCCTGCACGCCGAGCAGCCGTCCCCGCACGTCGACTGGTCGGCCGGCGACGTCCGGCTGCTGACCGAGCCCGTCGAGTGGCCGGCCGGCGACGAGCCGCGCCGTGCCGGGGTGTCCTCCTTCGGGCTGAGCGGTACCAACGCCCATCTGATCGTGGCGGAACCGCCGCCCGTCCCCGGCGCCGGCGCGCACGGCGAGGGCGCCTCGGGCGCCGATACCTCGGGCGCCGACGTCCCCGCCGCCGACGTTCCCGCCGTTGACGCTTCGGGCACCGATGCCTCCGGCACCGACGCTCCGGACCCCGACGCTCCGGGCACCGGCACGCACGCAGAGGACGGGGCGGCGGGTCCGGGCCTGCCGCCCGTGCCGTGGGTGCTGTCCGGGCGCGGCGCCGACGGACTGCGCGCCCAGGCCGCCCGACTCCTCGACCACCTTGACCGCCACCCCGAACTCGACGCCCCCGACGTCGGGTTCTCGCTGGCCACCACCAGGTCGGCGTTCTCCCGGCGCGCGGTCGTCATCGGCTCGGACCGCGCCGAGCTGCTGGCCGGGCTCGCGGCGGTCGCCGCACCGGGCGCGGAGCGTACGGAGAGCGGGGAGGGCGAGGAGGACGGGACGCGGGCGCAGGACGCAGGGCGTGCCGAGGACGGGCAGGGCGCCGCAGAGCGTCCGGACCGCGGCGGTTCCGGGCACCGGGTGGTGACCGGAACCGCCGCGCCCGCCATGGCCCAGAGCCGGGTGGCGTTCGTGCTCCCCGCCCTCGACGGCGCCACCCTGGTCGCGCCGGTGCGTCAACTGCTCGACCAGGCAACGGCGTTCGGGACCCGGATGGCCGAGTGCGATCGGGCACTCGCCGCGCACCTGGGCTGGTCGGTGACCGACGTGCTGCGCGAGCGGCCCGGTGCACCGTCGCTCCGGGAGGACGGCGTCGCCCGCGCGGTCGGGTTCGCGGTGCAGGTCGCGCTGGCCGCGCTGTGGCGGTCGGCCGGGCTGGTCCCGGCCGCCGTCGCGGGCGCCGGGAGCGGGGAGATCGCCGCTGCCCACGTGGCCGGGGTGCTCACGCTCGCCGACGCGGCCCGAATCGCCGCCGGCTCGGCGACCCCGCGAACCGACCCCGTGGCCCCGGCGCCGGGGACGCTTCCGCTGATGTCCCTGTCCACGGCGAGCTGGCTGGAGGGCGAGGACCTCGACACCGCGTACTGGTGCGGGCCCCGGCCAGAGCCGGGCCCGGCCCGGGCCGCCGCGGAGGAACTGCACGCCTCCGGATACGGCGTCCTCGTCGAGATCAGCACCGACCCCGCGGCGACCGCGGACCTGCGGGCGGTGGCGCCCGAGGGCCGCAAGGCCGCCGCGGTCAACGCCGCCGGGGCGTTGGGCCCCGGACGCTCCGGCCTGCCCGGCTTCCTCGCCGGGCTCGCCGACCTGTACGTGCGCGGCACCGCCGTGGACTGGGCGTCGGTGTGGGCCGACACAGCTCCCCGCCAAGTGGCCCTGCCCACCTACGCCTTCCAGCACCAGTGGTACTGGCCGTCCGGCATGACGCGGCGCGGCCCGGCGGGCGTGGACGGAACGGCCGGAGCAGCGGCGGCCGACGCGCCGGCCGATCCGCGAACCCCGCCGGGTGCGGGCGGGGACGCGTCGGACGCGGGCGGATTCGGCGCGGTCGAGGACGAGTTGGGCGCGGCCCCGGACACGTCGGGCTCCGGTGACGGTGACGGTGCCGGTGCCGGCGTCGCCCGGCCCGCGAGCGACCGCCGAAGCCCGGTCGGTGAGCCGCTGTTCTGGGCGGCCGTCGCCCAGGAGGACCTGGCCGCCCTCGGCGGGCTGCTCGGCGCCGGCGAACCGCTGCGCGCGGACACGCCGTTGAGCGAGGTGCTCGCGCGGCTGTCGGCATGGCACCGAGCCGCCGGCGACCCCGTGCCGGCCGCCCCGGGACAGCCCGCCGAGGGCGGTGCGACAGGGAGCGGGCCCGGAGTCGGCGCGGACCCCGCCGCGGACACCGACACGGACACGGACGCCTGCACCTACGTAGACGACGGGGGCGCCGACGGCGACGACTCCGTGACCCTGCCGGTGGTGGACCCGCAGTGGTCGGCGCGCCTGGCCGGACTCGACCCGGCCGCGCAGGAGGCCGTCCTGCTGGACCTCGTCCGGGCGGAGATCGCGGTGCTGCTCGGCTACGCCTCCGACGACCTGGTCGAGGCCGAGGGCGACATCCTGGAGATGGGCATGTCCTCGATGGCGGCGGTCCAGCTCCGCGAGCGGCTCGCCGGCCTCATCGGGCTCGAACTGCCCGAGGGGTTCATGTACGACCTGGAGTCCCCGGCCGTGATCGCCGAGTACCTGGCGGCGGAGTACGCCGCCCGGCCCGGCCCGCGGGCAACGGCACCGGACCAGCCCCTGTGACGGCCACGGCACCGGGCGCAACGCGGCCGCGCCCGCCGCGCGGCGCCCGGTGCCGCACACCCGACCCGGCCCGGCCGCCGCGGTTCCCCGTGCCCTGTCGCGGCGCGGACCGCGGTCACCGGCGCACCCCCGAACGGAAGGCGAGAGATGCAGGAACCACAGGCGCGCGAGGCCGCACCGGACGCCCGCGGACGCGCCGCCCTCGGCGCATCGGACGCGCGGCTGTGACCGGGGCGCGCGCCGGGCGGCCGGCGGCCGGCCCGCAGCAGGACGGCACCGGGCGGAGCAGCACGGAGCCGGACACCGCCGAGCAGAGCACCATCGATCAGTGCACCGCCGAGCAGGGCATGTCCGGGCACGGCGCCATCGACCAGGGCGCCATCGGGCACGGTGGCTCCGAGCCGCGCCTCGCGGTCACCCGCAAGGAACACGCCCTGTGGCTGCTGGAGCGGCTGGTCCCGGACGCGGGCGTCAACAACCTCGGCATCGCGCTGCGCGTCGACGGCCACCTGCAGGCCGACGCGCTCGCCGAGGCGCTCCGGGTCGTCCTCGGCCGGTACCCGGCGCTGCGGACCGCGTTCACCGCCGCCGGCGGGGAGCTGACGAAGGACGTCCTTCCCCCCGACCGCTTCCCGGTGGAGGTCGGCCCGCTGGAACTGCCCGCCGAACCCCTCCCCGACGACCGGCTCGCGGCGGAACTCGGACGCTTCATCGCCCGCCCCTTCCCGCTGGACGGCCGCCCGCTGGTCCGCGCCGGTCTCGCCCGCCGGCCCGACGGCGACGTCTTCTGCCTGACCGTCCACCACCTGGTCTTCGACGTCACCTCGGCGACCATCCTCATGCACACCCTCATCCCGGTGTACGACGCCCTCGCGGCCGGCCGCCCGGTCCCCGCCGCCGCCCTCGTCGAGGTGCCCCCGGCCCCCGAGCGGCGGCCCGACGAGGCCCATCTCGCCTACTGGCGCGAGCACCTGCGGGACCTCCCGCCGGGCGGCACCGACCTGTGGTGCGGCGCCCCGCGCCCGCAGCGCCCCCGGCTCGCCGGCGACATCGCCACCCACACCCTGTCCGAGGAAGGGCGCGCCGCCGTCCAGCAGTTGCAGCGGCAGGTACGCGCACCGGTCGCCGCCGTCCTGCTGGCCGCCTACCACGTGCTGCTCGCCGCGCACGGCGCGGGACCCGACCTCGTCATCGGCTCGCCGCTCGACCTGCGCGGCCAGCAGGCCACCCAGGAGGTCGGCTACCACGTCAACGTGGTGCCGCTGCGGCTGCGGGCCGACCTCACCGCCGGGTTCCGCGCGCTGGCCCGCCAGGCCCGGGACCGGTTCCTCGGCGCCATGGCCCACGGCGACGTCTCCGTGGACGACCTGACCGCCGAACTGCCGCGCACCGGCGCGGCCTGGCAGACGGTCTACCGGCACGTCTTCAACTACCTGCCGCAGGTCGCGTCCGAGGAACTGGTGGTCGGCGGCACGGACGGACGGCTGCTGCCCGTCGAGAACGGGTACAGCAAGTTCGACCTCGAAATGGTCGCGGTCCCCGCCAAGGCCGAGATCCGGCTCCGCTACGACCGCCAGATCCTCGCGCGCCCCGACGTCGAGGCCCTGCTGCGCCGCTACGAGGCCCTGCTCGTCGAGGCCGCCGCGGCCGCCGACCGCCCGGTCGGCGAGTACGCCGGGTGGAGTCCGGCGGACCGGGAGACCGTCGCGTCCGCGCACCGGCCGCCGACCGCGTCCGCGGACGCCTCCCCGCTGGACGCCGTCCTCGCCCGGGGCCGCCGGACCCCAGGCGCGGCCGCCGTCGTGGACGGTGACCGCGTGCTCGACTACGCCGGGCTGATCGACGCCGCCGGCGCGGTCCGGGCCGGCCTCGCCGAAGCCGGTGCGGGCGCGGGCGACGTCGTGGCCGTCACCGCCCGGCGGCCCGGGGACCTGGCCGCGGCCGCACTCGGCGTGTGGCTGGCGGGCGGCGTGTGCCTCCCGATCGGCTCGGACCGCGGTACCGGAGTACGCCGCCGCCTGGATCGCTGCGGCGCCCGGTGGGTGCTGGCGTACGAAGCGGATCCCGATCCGGACGGCCTCGGCCTGCCGGTGGTGCGGCTCGCCGCAGCAGGCGCGGCCGCCGCCGAGGTGCCCGCCGAAGTTTCTGCCGAGTTCTCCGCCGATCCTGACGCGGCGGCACCGGCCGGCGCCCCGGACCGGCCCGCCTGGCTGCTCGCGGACATGGACGCGGACGCGGACGTGGACGTGGACATGGACGCCGACGGCGGCACCGGCACGGATCCAGGCGCGGCCGGCCCCTTCGTCCCGGTCGCCCTGAGCCATCGGGACGTCATGACGGCGCTCGGCCACGTCGCCGGCGAGCTGGGCGCGGCGCCGGGCACCGGGACGCTGGCGTCCGCCCGTCCCGGGTCGTTCCAGGCACTGGTGGAACTCTTCCTCCCCCTGACGACCGGGGGCCGCGTCGTGGCGGCCCCGCCCGCCGGATGGGCCGACGGACCGGGACTGGGCGAGGCGGTCGCCCGCCACGCCGTGGGGATCGTCCCGGTGCCGCCGGGAACACCGGCGGAGGCGGTGGAGGCGGCGGTCCGCGGCGCCGCGGACGCCGCGGACGGGCTGCGGATCGCCGTGCACGGCGAGGACCTGCCGCCCGCGGCGCTGCGCCGATTGGTCGCCGCCGGAGCCCGGCCGTACAGCGTGTACGCGGCGCCAGGGGTGGGCAGTTGGGCGCTTTCGGGTCCGGTCGAATCGAACGGTGCCGGCCGCACCCGGGGGCGGCCCGCCCCTGGAGTCACGGCGGCCGTGCGAGCCCCGGACGGACGGGACCTGCCGGTCGGCGTCCGCGGTGAACTCCACCTGGCCGTGGCCGGAGCGGGCTCGGCGTGGCTGCCGACCGGAGTGCTCGCCCGGTGGTGCCCCGACGGCAGCGTCGAGCGCCTCGGCCCGCTGGGGGAGCGGGCCACCGTCGCCGGCCGCGCGGTGGATCTCGGCGCCGTGGACGCCGCGCTCCGGGACCACCCCGGCGTCGCGGCGGCCGCCACTGTCGGAGTGCTGGTGCCCGGACCGGACGCCGTGCCCGTGTCCTTCGTCGTCCCGGGGGCCGATCCCGCTGCGGGCGGCGACCTGGCCCGAGCGGCGCGCGACCACGCGCGGGACCTGCTGCCCGAGGCGGTCGTGCCCGCGCGTGTGACGTGCCTGGAGGTGCTGCCCCGCCGCCCCGACGGCCGGTTCGACCGGGACGCGCTGCTCCGGCTCGCCCGCGAGCAGGCCGGCGCCGCTCCGGGTCCGGACGGCGGCGCCGACGGCGAACTCGTCGCCCGCCTCGTCGAGGTGTGGCAGCGGTTGCTCGGTACGGAGGTGACCGCCGACACGAACTTCTTCGCCGCCGGAGGCCACTCCCTGCTGGCCGCCCGGCTGGCCCAGGACGTCGAGGAACTGACCGGCGCGGAGGTCGAGTTGGCGGAGGTCTTCGACCACCCGACGCCCATGGCGCTGGCCGCGCGCCTGGCCGGAGCGCGGGCGGGCGCGGAGACCGGGTGACGGCCGGGTGCGGGTCCGGGCCGGCGGCCGCGGGGCTGTGCTGCGTTCGTCCGGCCGGAATCGGCCGTGCTCGCGCGTGGGGCCAACCGACGTACGGTGCGGACGCGTCGGTGTCCGGCGGCGCCGGCGCTCCCGGGATCGGGTGCACCGCTGGTCCACCCGGGCGGCGGTGCCGGGCGGGGATGCCGGGCGGGCGGCGGCCGGTCGCTGCCCCTACGGCGCCGGGCCGCGGGCGCGAGACCTGTCGCGGCGGACCGGGCCCTGACGCCTTCGGGCCGTGACGCGTTCGGGCCGTGACGCATTCGGCCCGTTCGGGGCGGGGCGTCGGCACTGAGGGCGGGCCACCGGATGCCGGACGCGCCGAGGGATTCCGCCCGCGGCGGCATTCGGCCGGGACAGCCCTCAGGGGTGTGCGCGGCCCGGGCGCCGTGCGCTGGTGGGCACCCAGGGGCGCGCCCTAGATTTGGCATCCGGAGCGGCGGCCCAAACCCACGATCCGTGGGCGGGCCGGAGCGGCGGACGCGCCCGGTGGACACGGTCGGCCGCAGGGGCGGAGCCGGACCGGACGAAGCACGACCGGGCCGGTCGGAACCGGTTCGCGTCCACCGACGATGGAGTGGTCATGGGACAGCCGCGAAGGTGCCCGCCCGCGGAGCGGGAGGTCGGCACGTGCCCTGTCCGGCCCGTGTCGCCCCCGCGCCCGGCTCCGGTGGGAACGGCGTTCAAGTGGGATGTCCGCGCGGTTGAACGCCGCCGCCCGCGGCGCTCGGGACCGTACGGCGCGCGACCGCGGTATCCGACGGCCGTCCGCACGCGGCACGCCCGGACGCCCGTCGTGCCCGCTGTGCCCGCCGGGTGCGGGGCGTCGTCGTGACCGAGGCAGAAGCGTCCGCGGGGAGTCCGCGCACGAACGTCGAGGGGGAGGCCGTGGGGCGAGACGGTGCGGAGCCCGACCGGGCGCCGGGACCCGCGCGGGGCGCGGCCGGCGGGCCGGGAGCGGAGCCGGGGAACCAGGCGGAGGCGGTCGCGATCGTCGGGATGGCCTGCCGTTACCCGGGCGGCGTCGACTCGCCCGCCGGGCTGTGGCAGTTGGCGGCCGACGGCAGGGAGGCCGTCGGACCGCTTCCCGCGGACCGCGGCTGGGACCTGGCCGCCGTCCCCGGCACCGAGGGGCCCGAACCGTGCGCGCCGGGTGCACCCGGCGTCGACCGGGGCGGATTCCTCGACGGCGCGGCCGAGTTCGACGCCGAGTTCTTCGGGATGACCCCGGCGCAGGCCCAAGCGGCCGACCCGCAGCACCGGTTGATGCTGGAGGTCTGCTGGGAGGCGTGCGAGCGGGCCGGGTTGGACCCGGCGGAGCTGCGGGAAGCGGAGACCGGGGTGTTCGTGGCCGCGGCCTCCTCGGGCTACGGGGCCGGGCACCCGGACGGCGGCGCCGCGGAGGGCCCGCTGTCGGTGCGCCTGGCCGACGCGTTCGGGCTGCGGGACCCGGCGGCCGGTGACCCCCCGGCCGCCGACCCGCCGCATTCGCTCGCCGCCCTGCTCCAGGCCGGAGAAGCCCTGCGTGCGGGGGAGTGCGCGTTCGCGCTCGCCGGTGGCGTCACCGTGCACGCGACCCCCGAGGAGTTCCTGCGGCCCCTTGGGGACCTCGCGCCCGACGGCCGTTGCAAGGCGTTCGCCGCGGCCGCCGACGGTACGGGGCTCGCCGAGGGCGCGGCCGTGCTCGTGCTGGAACGGCTGGCGGACGCGCGACGCGGCGGCCACCCCGTGCTGGCGCTGCTGCGCGGCGGCGCGACACGCCCGCAGGACGGGCCCGGCGGCCCGGACGCACCGGACGGCGCGTCGCACCTGGGGCTGATCCGGGCCGCGTTGGCCGATGCGGGGCTTCGCCCGGACGAGGTCGACGCGGTGGAGGCCCACGGCTCCGGCACCGCGCCCGGCGACACGGCGGAGGCCGCCGCGCTGATCGCCGCCTACGGGCGGGACCGGGCGGCCGACCGGCCGCTCTGGCTGGGAGCGGTCACCTCCAACCTCGGCCACACGGGCCGTGCGGCGGGCGCCGCGGGCGTCATCAAGACGGTCGAGGCCCTCCAACGCGGCGTGCTCCCCAAGACCTTGCATGCCGCCGCGCCGACACCGCGCGTCGACTGGCACACCGGCGGGGTCCGGCTCGCCACGAAGGACGTCGCGTGGCCGCGCGGAGAACGGCCGCGCCGCGCCGGCGTGTCGTCGCTCGGTGCCGCCACGGCCGACACGCACGTGATCCTGGAGGAAGCTCCCCCCATCTCCACATCGCCCCCTGTGGACCCGTCTCCGCCCGTCCCAGCGGCTCGACCGGTGTCCGGCCCCCGGCCCGCCCCGGCGGGCGCTGTCCCGGCCGCCGGTGCGGCCGCGGCTTCCGGGGCGTCGCCGTCGCCGGCCTCCGGTCGCGCTGTGCCGTCGGGCCCCGCGCGCACCGCGGCTGCGGATTCCGCCGCGGGTGCGGTCCCGGACACGGTGCCGGCTGCTGCTCCGGTAGCGGCGCCGGGCTCGGCGGGGGCCGGGGCAGAGGTCTCCGCCCCGGCCGGCGCCACGGGTCCGGTGCGAGGTGCGGTGCCGGGAGCGGCGCCGACCAGGGGTGCGGCGCCGGGGACGGTCTCGGCCTCCACGCCCGTACCGGCCACGAGGGTCGGTCGGGCCGTCGTCGTGGAGGGTATTCCGGGAGCCGGTGCGGGCCCGGTGGCGGGTTCCGGCACGGGTGCGGCCTCAGGTGCTGCTCCGTCTGTTGTTCCGTCAGCCGCTTCGGGTGTCGGCAGGGCCGTGACGGGGGGCGCCCCTTCGGCGGGCAGCCCGGGTGCCGTCCGTGATGCGGCGGCCCCTCCCGGTCCGGTGGCGGCCGCCGCCCCGATGCCGGGCGGTGCGACGGCCACGGCATCGGCCTCGTCGTCTCCGGGTGCGGCCCCGGGGGCCGGTCGGGGCGCGGGCTCGGGCCCCGGCACGCCCGCGCCGTCGGGTGCGGCGGTGCGGCGCGGGCGCGGGGGCGCCGCCGAGGAGACGGGGGCGGTTCTGGCGTGGCCGGTCTCGGGGCGGTCGGCCGCCGGCCTGAGCGCGCAGGCACGGCAGTTGGCCGACTTCGTGTCCGCGCGCCCCGAACTGGACCCGCGGGACCTGGCCTGGTCGCTCGCGGCGACCCGTCCCGCACTGGAACACCGCGCGGCGGTCGTCGGCACGAGCCGCGAGGACCTGCTCGCCGGGCTGGCCGCGCTCGCCGAGGGGCGGGCCAGGACGGGCACCGTCTCCGGGGTCGTCGGCGGCGCCGGCCGGCTCGGGTTCGTCTTCACCGGCCAGGGCGCCCAGCGGATCGGCATGGGCCAGGGCCTCCACGCCGCGTTCCCCGCCTTCGCCGACGCCTTCGACGCGGCCTGCGCCGCGCTCGACAGCCACCTGGACCGGCCGCTGGCCGACGTGGTGCGGGGCGGGGACGCGGCGGGCGGTGCCCAGCCGGGCACCCTGGACGACACCCAGTGGACCCAGGCCGCGCTCTTCGCCGTGGAGGTGGCGCTGTTCCGGCTGCTGGAGTCCTGGGCGCTGCGCCCCGACATCCTCGCCGGGCACTCCATCGGCGAGTTGGCCGCGGCCCACGTGGCCGGCGTGTGGTCGCTGCCCGACGCGGCCGCGGTCGTGGCCGCGCGCGGACGGCTCATGCAGGCGCTGCCCCGCGGCGGCGCGATGGTCGCGGTGGCCACCTCGGAGCGGGCGGCGGAAGCGGTGCTGGAACGGCACCCGGGCGCCGCCCTCGCCGCGGTCAACGGCCCCCAGGCCGTGGTGCTCTCCGGCGAGGCCGACGCCGTGACCGCGGCGGCGGCCGAACTCGCCGCGGCCGGCGCCCGCACGCACCGGCTGCGCGTGTCCCACGCCTTCCACTCGCCGCTGATGGAACCGATGCTGGCCGCCTTCGCCGACGTGGCCGCGTCGGTGTCCTACCGCAGCCCCGGTATCCCGATGGCGTCGGCGCTCACCGGGCGCGCCGCCGCCGACGAGGTGGCGGAGCCCGGCTACTGGGTGCGGCACGTGCGGGAACCGGTCCGGTTCGCCGACGCGGCCGGTGTGCTGCGGGCCGCCGGTGTCGCGACGTTCGTGGAGATCGGGCCGGACGGGGTCCTGGCGACCATGGGCCCGCAGACCCGCTCCGGTCCCGGCGCGCCGGTGGGTGCGGGGCGGCCCGGCGAGGCATCGGACGAACTGTGGGTGCCGGCGCTGCGGCGGGGCCGCGACGAGCCCCGGACGCTCGTGACGACACTGGCCCGGCTGCACACCCGGGGTGTTCCGGTGCACTGGACCGCCTTCCACGGGTCCGGCGGCGGCCGCCGGGTGGACCTGCCGACGTACCCCTTCCAGCGGCGCCGCTACTGGCTGAGCGCCGTCACCCCGGCCGGGGGCGCACCGGCGCCGGTGCGGCCGGACGGCGACGGACGGGCGGAGGACCGTACGGCCGCGCTGCTCGCCGCACTCGACCGGGTCGAGCAGGGCTGGGCGGGCCTCGACCCGGACCGGGACACCGCCGAGCGCGTCGCCGAACGGCTCCGGCGGATGCTGGCGCGCTGGACGGCGGCCGTTGACGGGTCGGCACCGGATCCCGGGCGCCCCGGAGCCGACGAGGACCCGGCACCACGGAACACGGACGCGCGTCCCGACGAGGGGTCAGGACCGGCCTGAGCCGGCCCGCGAGACCCGCCCGCCCGCACCCCCTGACCCAGGAGCCAGCCAGTGGACGACCACGAACACCGCGGTCCCGACGCGCGGCCGTGCGCGTCGGCGCGCGTGGTGCGGGGCCCGGTACGGGCGCCGCGGGCCCTGTCCGCGGTGGCCGCCCGGTCGGCGGAGCGGTCGGCGGCGCGCACGGGGCGGACCGCGCTCACGGTGCCCTCGGGGGAGACGGGAACGCCGGCGCGGTACGTGCCGGCCCCGGCCGGCGTCCGCGCGGCGGGCGGGACACGGACCGTACGGCCGGGGCCGGGGCGGCCGTCCGTGCCCGCGATGCCCGCCGCTCGCGGGGGACACGCCGTACGCGCCGCGCACGGCGGGGGAGCCGCCGACGCGTCGTCCGCCGTGTGCGGGAGGCCGGACACCCGCGGGTGGCGCACCGCGTCCTCCGCGTCGTCCGCCCGCGCACGGGTCGGCGTGCCCGCAACGAACCGGTGCGCCCGCGCTCGCACCGGCGGACCCGGCCGCGCGCCGGACCAGGGACAGTGCGGCCGCCGCGTACCGGCGCCGCGACCGACGGACGACAGGGGCGACAGCTGATGGCGCACGGCAACGGGGACCCGGCGGACGTGACGGACGTGACGGACCTGGTGGACCCGCCGGACGCGCCGGTCCGGCCGCGGGAGCCGATCGCGGTGATCGGGATGGCCTGCCGGCTGCCGATGGCACCGGACCCCGCCTCCTACCTGCGGTTGCTGCGCGCCGGGGACAGCGCGATCATCTCCGCCCCGGCCGGCCGCCCGCTGCCGCCCGGCCCGCAGGACGCCGCGCCCGCCCCCGGCGGCTACCTGGACGCGGTCGACACCTTCGACGCGGAGTTCTTCGGGATCTCGCCGCGCGAGGCCGAGCAGATGGACCCGCGGCAGCGCCTCGCCCTCGAACTCGGCTGGGAGGCCCTGGAGGACGCCGGCATCGTGCCCGCCGACCTGACCGGCCGCCCCGTCGGCGTCTTCGCCGGGGCGCTCGCCGACGACTACGCCACCCTGGCGGCGCAGCTCGGCCCCGCCGCCGTCACCCGGCACTCCATGACCGGCCTGCACCGCGGCATCATCGCCAACCGGATCTCCTACGCACTCGGCCTGCGCGGCCCGAGCCTGACGATCGACTCCGGGCAGTCCTCCTCGCTGGTCGCCGTGCACCTGGCGTGCGAGAGCCTGCGGACCGGCGAGTCGCGGCTGGCGCTGGCCGGCGGCGTCCAGCTCAACCTGGCCGCGCAGACGGCGGCCGCGGCCGAGCGGTTCGGCGGCCTGTCGCCGCGGGGCCGCTGCCACACCTTCGACGCGCGCGCCGACGGGTTCGTCCGCGGTGAGGGCGGCGGCTTCGTCGTGCTCAAGCCGCTCGCGGCGGCGCTGGCCGACGGCGACCGGGTGCTGTGCGTCGTCCGCGGCAGCGCGGTGAACAACGACGGACCCACCGAGGGACTGACCGTGCCCAGCGCGGAGGCGCAGGAAGCGGTGATCCGCACCGCCCACCGCACCGCGGCCGTCGACCCCGGCGCGATCCGGTACGTCGAACTGCACGGCACCGGAACCCGGTTGGGCGACCCGATCGAGGCCGCGGCGCTCGGCGCGGCCCTCGGCGCGCGGGCCGCCGCACCGGTCGCGGTCGGCTCGGTGAAGACCAACATCGGCCACCTGGAGGGAGCCGCGGGCATCGCCGGCCTGCTCAAGGCCGCGCTGAGCGTCGCCCACCGCGAACTGTTCCCGAGCCTGAACTTCACCACACCCCACCCCGCCATCCCGCTGGACGCGTTGCACCTGAAGGTGCAGACCGCCTGGCAGCCGTGGCCGGCCGGCGACCGCGAACCGGTCGCGGGCGTCAGCGCGTTCGGCATGGGCGGTACCAACTGCCACGTGGTGCTGTCCGCGGCGCCCGACCTCGCGGCCGGCCCGCTCCGGGCCCGAACCCCCGGCGGGACCGTGCCGTTGGTGCTGTCGGCGCGCAGCGCGGCCGCGCTGCGCGACCAGGCCCGGCGGCTGGCCGACCGGATCGGCCGCGTACCGGCTCTGACCGACGCCCCCGACCGCCGGAGCCCCGACGGACCGGCCGCCCCCGCGGCACCCGCCGTGCCCGAGCCCGCGGCATCCGTCGACCTGGCCGACGTCGCGGCGCCCGCCGGCCTGGCCGACATCGCTTTCTCCCTCGCCACCACCCGGTCGGCCTTCGCCCACCGCGCGGTGGTGCTCGCCGACGACGGCGCCGACCCCGCCGGGAACCTCGCCGCAGACCTCGCCGACCTGGCCGGCACCGGCCAGGCGGCCGGAGCGGTCACCGGCCGCGTCGACAGC
This sequence comes from Streptomyces sp. SN-593, assembly GCF_016756395.1. Classification (NCBI taxonomy): domain Bacteria; kingdom Bacillati; phylum Actinomycetota; class Actinomycetes; order Kitasatosporales; family Streptomycetaceae; genus Actinacidiphila; species Actinacidiphila reveromycinica. The sequence goes on from NZ_AP018365.1 coordinate 8,700,729, forward strand.
GGCTCCGGCACGGTCCTCGTCTTCCCCGGCCAGGGCTCCCAGTGGCCCGGCATGGCGGCCGAACTGCTCGATTCCTCACCGGAGTTCGCCGCCATGGTCGAGCGCTGCGCGGCCGCGCTGGCCCCCTGCACCGACTGGTCGCTGGTCGACGTGCTGCGCGGGGCCCCGGGCGCCGCCTCGCTGGACCGGGTGGACGTCGTGCAGCCGGCGCTGTTCGCGATGATGGTGTCGCTCGCCGAGGTCTGGCGGGCCCACGGGCTGCGCCCCGCCGCGGTGATCGGCCACTCGCAGGGCGAGATCGCCGCGGCCTTCGTCGCCGGCGCGCTGTCGCTGGAGGACGCGGCCAGGATCGTGGCGCTGCGCAGCGCCGCGCTGACCACCCTCGCCGGCAGCGGCGGCATGGCCTCCGTCCCGCTGCCCGCGGCCGAGACCGGTGGCCTGCTGCTCGGCCTGACCGGCCGCATCGCCGTGGCCGCCGTCAACGGCCCCGGCCACACGGTGGTCTCGGGCGACACCGCCGCCCTCGACGAGCTGATCGCCCGCTGCCAGTCCGAAGGCGTCGACGCGCGCCGTATCCCGGTGGACTACGCCTCGCACTCCGCCCCCGTCGACGACCTCCACGACCGCCTCGTGGCCGACCTCGCCGGGATCGCCCCGCGCGCCGGCCGGGTCCCCTTCTACTCCACGGTGGACGCGGCCGAGGTAGCGGACACGACCGTGCTGGACGCTAGTTACTGGTTCCGGAACCTGCGGCGCCCCGTGCGCTTCGACGCGACGGTCCGGCTGCTGCTCGCCGCCGGCCACCGGCGGTTCGTCGAGGTCAGCCCGCACCCGGTGCTCGCGCCCGGCCTGCCCGCCATCGGCGAGGACGCCGGCGTCCCGTGCACGGCCACCGGCACGCTGCGCCGCGACGACGGCGGGCGGCGCCGCCTGCTGGTGTCGCTCGCCGCCGCGTACGTCAGCGGCGCCGAGGTCGACTGGACGCGCGCGGTGTCCGGCAGACGGGTGCCGCTGCCCACCTACCCGTTCCAGCGCGAGCGGTTCTGGCTGCCGGAGACCGACGCCCCGCACCGGCCGCGACCCCAGGCACCCGCCACCTCCCCGGCCGGGCCCGGCGGACCCGCCACCACCGAAGCCGCGCCCGCCGCGGGTACCGCGTTGGCCGAGCCCTCCGCGGGTGCCACACCTGTCGACCACGCCGCGCCCGCCGCGTCCGCTGGGCCCGCCGCCCCCGCGCCCGCCCCGGCCGACGGCTTCGCCGCGCTGCCCCCGACCGAACAACTGCGGCGCGCCGCCGAACTGGTCCGCACCGGCGCCGCACACGTGCTGGGACACCGGACCGGCGCGGCCGTGGACGAGCAGCGGTCCTTCAAGGACCTCGGCTTCGACTCGATGGGCCTGGTCGAGCTGCGCGACCGGCTGGACGCCCTGACGGGGCTGCGGCTTCCCGCGTCGGTGTTCTTCAGCCACGCCACACCGGCCGCCCTGGCCGGGCACCTGCGGGACCTGCTGGCCGGCGCCGCCCCCGGCGGACCGCGGGCCCGGACCGCCGTCCCCGCCCCGGCCGCCGTGCCGACGGACGCCGACGCCCCGGACGGTGGGAGGACCGACCCGGCGGACGACCCCGTCGTCATCGTCGGCATGGGCTGCCGCTTCCCCGGCGGCGTGCGCTCCCCGGAGGACCTGTGGGAGCTGGTCCGCACCGGTACGGACGCCGTCTCGCCGTTCCCCGCCGACCGCGGCTGGGACCTGGACCGGCTGCACGACCCCGACCCGTCCCGCTCCGGCACCTCCTCCACCCGGCACGGCGGCTTCCTGGAGGACGCCGCTGGCTTCGACGCCGGGTTCTTCGGCATCTCGCCGCGCGAGGCGCTGGCGATGGACCCGCAGCAGCGGCTGCTGCTGGAGACCTCGTGGGAGGCCGTCGAACGCGCCGGCATCCGGCCGCACGCGCTGCGCGGCGAGCAGGTCGGCGTCTTCGTCGGCGTCATGGCGCAGGACTACGGCCCGCGGCTGCACGAACCGGACGGCGGCACCGACGGCCACCTCCTCACCGGCAGCTCCACCAGCGTCGCGTCCGGCCGGATCGCCTACGCCCTGGGCCTGCGCGGGCCCGCGGTCACCGTGGACACCGCCTGCTCGTCGTCCCTGGTGGCCCTGCACCTGGCCGCGACCGCGCTGCGCCAGGGCGAGTGCCGCCTCGCGCTGGCCGGCGGCGCGACCGTCATGAGCACCCCGGGCATGTTCGTGGAGTTCAGCCGCCAGCGCGGCCTGTCGCCCGACGGGCGCTGCCGGGCGTTCTCCGCGGACGCCGACGGCACCGGGTGGGCCGAGGGCGCCGGCGTCCTGGTACTGGAGCGCCGGTCGGACGCCCTGCGCCACGGTCACCGCGTGCTCGCGGTGCTGCGCGGCGCGGCGGTCAACCAGGACGGCGCCAGCAACGGCCTCACCGCGCCCAACGGCGCCTCCCAGGAAGAGGTCGTCCGCCGCGCGCTGGCCGCCGCCGGCCTCGCACCGGGCGACGTGGACGCCGTCGAGGCCCACGGCACCGGCACCGCGCTCGGCGACCCGGTCGAGGCGCAGGCGCTGCTCGCCGCCTACGGTCAGGGCCGCCCCGGGGACCGGCCGTTGCGGCTCGGGTCGCTCAAGAGCAACATCGGCCACGCGCAGGCCGCCGCGGGCGTCGGCGGCGTGATCAAGATGGTGCAGGCCCTGCGGCACGGCGAGTTGCCCGCCACCTTGCACGTCCGCGAGCCCACCCCGCACGTGGACTGGTCCGCGGGCGCGGTGGAACTGCTCACCGAGGCGGTGCCGTGGCCGCGCGGCGCCCGGCCCCGCCGGGCCGGCGTCTCGTCGTTCGGGATCAGCGGCACCAACGCGCACGTGATCCTGGAGGAGGGGCCCGCGCCATCCGCGTCCGGCACAGCGGCAGGAGCCGTCCCGGCGGACGGCGCGGCAGCGGTCCTCGCCGCCGCGCCCGCGAGCACGGCATCCGCCTGGCCCGTGTCGGCGCGTACGCCCGAGGGGCTGGCGGCCCAGGCCGCCCGGCTCCGCGAACGCCTCGCGGAGGCGGTCGAGTTGGCGCCGGTGGATGTGGCGTGGTCGCTCGCGTCGACGCGGTCGGTGTTCGAGTACCGGGCGGTGGTGGTGGGGTCCGGTCGGGATGAACTCGTTGCGGGGTTGGCCGGGTTGGTGGCGGGTGAGCCGGTGGTGGGTGTGGTCTCCGGTGAGGTGGTGGTGGGTGGTCCGGGTCGGGTGGTGTTCGTGTTTCCGGGTCAGGGGAGTCAGTGGGTGGGGATGGGTGCCGAACTGGCCGGGGTGAGTCCGGTGTTCGGGGTGCGGTTGGCGGAGTGTGAGGCGGCTCTCGCTCCCTTTGTGGACTGGTCGTTGCGTGAGGTGTTGGCGGGTGGGTCGGGTGCGCCGGGTCTGGATCGGGTGGATGTGGTGCAGCCGGTGTTGTGGGCGGTGATGGTGTCGTTGGCGGCGGTGTGGGAGGCGGCGGGGGTGGTGCCGGATGCGGTGGTGGGGCATTCGCAGGGGGAGATCGCGGCTGCGGTGGTCGCGGGGGTGCTGTCGTTGGAGGACGGTGCGCGGGTGGTGGCTCTTCGGAGTCAGGCGTTGCGTGCGTTGGCGGGGCGTGGCGGGATGATGTCGATCGCTGCGGGTGAGGTGGCGGTGCGGGCGCGTATCGCGTCGTATGGGGAGCGGGTGTCGGTGGCGGCGCTGAATGGGCCTGCGGCGACGGTCGTTTCGGGTGATCCGGACGCCCTGGAGGAGCTGGCGGCGGCCTGTGAGGCGGATGGCGTGCGGGTTCGGGTGCTGCCGGTGGATTACGCGTCGCATTCGCCGCAGGTGGAGGAGTTGGAGGCGGAGATCCGGGGTGCTCTGGATGGTCTGGCGCCGCGGGTGGGGCGGGTTCGGGTGGTGTCGTCGTTGACGGGTGGGGTGATCGACGGTTCGGGGATGGACGCCGGCTACTGGTACGACAGTTTGCGGTCGACGGTGCGGTTCGGTGAGGCCGTGGCGGCGTTGGTGGGCGACGGGCACTCCGTGTTCGTGGAGACCTCTCCTCATCCCGTGTTGACCGCCGCCGTCACGGACACGGTGGAGGCGGTGGTTCCCGGTGGCGACGGCCCGGGCGAGGGCGGCGGGCCGGTGGTGACCGGGACGTTGCGGCGTGACGAGGGTGGTGCGGCGCGGCTGTTGGCGTCGTTCGCTGAGGCGTACGTGCGGGGGGTGGCCGTGGACTGGTCGGCGGTGCTGCCGGCGGGCGAGCGGGTGGACCTGCCGACGTACGCCTTCCAACGGCAGCGCTACTGGGCGGCCGGTGCCGTGGCACCGGGCCGAGCGGGCGCGGCCGCGCTGGGCCTGACCGAGCCGGGCCACCCTCTGCTCGGCGCCGAGGTCGAGCTGCCGGCCTCCGGCGGGGTGGTGCTGGCAGGGCGGTTGTCGCTCGCGGACCAGCCCTGGCTCGCCGACCACGTGGTGTCCGGCCGGGTGCTGGTGCCGGGCACGGTCTTCGCGGAGCTGGCGGTCCGTGCGGCGGAGTCCGTCGGAGCCTCGGCCGTGGGCGAGTTGGTGGTGGAGCGGCCCCTGCCGCTGCCCCCGCGCGGCGGCGTCCAGGTGCGGGTGTCGGTCGAGGCGGCGGACGAGCGGGGACGCCGGGAACTGGCGCTGCACGCGCGGCCCGAGCCGGGGCCGGGGGAGGACCCCGAGGGCGGATGGGCCCCGCACGTCACCGGCTTCCTCACCAACTCCGGTTCCGGGTCCGGGTCCTCGTGCGGGCCCAAGCCCAAGTCCGGGTCCGGGTCCGGGTCCGGAGCCGAGACCTCGACCGGAACGGACCCGGCCGCATGGCCGCCCCCCGGCGCGGTCCCCGAGGACCTCGCCGGCTTCTACCCGGCCCTCGCCGAACGCGGCCTCGCGTACGGCCCGGCGTTCCGCGGGGTGCGGGCCGCGTGGCGGCGCGGCGACGAGGTGTTCGCCGAGGTCGACCTCCCCGACGACCTCCCCGTGGCGGGCTTCGCCGCCCACCCGGCGCTGCTGGACGCGGCCCTGCACGTCACGGGACTGGTGACCGCGCCCGACCCGGACACCACGGGGCCGCTGCTGCCCTTCGCGTGGACCGGCGTGGCCGTGCACGCCACCGGCGCGACCGCCGCCCGGGTCCGGGTCGCCCCGGTGCCCGGCGGGGAGGGCTTCGCCGTCGCCCTCGCCGACCCCGCCGGGGCACCGCTGGCCACGATCGACTCGCTGGTGCTGCGGGCCCGTCCGGCCGACCGGACGGACACGGTGACGGACGGCGAGCTGTACCGGCTGACCTGGGTGCCCGCTCAGGCGGAGCCCGCGCCCGCCGACCTCCGCTGGGCGTTGCTCGGCGCCGACGGCGGCCTGGACCTGCCCGGCGCGGCGCGCTACCGCGACCTGGCCGCACTGTCCGCCGCCGCGGCCGGACCGTCGGCCGACGCGCCCGACATCGTGGTGGCCTGCTGCCCGTCCGGGAGCGGCGACGAGGGCGGGGACGCCGCCGCCGGTGCCCGCGCCACCGCCGCCTGGGCCCTGGACCTGGTCCAGGGCTGGCTCGGCCACCCCGCCCTGCCGCCGGCTCGCCTGATGGTCGTGACCCGGAACGCGGTGGACACGCTGGGCTCACCCGTCGACCCGGCCGCGGCCCCCGTGTGGGGCCTGCTGCGGGCCGCCCAGACCGAGCACCCGGACCGCTTCCTGCTCGCCGACCTCGACCACGCGGCCACCGCCGGCCCGCCGCTGCGGACCGGCTCGGCCCTGGACGAGCCGCAGTTCGCGGTGCGCCGCGGGGAGGTCCTGGTGCCCCGGCTGGCCCGGGCCGGCGCGGCACTGCCCCTCCCCGCCCACGACCGCTGGCGCCTGGCGCCCGACGCCCGCGGCAGCCTCGACGACCTCGCCGTCGCCGGAACCGGACCGGTGGGGGAGGGGCCCTGGCGCCCGCTGGCCCCCGGCGAGGTCCGGGTGGGCCTGCGGGCCGCCGGGGTCAACTTCCGCGACGTGCTGACCTTCCTCGACATGATCCCGGCCGAGCACGACGCCCTCGGCCTCGAAGGCGCCGGCCACGTGCTGGAGACCGGCCCCGGGGTCACCGGACTGGCCGCCGGGGACCGGGTGATGGGGCTGTTCGGCACCTCCTTCGGCCCGGTCGCGATCGCGGACGCGCGCGTCCTCGCCCCCGTCCCGCCGGGCTGGACGCTCGCGCAGGCGGCCGCCGCGCCCGCCGCGTACCTCACGGCCTGGCACGCCCTGGTGGAACTCGCCCGGCTGCGCCCGCAGGAGTCCGTCCTCGTGCACGCCGCCACCGGCGGGGTCGGCCTGGCCGCCGTCCACCTCGCCCGGCTGCTCGGCGCGCGCGTCTACGGGACCGCCGGACCCGGGAAGTGGCAGACGCTGCGGGACATCGGGCTGGACGACGACGCCATCGCCTCCTCCCGCACGCTGGAGTTCGAGGAGCGCTTCCGCTCGGCGACCGGTGGGCGGGGCGTGGACGTGGTGCTCGACTCGCTCGCAGGCGAGTTCGTGGACGCGTCGCTGCGGGTGACGGCCCGCGGCGGCCGCTTCGTCGAGATGGGCAAGACCGACCTGCGCGATCCCGGCCGGGTCCGCGCCGCCCACGGCGTGGAGTACGAGGCGATCGACCTGCTGCGGCTCGACCCGGCCCGGATCGGCGCGATGACCGCCGAGCTGACCCGGCTGTTCGCCGACGGCTCCCTGCCCCCGTTGCCGGTGGCCGGCTGGGACGTACGGCGGGCTCCGGACGCCTTCCGCTACATGAGCCAGGCCCGCCACGTCGGCAAGGTCGTGCTCGCCCTGCCCGCCCCCTGGCACGGCGGCACCGTCCTGATCACCGGCGCGTCCGGCCTGCTCGGCACGCTGGTGGCCCGCCACCTCGCCGCCGGGGCACGCCGGACGGTGCTGCTGTCCCGCCGCGGCCCGGCCGCCGCGGGAACGGCCCGGCTGGCCGCGGAACTCGCCGGGCGCGGCGTCGCGGTGCACGTCGCGGTCTGCGACGTCGCCGACCGCGCCGCGCTCGCCGCCGTCCTCGCGGCGGTCCCGGCGGACGCCCCGCTGCGCGCGGTGGTCCACGCGGCGGGGGCGCTGGACGACGGTGTCGTCGGGACGCTGACCGCCGAGCGGAACGAGGTGGCGATGCGCCCGAAGATCGACGGGGCATGGCACCTGCACGAGCTGACCCGCGAGCTGGACCTCGGCCTGTTCGTGCTCTTCTCCTCGGTCGCCGGGACCTGGGGCAACGCGGGCCAGGCGGCCTACGGGGCGGCCAACACGTTCCTCGACGCGCTCGCCGCCCACCGGCGCGACAGCGGGCTGCCGGCCACGTCGCTGGCCTGGGGGCCGTGGCGGACCGCCGGCGGCATGACCGGCCACCTGACCGGCGCGGACTGGGAGCGGATGGCCAGGACCGGCCTGCGCCCGCTGACCGACGAGGAGGGCCTGGCCCTGCTGGACGCGGCCACCCGCGCCGGATGGAGCCTGCTGGTCCCGGCCCCGCTGGACCTGGCCCGACTGCGCGCCGGCGCCGACCCGCTGCCGCCGATGCTCTCCGGCCTGGTCCGCCGGCCCGCACGGCGCCGCGCGAGCATTCCCGCCGGAACCGCCGCGCACCCCGACCGGACCGGGCCGGCCACGCGGCTCGCCGCCCTGCCGCCCGCCGAGCGCGAGGAGGCCGTCCGGCAGCTCGTGCGCGGCCACGCGGCGGCGGTGCTCGGCCTGGGCGACCCCGCCGACGCCGACCGCGGCCGGACCTTCCGGCAGTTGGGCTTCGACTCGCTGACCGCCGTCGAGCTGCGCAACCGGCTCGGGACGGCCGCCGGTGTACGGCCGTCGGCCACCGTCGTGTTCGACTACCCCACCCCGGCGGCCCTGACCCGGCACCTCCTGGAGCTGATCGCCGGGGAGGCGGGCGCACAGCCGGAGGCGCCGCGGGGGCCGGCCGCGGTGGCGGAGCTGGACCGGTTGGAGGCGGCCCTCGCGGAGGTGCCGCCCGGCGACGCCCGGCGCCCGCGGATCGTGACCCGGCTGGAGGCGATCCTCCACGCCTTCCGGGCCGGGCGGAGCGGCGAGGCGGGGGCGGACGAGGAGATCGACACGGCCAGCGACGACGAGATCTTCTCGATGATCGACCGCGAGCTGGGGATCTGAGCGGAGCCGGCCGGGGCCCGTCCGGCGGGTGATGGCGCAAGGCCCATGACCGCAAGGTGCCGTGCGGCGGCGGTGGGCCCCGAGGTCGTCCAGGGACTCCGAGGCCGGGCCGTCGCCGTGGTGCGGTGCGCCGCCGCTGATCCCGGGCCGGGTCCACCGCCGGAAGGCCCGACCCGCCCGGAACGGCCCGACCCGACGCTCGGGCCCCACCGGGAGACGGGCCACCGGCCCCCAACAGGTCGCCTTCCGGCGGGAGATGAGGCCCCATGCCACGCGGGTGCCGGCGCCGGCGCCCGCGGGACCCTGGCCGGAGCCGGCACCCCGGCCTGGACCGCCCCCCGGACGCGACCAGGCCCCCGGCCCGGTTCAGTCGGCCGCCTCCGCCTCCGCCTGCTTGCCCGCTGCCGGCTCCGCCTTCCCCGCCCCCGTCTCCTGGAAGTGGCGTCGCAGCCGCTCGACGATCGGGTCGAGCTGGTCGGTGAGGAAGAAGTGCCCGCCGGGGAACACCTGGAGGTCGAACGCCCCCGAGGTGTGCGCGGCCCACGCGGCCGCCTCGTCGAGGGTCGTCTTCGGGTCGTCCGCACCGGTGAACACCGTCACGGGGCAGGCCACCGCCGTCCCGGGCGGGCAGCGGTAGTCCTCGGTCGCCCGGTAGTCGGCCCGCAGCGCGGGCAGCGCCGCCCGCATCAGGGACTCGTTCTCCAGCAGCGCCGACGCGGTGCCGTCCAGCCGGCGCAGCTCGGCCAGGATGTCGTCGTCCGTGAGGTGGAGCTCGTCGGTCCGCGGGGCCGAGGGAGCCCGCCGTCCCGACGCGAACAGCCGGACCGGGCCGCGCCCGTCCGCCTCCAGACGCCGGGTCAGCTCGAAGCCCAGGACCGCTCCCATGCTGTGCCCGAAGACGGTCAGCGGCCGCTCAGGCTCGTGCCTGAGGACCGCGTGCAGACGGTCGGCGAGCGTGGCCATGTCGGGGATCGGCGGCTCGGCCCTGCGGTCCTGGCGCCCCGGGTACTGGACGGCCACGACGTCCACCGCCGGACTGAGCGCGATCGCCAGCGGCAGGTAGAAGGACGCGGAGCCGCCGGCGTGCGGCAGGCACACCAGCCGGACGGGCGCGTGCGGCGCCGGACGGAACCGGCGGCACCACGCACGGCCGTCGGCGGAAGGCTCGGACATACCACTCCCCACGGGTCGGTTCCGGCGGACGGGTTTCACCGAAAAGCGCGGGGTGAAGGTATAACGGGCGAATGGAATGAACCAATGGCGGGGTGTTATACCGGAGAACACCGGCCGTGCGCGCCGGCGGACGGCATTGCGGTCAACTGCGAAAATTCCGCAGTTGGACACGTGGCACCGTTTCACCAAGCCGCTCCCACCTGCCTGTTCGTGCGGGCCGCGAACAGGCTTGCACCGCCGGCGGCGGCGCCGTTACGGTTCTGTCCGCCGGTTAATCCTGTGCGGCGATATCTTTCGGCGGCGGCCCCGTCCGTTTGCCCTCAGGCGGCATCCGAGGCGTGGGAACCATGCGCCCGTACGCAATGGAAAAGGAAGGGTGGCGGCTGTGGGTCACAAGTTCTCGCTGGTTCTTAGCCGGGAGATCACCGACGAGGAATCGGCGCTCCTGGAGAAGGCCGGCTTCAACGGCGCGGTCTTCGGCAAGGACACGCTGCCCACCGACGCCGGCGTGCCCGTCACCAAGGTGGACTTCGACGACACGGTGACCCCGTCGCTCGCCGAGGCGATCGAGACGGCGCTCGAAGCGGTGAAGCAGGTGCCCGACCTGAGCGTGCCGGGCCTGAACGTGCCGGCCGTGCCGAAGGCCGCTGCCGGTGCCGAGGGCACGGACGACGCGGACGTCGTCGCCGGCGAGGTCGTCACCGACGCGGCCGCCGCCGAGTAGCCCCCGGCGAGCGGAGCAGGACCGGACCCGCGGCCCGCGAGGGCGCGGGCCGGACGCACCGGGCGGCCGCGCGCCGCCGGTGCACCCGCACGGCGCGGTGGACGTGCCGCGCGAAGGCAGCCTCGGCCGCACGAGCGGCCGGGGCTTTCTCGACTACGGAAAGGTGGCGTCGTGACCGCCGAACAGACCTCCGAGGTGGCGCCGGTCAGCGCCGAATCCGTCGAAGCGGCCCTGCTGGGGTTCCTGGGGGAGCGGGTCAGCACCGACATCACGCCCGACCAGGACCTCTTCGGTTCCGGCCTGGTGTCGTCGATGTTCGCGATGCAGCTTGTGGTGCACCTGGAGGAGACGTACGACATCGCGATCATCGGGCCGGAGCTGAAGCTCGACAACTTCCGTACCGTGCAGTCGATGACGGCCCTGGTCCTGCGGCTGCGACAGGCCGCCGGGCCGGTCAGCGGTGCCTGAACCGCCGGTCGGCGGGGCGGGCGGCGGTGCGCTGACCCGCCTGCTGCGGGTTTTCCTGCGTCCCTACGCCGGCCTGCTCGCCGCCATGACGGCCCTGCTGGCCGCGCAGGCGGCCGGGAACCTCTACCTGCCCGCCCTCAACGCCGACCTCACCAACAAGGGTGTCGTCAGCGGCGACACCGGCTACGTGTGGCGCACCGGCGGCCTGATGCTCGCCGTCGTCCTCGGCGTCGGCCTGCTGTCGGTGGCCACCACCTGGGGCACGTCGCGGGTCGCGATGGGGGCCGGGACCCGGATGCGGGCCGCGCTGTTCCGGCGCGTGCAGGCGTTCTCGACCGCCGAGGTGGGCCGGTTCGGCATCCCGTCGCTGATCACCCGCAACATCAACGACGTCCAGCAGATCACCGCCTTCCTCCAGGCGGCCCTCGCGCCGCTGGTCATGGCGGTGCTGATGTGCGCCGGCGCGGTCGTCATGGCGGTCCGGGAGAGCGCCGCGCTGTCGCTGCTGCTGGTGGTCGCGGTCCCGGTGCTCGCACTCGTCATCGGCGGCCTGCTGCTGGTCCTGGTGCCGATGGCCCGCACCATGCAGGACCGGGTCGACCGCATCAACCACGTGCTGCGCGAGCAGATCACCGGGGTCCGGGTCACCCGGGCCTTCCTGCGCACCGGCACCGAGCAGCAGCGCTTCCACCGGGCCAGCGCCGACCTCACCGCGATCTCGCTGCGCACCTTCCGGATCTACGCCGCGATCATGCCGGTGGTCATGGTGGTCGCCAACCTCTCCAGCGTGGGCGTCATATGGTTCGGCGGCCACCTGGTCAGCAGGGGCTCCACGCCGATCGGCAACCTGACCGCGTTCCTCGTCTACGTCCTCCAGGTGCTGGTCTACGCCGTGATCGCGGTGTCCGTGATCGCGCTGGCCCCGCGCGCGGTGGCCAGCGCCGAGCGGGTCGACCAGGTGCTGCGGACCGACCCGGTGATCGCCGACCCGGCCGACGCCGTCACACCCGCCGAGGCGACCGGCGCGGTGGAGTTCCGCCACGTCGACTTCGGCTACCCCGGCGGTGAGCGGCCGGTCCTCACCGACGTCACGTTCACCCTGCGGCCGGGCCGGACCACCGGCATCGTCGGCAGCACCGGCAGCGGGAAGACCACACTGCTCCAACTGATCCTGCGCGCCTTCGACGTGACCGGGGGAGAGGTGCTCGTCGACGGCGTGGACGTCCGGCGGCAGTCCGCCGACCGGTTGCGCGGGCCGATCGGGCTGGTGCCGCAGGCCGGCTTCCTCTTCGGCGGCACCGTGGCGAGCAACCTGCGCTTCGCGGCACCCGACGCCACGGACGAGCAGGTGTGGCGGGCCCTGACCACCGCGCAGGCCCGCGACTTCGTGGCCGCCATGCCCGGCGGGCTCGACGCGCCCATCGACCAGGGCGGCACCAACATCTCCGGCGGCCAGCGGCAGCGGCTGTCGATAGCCCGGGCGCTGGTCCGGCCGTCCCGGCTCTACCTGTTCGACGACTGCTTCTCCGCACTCGACGTGGCGACCGACGCCCGCCTGCGCGCCGCCCTGCGCGACGCGACCCGCGAGGCCACCGTCGTGATCGTCGCCCAGCGGGTGAGCACGATCATGCACGCCGACCAGATCATCGTCCTGGACGCCGGGCGGGTCGTCGGTGTCGGCACCCACGAGCACCTGCTCGACCAGTGCGTGACCTACCAGGAGATCGTCGCGTCGCAGTTGGGGGAGGAGGCGGCATGACCACCGAGAAGCCCCGCACGCAGGACGCGGACGAACCCGCGGTGCGCGCCGCCGATCCCGACGCCGCCGATCCCCCCGCCGCGGACGAACACGCCGCGGACGAACGCGCGTCGCACGAAGCCGCGTCGCACGAAGCCGCGTCGCCCGGAACCGGTCACACCGGCTCCGGCGACGTCGACAAGGCCGCCGTCAAGGCCCGGCTCGCCGCGCTGCTGCGGCCGGAACGCGGCAGGGTGCTGCTGGTCACCGGGCTGGCCGCCCTCGGCGTGGCGTTCCTGCTCGCCGGCCCCACCATCCTCGGCCGGGCCACGGACATCCTGTTCGACGGTGTCGTCAGCCGCCAACTGCCGCACAACGAGACGAAGTCGCAGGTCCTGGCGTCCCTGCGGGCGCACGGCCACGGCGACACGGCCCGGGTGCTGGCCGGCATGCACCTGGTGCCCGGTACCGGTGTCGACTTCACCCGGCTCGGTCAGGTGCTCGGCCTCGCCGCGGTCGTCTACGCGCTGGGCGCCGCGTTCTGGTGGGCGCAGGGCTACCTGATGGCCGGAGTGGCCCAGCGGATCGTCTACCGCATCCGTGAACAGGCCGAACTCAAGCTCGCCAGGCTGCCGTTGCGCCACTTCGACAGCACCGCGCACGGCGACACGCTCAGCCGGGTCACCAACGACGTCGACAACATCAGCTCGGCGCTCAACGAGGGCCTCGGCCCGTTGATCACCGCCCTGCTCACCGTGCTCGGCGTGATGGGGATGATGTTCTGGATCTCCCCGCTGCTGGCGGCCCTGACCCTGGCGGGCATCCCGCTGGTGCTGCTGGTCAGCGGGCTGGTCGTCCGCCGCGCCAAGCCGTCGTTCGCCGCGCAGTGGGAGCGGACCGGCGCCCTGAACGGCCTGGTCGAGGAGACGCACTCGGGCCACGAACTGGTGGTGGCGTTCGGCCGGCAGGACAGCGTGGTCGAGGAGTTCGACCGGCAGAACGAAGAACTTTTCGAGGCGGGCTTCCGGGCCCAGTTCCTGGCCGGCGTGATCCTCCCGGCCGTCCAGTTCATCGGCAACGTCAACTTCGTGGTGGTGGCGGCGCTCGGCGGCTACCAGGTGGCCACCGGCGCGATCACGCTCGGCGCGGTGCAGGCGTTCATCCAGTACTCGCAGCGTTTCACCCCGGTCACCCAGATCGCCGCGCTCATCGGCCAGTTGCAGTCCGGGCTCGCGTCGGCCGGCCGGGTCGCCGAGTTCCTGGCGGCACCGGAGGAGCCGGAGATCGCCGAACCCGAGCGCCCCGAACCCGAGCGCCCCGGGCCCGCCGCGTCCACCCCGCTTCCGTCGCCCGTGCCGCCCCCCGCGACGACCGCCCGCACGGTCCGGCTGGAGGAGGTCTCGTTCCGCTACGACCCGGACACCCCGTTGATCGAGGGGCTCTCCCTCGAAGCCGCCCCCGGCGAGACCGTGGCGATCGTCGGCCCGACCGGCGCCGGCAAGACCACCGTGGTCAACCTGCTCATGCGCTTCTACGAGGTCGACGGCGGCCGCATCCTGCTCGACGGCGTGGACTACCGCGCGTTGGGCCGCGACGAGGTACGGCGCTGCTTCGGCATGGTGCTCCAGGACACGTGGCTGTTCGGGGGCACGATCCGCGACAACATCGCCTACGGGCGCGAGGGCGCCACCGACGAGGAGGTCAGGGCGGCCGCCCGGGCCGCGCACGTCGACGAGTTCGTGCGGGTGCTGCCCGGCGGCTATGACACGGTGCTGGACGCGGACTCCTCCGGCCTGTCCGCCGGACAGCGCCAACTCCTCACCATCGCAAGGGCGTTCCTCGCCGATCCGGGCATCCTGATCCTCGACGAGGCGACCAGCAACGTGGACACCCGCACCGAGGCGATGATCCAGGACGCGATGGGCCGCCTGCGCGCCGGCCGGACCAGCTTCGTCATCGCGCACCGGCTGTCCACCGTCCGTGACGCCGACACGATCGTGGTGATGGACGGCGGCCGGGTCGTCGAACAGGGCGGCCACGACGCCCTGCTGGACCGCCGGGGGCTCTACCACGAGCTGTACCACAGCCAGTTCACCCAGCCGCTGGCCTCCTGAGCCCGCCCCGGCAGCGCCCGCGCACCGGCCCCGCACGTACCCCCGGCCCCGCCGTACCCCCGGGCCCCGCCCGTACCGATCCCGCACGGCCCCGCCCCGGCACGCCCCGGGCGGGGCCGTGCCGCGCTCCCGGCACCCGGCCGCGGTGGAGGGGGCATCCACCGATCGGTGGATGCCCCCTCCACCGCGCGGCCGACCGCCCGCCTCCCGTCGGGAAGGGCCGGCCGGCCGATGCGGCCGGGGCCCTTCCGCTGCCAGTCTCGTAGGTGCGATCCGGACCCTCCGGAGGCGGGAAGGACGCCGGGCATGCCAGCGGACATCGAGGTGCGGCACCTCCACAAGAAGTACGGCGACAACGTGGCGGTCGCCGACGTCTCGTTCACCGTCGAGCAGGGCGAGATCTTCGGCATCCTCGGTCCGAACGGCGCCGGGAAGACCACCACCGTGGAGTGCGTCGAGGGGCTGCGCAGGCCCGACGGCGGCGAGATCCGGGTGCTCGGCCTCGACCCGCAGCACGACCGGGCCGAGCTGACCCAGCGGCTCGGGGTGCAGCTCCAGGACGGCCAGTTGCCCGACCGGATGACGGTCGGCGAGGCGCTGCGGCTCTACCGCTCCTTCTACCGCGAGCCGGCCGACCCGCAGGCCCTGATGGACGCGCTCGGCCTGGCCGCCAAGCACAGGACCCGGTACGCCGACCTGTCCGGCGGCCAGAAGCAGCGGCTGTCGATCGCGCTCGCGCTGATCGGCAACCCGAAGGTGGCCGTCCTGGACGAGCTGACCACCGGCCTGGACCCGCAGGCGCGCCGCGACACCTGGAGCCTGATCCAGGACGTGCGGGCGCGCGGGGTGACGATCCTGCTGGTCACGCACTTCATGGAGGAGGCCGAGCGGCTGTGCGACCGGGTGGCGGTCATCGACCGCGGCCGGGTCGCCGCCGTGGACAGCCCGACCGGGCTGACCGAGCGGGTCCAGGACGGCCAGCGGATCAGGTTCCGGCCGTCCGTCCCGTTCGAGGACGCGCTGCTGACGGACCTGCCGGACGTCACGGGCCTCACCCGCCAGAACGACCTCGTGGTGGTCACCGGTACCGAGAACGCGCTCAACGCGATCACCTCCGTGCTGGCCCGCAACAACATCGTGGCCCAGCACCTGCGGGTGGACCAGCCCAGCCTGGAGGACGCCTTCGTCGCGCTGACCGGCAACCACCCCGCCGCGGGAGCCGACGCCGCCCCCGGCACCTCCGACGCCTCACCCGCCGCCCGTTCCTAGGGCCCGTCCGCCCGTCCGCCACGTCCCACCGGCCCCCAGGGGGAGTCCCACCATGTCAGTCAGCACCTCAGCCGGGCCCGTGCCGCCCGCCGCGGACCGCGGCTCGGTGCTGGGGCAGCTCGCCCTCAGCGAGCTGAGGATGTTCGTCCGTGCCAAGGCCGGCCCGATCTTCGCGATCGGCCTGCCGCTGGCCCTGCTGATCATCTTCGGCAACATCCCGTTCTACAACGAGCACCGCAAGAGCCTGGACGGCTACACCCTGCTCGACGTCTACGTGCCGATCCTGTCCGCGTTCGTGCTGGCCACCCTCTCCTTCAACGTGGTGCCGGCGGTGCTGGTCTCCTACCGGGAGAAGGGCGTGCTGCGCCGGCTGCGGACCACCCCGGTCGGCCCGGCCCGGGTGCTGGCCGCCCAGCTCCTGGTGAACCTCGGCACCGCCGCCGTCTCCGTGGTCGCGGTGCTGCTGGTCGGCCGGTTCGGGTTCGGTGTGGAGCTGCCCCGCCAGGCCGGGGGCTACGCGGTCGGCATCGTGCTGGCGGCGCTCGCCCTCATGTCGATCGGGCTGTTCGTCGCGGCCGTGGCCACCAGCAGCCAGGTCGCGGACGCCGTGGGCACCACGCTGTTCTACGTGATGATGTTCTTCGCCGGCCTGTTCCTGCCGATCGGCGCGATGCCCTCGCTGCTGAAGCACATCAGCCGGGCCGCTCCCCTCGGCGCCGCCGTGCAGGCGCTGACCGACGCCAGCGAGGGGCACTGGCCGCACGCCGCCCAGCTACTGACGCTCGTCGCCTACGTGGTCGTCTTCGGCGCGGGCGCCGTCAGGTGGTTCCGCTGGGAGTGACCGCCGGCCCCGCCGGGAGCGGCCGGCCGTGCCGGAGCCCGCTGGGCCCGGCACGGCCGGCCGGCCGCCCTGGTGAACAGCTTCGGCAGCGTGGTGAGATGGCCCCCGGGAAAGCCGGCGTGCTCGACGGGGGTTGCCGTCCTTCGCGCTGCGGGGCGCCGCGTTCGCCCGCCCCCTGATTCCGTCGGGGGAGTGCCGATTCCTGCGGGGCCGTACGGCCCTGAAATCGTCCAGTGGCGGGAGTTGATGCGCAATGGCGTCGGGCAACGCGTGGCGGGTACTCGGGACCGGGGAGGGCGACGGCGTCATACTCGCCTGCGACTACGCGACCGCGGCCCGTCCGGAGGCGCAGTTCTCGCACTTCGTCACGCATCTGACGCCCGCCCGCACGGTGTGGGAGACGGCGATGCCGAAGCCCGGGACCGAGAGCGGCTGGCGCGCCGAGGACTACCTCGACTGGTGGACGGCGCCGCTGCGCGCGTCCGGTGTCCGCGTGGACGCCGTCCTCGGCTTCTGCGCCGGCAGCGTCTTCGCCGCGGGCGTCGCCCGTGAGGTGGCGCGACAGCAGTCGCAGCCGGTCCCGCTGGTCGTCCTCGAACCCGAACTGCCCGGTGCTCTCGCGCTCTACGACCACTACCACCGCGCCGTCGAGCTGTTCGCACCGGTCCTGGACCGGTCCGCCGTGGACGGCATGCAGGAGGCCGGGCAGGAACTGCTCGCCCGCGACGGCGACCTCCAGGTGTTCGGCCCCGCCCTGGCCGGGCTGTACGAGCGGGTGGCCGACGACGCGATGGCGAAGATCGGGCTCAACGCCGGCCGCCGGGCCGAACTCATCGCCGTCTTCACGTCGTTCATCAACTGGGTGGTCGCCGCGGGGCCGATCGACCCGGCACCGGAGTGGGCCGGCGCCGTCTGCGTGAGCGCGAAGGGCGACATCGACCCCTCCATCGCGCTCGGACGCCTGATCACCGTGGACGTCGACCACGACCGGATGCTCGCCGACCCCGGGGTGGTGCGCACCGTGGTCGACGCGCTCGACCAGGGCGTCCGGCCCTGACCGGGGTGGAGCCCCCGGCGACCGCACCGGACCGGGGGGACACCGTGCACCGGCTGCCGGACCCGGGCTGGAACCCGCCGCCGGACCGCGCCTGGCGGGCCGACACCCTGCACGGCCTGTTCGCGTGGTGCGCGCGGCGCTGGCCGGACCGGACCGCGGTGCGGCACGGCGACCGGGAGGTCGGCTACGGGGAGCTGTCCGCGGCGGCCGACACCGTGGCCGCGCGGCTGGAGTCGGCCGGCGTCGGACCGGGCGGCTTCGTGCCGGTGCTGATGCCGCGCTCGCCGGAGTTCCTCGCGGTGCTGCTCGCCGTCACGCGACTCGGCGCCGCCTACGCCGCCCTGGACCCGCGCTGGCCGCACGACCGGCTGGCCGGCATCGTCCGGCGGCTCGGCCCGCCGCTGCTGGTCACCGGCCAGGACGGGGACTGGCCGGTGCCGACCTGGGAGCCGGGCGCCGACACCGCCCGGCTCGCGGCGCAGCGCCTGACCCCGGGCACGTACCCGGTCGGCCCGGACGACCCGTGCGCGGTCTTCTTCACCTCCGGATCGTCCGGCGTGCCCAACGGCGTGGTCTGCGCCCACCGCGGCACCGTCCGCATCTTCGACGACTGGGCGTTCGCCCCCCGCGACAGCGCGGTGGTCATGCCGCAGTCCCTCGCCGCCACCTGGGACGCGTTCGGCCTCGACTCCTGGGGGGTGCTGCTCGGCGGCGGCACGATCATCCTGCTCGACGGCGGCACCCTGGAACTCACCAGGCGACTGCGGGAGTTGATCGCCGACGACGGTGCGAACACCGCCTTCCTGCCCACCGCGGTCTTCCACATGCAGGTCGAGACCGACCTCGACGCGTTCACCGGACTGCGCACCGTCGGCACCGGCGGCGAGCGGCTGTCGGCACGGCACGCCCGGATGTTCCTGGAGCGCCACCCCGGCATCACCCTGCACAACATGTACGGACCGGTGGAGAGCACCATCGCCTCCACCGACCACGTCGTCACCCTCGACGACTGCCGTGGGGGCGACGTGCCGATCGGCGCCCCCCTGCCCGGCACCGAGGTGCACGTGCTGGACGGAGCGCGCACCTGCGCCGTCGGCGAGGTCGGGGAGATCTGCCTGGCCGGCGACGGACTCGCGCTCGGCTACGTCGACGACCCGGCGCTGACCGCCCGCCGGTTCGTCGAACTCGACACGCCCGCCGGCCGCCGGCGGCTGTACCGCACCCGCGACCTCGGCTTCTGGTCGCGGGACGGCGCGGTGTGCTTCGTCGGGCGCGCCGACGGCCAGCTGAAGATCCGCGGCCACCGCGTGGAGCCGCACGAGATCGAGGTCGCCGCCGAGGACCTGCCGGGCATCGGCCGGGCCGTCGCCGTACCCGTCCTCGACACCGAGGGCGCCTGCGTGGACGTCAGCCTGTTCTACGTGCCGCTGCCCGGCGCCGAGCCGTCCGAGCAGGACGTGCGGGACGCGCTGGCGCGACGACTGCCCGGCTACCTGGTGCCCGGCCGCGCGCACCGGCTGGAGGACCTGCCGGTGCTGGAGGACCGCAAGGTCGACCGCAGGGAACTGGCCGCGCGTGCCGGGAGGTTGCGCGCCGAGGCCGGTCAGGGCGCACCTGCGGCCGGCAGCACCGAGCGCCGTGTCGCCGCCATCTTCGCCGGCGTGCTCGGGGTGTCCGAACTGCCCCGCGACGTCTCGTTCTTCGCGCTCGGCGGCAACTCGCTGTCCGTCACCCGGGCGTCCGCGCTGCTCGACGAGGAGTTCGGGGTGCGCGTCCCACTGGAGGCGATCTTCGACCACGCGACCGTCGAGGGCGTCGCCGGGCTGCTGGCCCAGGCCGGCGCGCCGACGTGAGCGGCGTGCCCGACCGGTGACCCGGGGCCGCCCCGCCCCCAGGGCCGCCCGCCCGTGAGGCGGCCCACCGACCCGACCGCCCAGCCCCGCCGCCTGCCGCGGGAGCAGGCCGAGTGAGAGAAGCGTCGATGCACACCACCCAGGACACCCACACGCCGGAGGGGCGCACGGCGGCCTTCCGGATCGCGCCGGACGACCGGCGGTACGCCGACCTGACCCGCGGCTGCAACCAGCGGTTCGTCAGCAGTCCGGACTACGTCTACCTGATCCGCTCGACGCAGGACGCGGTCGACGCCGTGCAGGAGGCCGTCGACGGCGGGCGGCCGATCTCCGTGCGCAGCGGCGGGCACTGCATGGACGAGCTGGTGGACACCCCCGAGGTGCGCGCGCTGCTCGACACCTCCGAGCTCCAGGGCATCCGGTTCGACCCCGAGCGGCGGGCGTTCATGATCGAGCCGGGCGTCAGGCTCGGCGACATGTGCGGCACGCTCTACAAGAAGTGGGGGGTGACGCTGCCGGTCGGCTCCTGCCCGTCGGTCGGTGTCGGCGGCCACTTCGCCGGCGGCGCCTACGGCCCGCTGTCGCGCCGGCTGGGCTACCTGGTGGACTACCTGTGCGCGGTGGAGGTCGTGGTCGTCGACGCCGACGGCCGGGCCCGGGCGGTGGTCGCGACCGACGAGCCGGACGATCCGCACCGCGAGCTGTGGTGGGCCCACACCGGCGGTGGCGGCGGCAACTTCGGCATCGTCACCCGCTACTGGCTGCGCTCCCAGGGCGCCGAGGGCGACGACCCGGCCACCCTGCTCCCGAAGCCGCCGCAGTCGGTGCTGCTCAGCCGCGTGGTGTGGCCGTGGGCGGGCCTGGACGAGGCGAACTTCGCCCGGCTGGTGGGCAACTTCGCCGGCTGGTTCGAGCGGAACTCGGGCCCGGACTCGGAGTACCTCGACCTCTACAGCGGCCTGATCCTGCCGCACAAGTCGGCCGGCGGCGTCATGATGAACGTCCAGATGGACGCGGACGCGCCGCACGCCGCCGAGCTGTTCGAGCGCTTCCACGCGGCCGTGCGGGAGGGCGTGGAGGTCCCGGCGGTGGTCGACGAGAAGCTGCGGATGCCGTGGCTGCGCGCCACCCGCTGGACCTGGCTGTACTCCAGCGGCAGCACCGAGACGCAACGTGCCAAGCTCAAGGCCGCCGACCTGCGCCGGGGCTACTCCGACGAGCAGGTCGCCACGATCCACCGCTACCTGACGGCGGACGACTACCCCAACCCCTCGGCGGCGCTCACCTTCGTCGGCTTCGGCGGCGTGGCCAACGAGCGGCCCGAGGACGCGACGGCGATCCCGCAGCGGGACTCCGTCCTCAAGCTGATCTACTCCGCGACCTGGCAGCACGCGACCGACGACGAGAAGAGCTTCGCCTGGCTGCGGGCGTGGTACCGCGACGTGCACCGGGACACCGGCGGGGTGCCGATCTCCGACGACGTCACCAACGGCACCTACATCAACAACCCCGACAGCGACCTGAAGGCCCCGGAGTGGAACACCTCCGGCGTGCCCTGGCACACCTTCTACTACAAGGACAACTACCCGCGCCTGCAGCGGGTGAAGGCGGCGTACGACCCGCGCGACGTCTTCCACCACGCGCTCTCCGTCCGTCCCCCGTCCCCGGACGCCTGACCGGCCGGCAGCTTCCGTGAAGGCGCCCCGACCCGACCGGGTGGGGCGCCTTCCGCGTGTCCGGGCCGACCCGGGCCGACCCGGACCCGTCCGGGGGCTGCCACAGGACGGCCCCCGGGGCTGCCCGGGGGCGCGACTCTCGACGGATCTGTTGACAGCGCTGTCGTGAGCGCTAACAATTCGAGTCGCCCGTGATGCAGTTCATGCCGTATCCCCCTCGGGGCCTCGTGCCCCCCGGGCCCCGTGGCCGGTAGCGCCGTGCTGGCCTGCTCCTATGCATGCCCCGGGGTCCGTCAGACGTTGGAACGGAAGGTCTCATGACCCATCGTCACATGCCCAGGCGAAGCTTTCTGAAGGTGGCCGGAGCGACCGGCATCGGCGGTTCGGTGGCTGCTCTTGCGAGCGATAACATCGCAGCGGCCGCGACCGGTGGCGCGGAGGCGGACGCCGCACCGGGCGCCTCCGGCGGGCACCCGGCAGCCCTGCCGTACCCGACGCTGAAGCGGCCGTTCGCGATGCCGGGCGTCAAGGAGCAGGACTGGACGGGCGCGCTGTTCGTCGGCGAGGGCGAGTCCCGGTTCGCCGTCCGCGTGGTGCTGCTCACCGAGGCGGGCACCGTCATCCGCGAGAAGATGACCAACAACCTGTGGCGGATCGGCCCGATGGCCCCCGACGGCAGCTTCAAGCAGGTCCACATCAGCAGCGACGACCGCTCGGTGACGCCGGCCCACCTGGAGGCGTTGCAGGAGGTCATCGCCCACCCCGACTGGTTCTCGGCCGACGAGGTCACGGACGCCACCGCGAAACTCCCTGTCCTCCAGGCGAAGTACGACCTGGCGCAGGCGCAGAAGCGCGACCTCGTGGTGCGCTACGCCCGCACCGGCGACGGCAGTTCGGTGGTCGCCACGGTCACCGCGCTCGCCGACGACACCACGGTCTTCCTGGAGGTCGGCACCCCGTGGGGCGCGGCCGCCGGCGAGAGCGCCGCCTTCGCGCTCGACGGCCACGACGTGACCGGCAGCGCCCCCGGCCTGGTGGACACCGCCTCGACGGGCCACATCCGGCTCACCCCCGCCGAGCGTCCGGTCTCCGCCGCCTGCTACGCCTCCGTCGCCGACCTGACCGCGGCGATGACCGGCGGCACCGGGGCGCCGGGCACCGCCACCGCGGCCCTGCGCTACGACCTCGGCAAGGGGGAGAGCATCACCTTCGCGGCCGCCGTCGGCGGCCGGCCGCCGACGGTCGGCACGCCCGAACCGCACGAGGTGGAGCGCCGGCTCGCCACCGCCCAGGCCGCGATCCGCGCCACCCAGCTCACCGGCTCCGGCCCGGTCGGCCAGGCCGCGGACGCGGTACGCGACGCGCTGTCGCTGAACACCAACTACGACAAGGACTTCCACCGCAACTACGTCCTGTGGGGCTGGGGCGGCGGGGGCGGGCTGTTCACCGGCTGGGACTCCTCCTTCGACTGCATCGACGCCGGCCTGGTCAGCCAGACCCTCGCCACCCAGCACGAGACGGACGTCTTCGACCAGCCGGCACCGCCCAACCAGGTGGACCTGAAGGGCCCGCGCTACGACCAGGAGAACTCCGCCCCCATGCACGCCTACGCGGTGTGGCGGCTGTACACGAAGTTCGGCGACCGCGGCGTGCTGGAGAAGGCGTACCCGCACCTGGTCACCTTCCACGACCTGATGCCGGAGTGGGACGCCGACGGCGACGGGCTGCTGGAGGCGCCGTACTTCGGCGACCGGGTCGGCGGCCGCGGCAACCACCTCGGCCTGGACGACCTGCCGGTCTACGCCGACTACCAGCGCGTCCCCAAGGCCGGCGGCAGCGGCGACCCGCGCGACAACACCAACCTCACCGACGTACCGCTGAACGCGTACTACGCGCTGCTCGCCGAGACGCTGGCGAAGATGGCCCGGGTGCTCGGCAGGAGCGCCGACGCCCGGCGCTTCGCCGCGCAGTACGCGACGATCAAGCGCCTGCTCAACGAGCGGCTGTGGCACCCGGGCAAGGGCCTGTACCTGAGCCGCTACCTCGACGGGACCTGGAACGAGGTGGTCACGCCGACCGTGTTCTACCCGCTGTTCGCGGGCATCGCGACCCCCGAACGTGCCAGGACGCTGATCACCCACCTGCTGGACCCGCAGATGTTCTGGGGCGACTACGTGGTGCCGAGCATCGCCCGCAACGACCCGACGTACTGCTCCGGCGGCCCGGTGCACCCGAAGTCCGAGCACTTCAGATTCTTCGACCGCTACGGGGAGGGCACCGCCCCCGAGCAGTGGAAGGGCGCGATCTGGCCGCCGATGAACGCCACCGTCTACGACGGCGTCAAGCGCTACGGCTTCGACGACGTCGCCGGCATGTTCGCCACCCGCAGCACCGCGATGTACCTGGACTCCTGGACGAACGACGGCTGGTTCCCCGAGTCGTTCGACCCCGAGCCCGGGCAGTCGATCATGGGGCCGGCGGTCGACACCGCCTGGCGGACGTACTCCTGGTCCAACGCGATGCCGGTGCAGGGCCTGCACGAACTGCTCTCGGACAACCCGTGGGACGGCGACCCGTCGGCGCTGATGTTCGGCTCGCTCTCCCTGCCGGGCACCAACAGCATCTCCAACGTGCAGATGCGCGGCCACCGCTACGACGTGTCGGCCGGCCCGGACCGCACCACCCTGGCCCGCGACGGCAAGGTGGTCTTCCGCGCCACCGGCGCGCGCGTGGCGGTCCGCAACTTCCTGCTGACCGACACCGGCGCCTCCTTCGATCTCACCGCCGACGGCGTCGCGCACGTGGAAGTCCTCCCCGCCCACGGCCGGCCGCGCTCCAGCAAGGCGGCCAAGGGCCGCTCCCACATCCGGCTCTGACGCGGACGAAGGAGGACCACACCCATGATCCGCACCGGAAGAGTGCCGCTGCGCGCGCCCTGGTGGCTGCCGCACCGCGTCGCGTGGGCGGTCGGCAGCGTGCTGCTGGCCTGCGTGGCGCTGCTGGCGCCACCGCCCAGCGCGGGCGCGGCCACCCGGCCGGCCGCCCAGCAGATCGCCGTCGACGGCAACGGCACCGGCCGCACCTTCGCCGGCGTCGGGGCGATCAGCGGTGGCGGCGGCACCTCGCGCCTGCTCACCGACTACCCCGAACCCGAACGCGGCCAGATCCTCGACTACCTGTTCAAGCCCGGTTACGGAGCCTCGCTGCAGATCCTCAAGGTGGAGATCGGCTCCGACACCAACTCCAGCAACGGCGCCGAGCAGAGCCACATGCGCACCCCCACCGACGTCGACTGCGACCGCGGCTACGAGTGG
Source organism: Streptomyces sp. SN-593 (assembly GCF_016756395.1). NCBI lineage: Bacteria > Bacillati > Actinomycetota > Actinomycetes > Kitasatosporales > Streptomycetaceae > Actinacidiphila > Actinacidiphila reveromycinica. Next base: position 8,725,143 of record NZ_AP018365.1, read on the forward strand.
TGGCTGATGGAGCAGGCCCAGCAGCGCAACCCCGACATCCAGTTCTACGGCCTGGAGTGGGGCGCGCCCGGCTGGTTCGACGGCGGGTTCTGGTCGGCCGACAACATCCGCTACCTCACCACCTGGCTGGGCTGCGCGAAGCAGCACGGCCTGCACGTCGACTACCTGGGCGGCTGGAACGAGAAGGGCTGGGACGCGTCCTGGTACGAGCAGCTCAAGTCGACGCTGGTGCGCGACGGGTACGGCTCGGTGAAGGTCGTCGCCGCCGACAACGCCGGATGGCAGGTGGCCACCGACATGAAGGACGACCCGGCGTTCGACGCGGCCACCGACGTCGTCGGGGTGCACTACCCCTGCACGGCGGCGCACTGCTCCAGCACCCCCGACGCGCTCGGCCTCGGCAAGCCGCTGTTCGCCAGCGAGTCCGGGTGGAACGACTACCTGACCGGAGCGGACCGGCTCGCCGCCGAGATGAACCACGAGTACGTCGACGCGGGCATCACCGGGTTCATCAACTGGCCGGCGGCGTACGCCTGGTACCCGACGGTGCAGATGCAGGGCAGCGGGCTGCTGGAGGCGAACGAGCCGTGGAGCGGGAACTACCGGCTCGGCCCGACGCTGTGGACGGTCGCGCAGACCGCGCAGTTCACCCACCCCGGCTGGCAGTACGTCGACTCCGCCAGCGGCTACCTCGACGGCGGCGGCACGTACGTGACACTCAGGTCACCCGGCCGGCACCCGTCGTACACCACCGTGTTCGAGACGACGGGCGCGAGCGCGCCGCAGACGGTGTCGTTGACGCCCTCCGGTCCGCTCCCGAACAGCCCGCTGCACCGGTGGACGACCACGCTGGACTCCACCGATCCGGCGGACTGGTTCGTGCGCGGCGCCGACGTGCGCGCCGGCGCGGGTGGCGCGCACACCGCCACACTCCAGCCCGGCACCGTCACCACGCTCACCACCGTGGCCGGGGGCAAGGGCCCGGCCGCGGCGAAGGCACCCGCCTCGAAGCCGATGCCGCTGCCCTACCGGGAGGACTTCGACGGCTACCGCGACGGTGCGAGCGCGCGCTACGTCTCGGACATGGAGGGCGCGTTCCAGGTCGAGCCGTGCGCGCCCGGCCCGCGGTCCGCGGCCGGCCGCGGCGGCACAGGGAAGTGCCTGCAACAGATGATCACCCAGCAGCCGATCCAGTGGGCGCGGGTGCCCAGCCCGCTCACGCTGGTGGGCGACGCCACGTGGGGCGACTACACGGTGTCGGTCGAGGCGAGGATCGCGAAGGGCAGCACCTCCACCCTGCTCGGCCGGGTCTCCGGCCAGCTCAACACCGTGGGCGCCGGCCGGATCACGGCGTGGGAGGGCTACTACCTGAAGCTCTCGGACAGCGGAGGCTGGTCGCTGGAAGTCCTCGACCCGGACAAGACCACCCGGGTCCTGGCCTCCGGCACGGTGCACGGCGTCACCTCCGGCGGTTGGTCCCGGCTCCAACTGTCCTTCTCCGGAGCCGAGATCACCGCCCGGATCAACGGCGCCACGCTCGCGCGCGTGGACGACTCCACCTACGCCCGGGGGCAGCTCGGCCTGGCGTCGGACACCTACACGTCGGCCACCCAGTTCGACGACCTCACGGCCACCGCGCCGCACGGGGCGGCCGGGTAGTCCGACGACCGGCCGAGAACCGGCTGCCCCGGGTTCCGTTTCCGACTCCGACTCCCCTCCGGCCTCCGGCGACCCGCGGTCCGGCCTGCTCCGCTCTTCGGACGGCGCCGGGGCCGATGTGAATTCCCGTGACCCGCTGCGGTCATGCGGCCACAACCGCGGCGGCGGAATTCGGCCGCCCGACCAAACGTCCGGTCGTGAGGAAAGCGGGGGAGACGGCGGGCGGGTCGTGACGGTCCGCGGGCGCGCGGCAATTGGTACGGACCGCGCCCACACCGACCGCCTTACGCACGGGCGCCGCCGCGGCACACCGCGGCGGCGTCCGCCACGCGTTCTCGTACCGACCGGTAGCCCGCGGTCCGCGGTGACCGCGGGCGCCCGCCGCGCCCCGGCGGGGAGGGAGCCGCAGGCAGGAGGGGGCGCCGGCGCCCGTCCGCGCCCGTATGCGGCGCTCGCGCTGCGGCGCGTACGGCCGGCCGGGCACCAGCCTCCGCGAGGCCGTCCCCTCCCGCCGCCGTGGAATTACCGTCTGCCCGCCGGAGTCGGCCGCGCCCCGGTCGAAGGGAAAGCGCGCCGCCCCGGGAAACGCGGAATGCGGACCTTCCCCGAAAAGGACCGCGTGACGCGGAGAGGCATCGTGGAATTCCCGCACGGGCCCGCGGGCGCATTCCCCGCCGAATACGCTGGATGAGAAGGGGGTGGGTCGGTGGGCGATCCCGCCGGGTGGCCCGGTCCGCCGCCGATCCGCTCGGCCGCCCCGGGGGTGCGACGCGGGGGTCGTGGGCCACGCCGGACCCTTTTGCCGCCCGACGCGAGGAACGGGACCTATGTCCCTCCTGCGCTCTTGGTCGGGGAAACGGTTGTTCGGCCCGTCTCTTCCGCGTCCGTCGCCGACGGGACCACGCGGACGGGCGCCCGGCTTCCGCGGGCGATTGCCGGTGATCGCCTGCCCGGTGTGCGCTCGCGGGGTGACCGATTGCACCATGAAACAGTCGGGGGAACATCCGGCGCGCGCCGACCGCGCGGCGCCGGGCATTGCCTATCACCCGGCGCCCCGCGCCGCCGCCCCGGCGCGAGGCCGCTCCCGCCGCCGAACGAGGCGGCACAGCTCCCACCTGCGAGAACGTAGCGGGAGGTCAGGTGGCCGCCCGGCCGTGTCCGCTTCGTTACCGGCCGGTCCCGAGGAAACCGACGCGCGAAGGACTAAAGGTGAATAGCCGGGGAATAATGGTCTGCCGCAATCGCCGGACCGGCTCCCGGCGTCCCGGGGAAATGCCCGCCCACGAGGCCCGACCGCCGCCTGCGGGCCGGGTTCGTAGATCGCGGAACCGGTCACGGAACCGGTTACGGTGACCGCCCCGCGGCGCCCGGAAAGGAAAAGGGGGACTGTTGCAACGCGGGGGAGATTCCCTATAGTCGCTGCCGTAACAAGTGGCATGCACACTGCACCGGGAGTCACCGCGTTGAGCATTAAGCCGGTGAAGCGTTCACCTCGTCGCGACGGGCCGCCCATGCCCGACGGTCAGGTCGAGCTCGCGGAGCCGCCGGTATTGGGCGAGCCCGCCGGCGCGGACTTCGGCTCGGCCCTGATGTACCTGCCGATGGGCCTCGGCGCCGGCGCCATGGTGCTGATGTTCAGCGTCCGCAGCATGGGCCCGACCACCTACATGATGTCCGGGATGATGGGCGTCGCCATGATCAGCATGACGCTGACCCAGGTGGGCCGCAGCAGCGCCGAACGCCGCCGCCGGATGCGGGCCGAGCGCCGCGACTACCTCCGCTACCTCGCGCAGAAGCGCCGCCAGGCCCGCGCCGCCGCCGCCGAGCAGCGCGCCGCCCTGCTGTGGGACAACCCCGACCCGCGCGAGCTGTGGGCCTTCGCGATGGGACCACGGCTGTGGGAACGCCGCCCCAGCCACGACGACTTCGGCCGGGTCCGGATCGGCATGGGCATCCGCCGCGCCGAACTGGTCTTCCTGCCGCCCCAGACCAAGCCCGTCGAGGACCTCGAACCGCTCACCGCGATCTCGCTGCGCCGCTTCACCCGCGCCCACCAGACCGTCCCCGACCTGCCGATCCCGGTCGCGCTGCGCCGTTTCGCCCGGGTGGAGTTCGCCGGCGACGGCCAGGAGGCGCTGGCCCTGATGCGGGCGATGACCGCCCAGCTCGCGGTGCTGCACGCCCCCGACGAACTGCGCATCGCCGTGCTCGGGAACACCGCCGCCCGCGCGGAGTGGGACTGGGTCAAGTGGCTGCCCCACAACGCCCACCCCGACGAGCAGGACGACGCCGGCGCGGTCCGGCTGGCCGCCGGCGATCACGACGAACTGATGGCGCTGCTCGGCCCCGACGTGCGCGACCGCCCCGACCACGACCCGGACGCCTCGCCCAACGTCACCGAGCCCTTCGTGGTGGTCATCGCGCAGGGCGTCCGGCTGCCCGACAGCTCGCGGCTGCTCCACGAGGGCCTGCGCAACACCCTGCTGCTCGACGCCACCGGCATGCTGCGCGGCGGCGACGACGTGCTGCGGCTGACCGTCCGCGACGGCACGGTCAGCTTCCCGGCCGGCGACGACGCCTCCGCCTCCGCGTCCGCCGACGCGCTCAGCGCCACCGCCGCCGAGACGCTCGCCCGCGGCCTGGCTCCCCTGCGCACCGGCGGCAGCATCGACCTGACCGAACGCCCGCTGGAGTCCGACTTCGACCTCACGTCGCTGCTGAACATCCGCGACCCGCGCACCTTCGACGTGAACGCCAAGTGGCGCCCCCGGCAGACCCAGTCGGCCCGGCTGCGGGTGCCGCTCGGCGTCACCGACGAGGGCGAGGTCGTGGAACTGGACCTCAAGGAGTCCGCGCAGGGCGGGATGGGCCCGCACGGCCTGCTCATCGGCGCCACCGGCTCCGGCAAGAGCGAACTGCTGCGCACCCTGGTGATGGGACTGGCCGCCACCCACTCCTCGGAGGTCCTGAACCTGGTCCTGGTCGACTTCAAGGGCGGCGCGACCTTCCTCAACATGGACCGCCTGCCGCACACCTCGGCGGTCATCACCAACCTCGCCGACGAGATCCACCTGGTGGACCGGATGCGGGACTCCATCAACGGCGAGATGATCCGCCGTCAGGAACTCCTGCGCGAGTCCGGCTACTCCTCGCTGTTCGACTACGAGAAGGCCCGGATGGCCGGCGCCACCCTCGCGCCGCTCCCCTCACTGCTGATCATCGTGGACGAGTTCTCCGAACTGCTCGCCAGCAAACCGGAGTTCGTGGACCTGTTCGTGTCCGTCGGGCGGCTGGGCCGCAGCCTGGGCGTCCACCTGCTGCTCGCCTCCCAGCGGCTGGACGAGAGCCGCATCCACAAGGTGGAGGGCCACCTGTCCTACCGGCTGGCCCTGCGCACCTTCTCCTCCATGGAGTCCCGCAGCGTCATCGGCGTCTCGCACGCCTACGAACTGCCCTCCGCGCCCGGCAACGGCTACCTGAAGGTCGACACCACCAACCTCGTCCGGTTCAAGGCCGCCTACGTCTCCGGCCCGGCCCCCGAACCGGCCGCGGAGATCGACCCCGCCGAGCAGCAGCGCGCCGCCCAGGAGGTCACCGCCTTCGGGCTCGACCGCAGCGGCGAACTTCTCTCCGCGCGCGCCGAGGAGGCCGCGGCCCTGGCCGAGGCCGCCCGGGCGGCCGAGGAGAAGGCCCGCCCGACGACCGGCCCCGACGGCGAACCGCTCACCGAGGAGAGCCTGCTGGAACTGCTGGTCGGCCGGCTGGAGGACGCGGGCCCGCCGGCCCGCCAGGTGTGGCTGCCGCCGCTGGACTCCTCCGTCAGCCTCGACCAGGTGCTGCCGGCGATCGTCCCGGACCCCGACCGCGGCATGAGCGCCGCCGACTACCCCAGGCTGGCCTCGCTGCGCTTCCCGCTCGGCATGGTCGACAAGCCCTACGAGCAGTCCCGCGACCTGCTCACCGCGGACCTGTCCGGCGCCGACGGCCACGTCGGCCTGGTCGGTGCGCCGCGCACCGGCAAGTCCACGATGCTGCGCACGATGATGATGTCGCTGGCCGTGACCCACACCCCGCAGGAGATCCAGTTCTACTGCCTGGACTTCGGCGGCGGCGGCCTGGTCTCCACCTCCGGCCTCCCGCACGTCGGATCGGTCGCCACCCGCCTGGACCGGGACCGCGTGCACCGCACCGTCGCCGAACTGACCCAGCTCCTGGAGCGCCGCGAGGCCGAGTTCGGCGCCCGCGGCCTGGAGTCCATGGCCGGCTACCGGGCGCAGCGCGCCGCCGGCGCGATCGAGGACCCGTACGGCGACGTGTTCCTCGTGGTCGACGGCTGGGGCACGCTGCGCCAGGACTACGAGGACATCGAGCCGCGCGTCATCGACATGGCCGCCCGGGGGCTGTCCTTCGGCATCCACGTCATCGGCTCCGCGGTGCGCTGGTCGGAGTTCCGCCCCCGGCTGCGCGACCTGCTCGGCACCAAGTTCGAACTCCGGCTGGGCGACACCCTGGAGTCCGAGGTCGGCGCGCGCGCCGCCGCGGCGGTGCCGCACCAGCCCGGCCGCGGACTGACCTCCGGCGGACACCACTTCCTGGCCGCGCTGCCCCGCCTGGACAGCTCCCCGCACACGGAGGACCTCACCGCGGCCACCAAGGAGGCGGTCGCGGAGATCGACACCTTCTGGACCGGCCGGCCCGCCCCCGGCGTCCGGCTGCTGCCCAGCCGGCTGTCCACCGCCCAACTCCCGGCCGCGGAAGGCGACCTGCGGGTGTGCCTGGGCTGGGACGAGCAGCGCCTCGAACCGGCCTGGCACGACTTCGCCGCCCACCCCCACCTGATGGTCTTCGGCGACAGCGAGACCGGCAAGACCAACATGCTGCGGCTCATGGTCGACGCCATCACCTCCCGCTACACCCCCGAGGAAGCCCGCATCATGGTCGCCGACCCCGGGCGCGGCCTGCTCACCGCGGTCCCCGAGGCCTACCGGGTCGGCTACGTCGTGGACAGCGAGGCGCTCGGCCAACTCGCCGCGAGCGCCGCGGTGTCGGTCGGCAAGCGGGTGCCGGCCGCCGACATCTCCCCGGAGAACCTGGCCCGCCGCGACTGGTGGAGCGGTCCGCTGCTGTTCGTGCTCATCGACGACTACGACCTGTTCTCCGGCACGCCCGGCGCCCCCTCCCCGATGACCCCGCTGGTGCCGCTGCTGGCCCAGGCCCCCCACATCGGGCTGCACCTGGTCGTGTGCCGCAGCACCTCCGGGGCGATGCGGGCGATGATGGACCCGGTGCTGCGCCGCCTGTGGGAACTGGGCAACCCGGCCCTGCTCTTCTCCTACCCGAAGGAGGAGGGCAAGTTCATCGGCGAGGCGAAGCCGCGCACCCTGCCGCCCGGCCGCGCCCAACTCGTCACCCGCCGCGCGGTCAAGCTCATGCAGACCGGACTGGTGGCCGCCGAGTGAGCCGCGACCGCATCCCCGCCCCGAGGCCCGCGCGTACGGGTGCCGTCCGCCCGGCACCCCCGCGCCCGGCCGCCGCCCGCCCGGCGCCCGACCGAACCGCCGCCGCCCGTACCGCCGCCGCCCCCGGCCCCGCCACCGGGGAACGCGGCGTGCCCCAGCGCACAGGAGCGTCCCGATGACCAGTGCCTCCGTGGTTCCCGCCGCAGGGACCGGCACCGAGGTGTGCCGGGTGACCGTCGTCGGCCCCGGCGGCCAGGCCGACCTCGCCATCCCCGTCACGCTGCCGGTGTCCGCCCTGCTGCCCGTCCTCGTGGAGCACGTCGTCTCCGACGTCCGCGACCGCGGCGCGCCGTGGTCGCTCCAGCGCCTGGGCGAGTCCCCCCTCGACCCCGACGGCACCCCCGCCGGGCTCGGCCTGCACCACGGCGACGTGCTGTACCTGCGCCCCGTCGAGGAGCCGCTGCCCACCCTGCACTTCGACGACGTCGCCGACGGCGTCGCCCACGTCGTCGGCTCGCTGCCCGGCCGCTGGCGGCCGGAGCTGACCCGCGCGCTGGCCCTGACCATGGGCGCGCTCGCCCTCGTCTTCCTCGCCCTCGCCCTGCTCAGCGACGGTCCCGGCGACTTCGCCGGCTACGGCTCGGGCATCGCCGCCGTGCTGTTCGCCGCGGCGAGCGTCACCGGCGCCCGGCTCGACGCCGACCCGGCCGCCGTGCTGACCGCCGGCATCGCCTCGATGGCCATGGCCGCGCTCGCCGGACTGTCCTTCCGCACCGGCCCGGGAGGCGGCTTCGACCCGGGCGTGGCCGGCCTGCTGGTCACCGCCGGCTGCGTCACCGCCGTGGCCGTCGCGCTCGTCGCGCTGCGCGCCACGCCCTTCCTGGTACCCGGCACCGCGGCCGTCGTGGCCGCCTCCGTGGCCGCCGCCATCGGACTGCGCGCCGCCTTCGACTGGCGGACCGGCCAGGCCGTCGCCGTGGTCGGCGTCGGCCTGTTCGTCCTCGGCCACTTCGCGCCCCGGCTCACGCTGCGCGCCGCCCGGCTGCGGGTCCCCCAACTCCCGCACAACGCCGCCGAACTGCAGGAGGACGTGGAGCCCGAGCCGCAGGAGCGGGTGGAACGCCGGGTGCGGGCCGCCACCTCCTACCTGGACGCCCTCAGCGTCGGCTTCGCCATCGCCTTCGGCGTCGTCTTCTGGTTCATGGTCCACGAACACGGCTGGATCGGCTGGGCACTGCCGCTCGTGTTCGGCGGCGCGGTGCTGCTGCGCTCCCGCGGCCTGACCGGAACCCTCCAGCGGGTGCCCACCGTCATCGCCGCCGGCGGCGGCCTCGCGCTGCTCCTCCTCCAGCAGTGGACCACCGGCGGCCCCGGCCAGCGCGGCACCGCCGTCGCGCTTCTCGCGCTGACCGTCGTCGCCCTGCTGGCAGCCGCCTGGCGGCTGCCCTCCAGCCGGCTGCTCCCGGTGTGGGGCCACAGCGGCGACATCACCGAGATGCTCGTCGCGATGGCCCTGCTGCCCCTGCTCCTCCAACTCCTGCACGTCTACTCGCACCTGCGCGAGATGACGAGCTGAGACACCGGACCGGAACCGAGAGGAGGAACCCGACATGCAGACCCGACGGGACCACGTCCAGGCGTACCAGTTCGCCGTCGGCCGCCTGGCCACCGCGCTCGTCAGCGGCGACCCCGGCCGCGGCGACAGCCCCACCCGCCGCGCCTCGCTCGGCACCTTCTTCGGCGTGGGCGTCGTCATCCTGCTCTGCGTGGGCTTCGGCGTCTACGGCCTCATCGCGCCCGCCCCCGACCACTCCTGGCGCGCCTCCGGGGCGTACATCGTGGAGAAGGAGACCGGCAACCGCTACCTGTACGCCGGCGGCGAGCTGCACCCGGTCCGCAACTACGCCTCGGTACGGCTGCTCGCCGGCAACGCCACCGCCCACAACGTCTCCCGGCAGGACCTCGCCGGCATCCCGCACGGTGCCGCGATCGGCATCCCCGGCGCCCCCGACGAGGTCCCCGCCCCCGCCGACGTGCTCGGCAACGCCTGGACCCTCTGCCTGCGGCCGCAGCTCGCCGGGGGGCTGAGCCTCGACTTCAGTCCCGCCGGCCACACCGCCGCCGTCCCCGCCGGCCGGCAGGCCCTGCTGGCCGGTCCCGACGGCACGCGCTACCTGCTGTGGAAGGGCACCACCTACCGCGTCCCGGACCAGGCGACGCTGGTCGCGCTCGGGCTGGACACCGACCGGCAGATCGCCGCCCCCGCCGACTGGCTCGCCGATCTGCCGACCGGGCGCGCGCTCACCGCGGTCCGCCCCGCCGGACTGGGCACGCCCGCCGGCAAGGTCGCCGACCACGCCGTCACCGTCGGCCAGTTGTTCACCACGACCACCACCACCGCCGGCGCGCGCCACTACTACGTGATGACCAAGGCCGGCGTCGCCCGCACCACGGCGACCGAGTCCGCGCTGCTCGCCGCGCAGCCCCACGTCCCCGCACCGCTCCAGGTGCCCTCCTCCGCGCTGGCCGCCGTCCAGCTCGCCAGCGACCCCGACATGGCCGGCGCGCTGCCCGACGTGGCCGGCGCGCCCGCGATGTCCACCGACGGGCAGGCGGTGTGCCTGGCCCAGCGCGTCGACGGCGCCACGCTGGGCACGCAGGTCGTCGTCGAGACCGGCGCCGCCGCCACCGGCAGCCGCTCCGTCGTCGTGCCACCCGGCCATGGCGTGGTGGCCCGCAGCCGCGAGGAGGCGCTGAAGAAGGTCACCCACCCCAGGACCTACCTCATCACCGACGACGGCACCGCCTACCCGCTGGCCGACGACGACGCCACCGCCGCACTCGGCCTGTCCGGCCTGGTCTCCTTGCTGCCCGACGACGTGATCTCCCTGCTGCCGACCGGCCCCGTCCTGTCCAAGCCAGGCTCCACCGGCGGAGGAGGCAGCGGTGTTTAGGAGCATCCGGTCGCTGCTGCCGCCCGGCCCCGCGCTCCAGTGCCGCCCCGTCGGCGACGCGCTGCTGCTCCAGCCCAAGGGCCGCAACGACCAGGCCGCCTGGCGGTTCACCGGCGCGCTCGCCCGCGACGACCAGCACACCGTCGTCGTCGTGGACGTGCCCGGCATCCCGCCGGACACCGCGGCCGACGCCATGGCCCGCGCGCTGTCCGACAGCGGCGGCAGCCTGCGCCTGGTCTTCGGCAACGGCACCTCCGCGGAGATCCGCCGCGCCGGGCAGCGGATCTCCGAGGAACTGGGCAAGGTCGTGGTGGTGCCCGACGGCGAGGTGCTGCCCACCGCCGGCGGCGGGCTCTACATCCCCGGCGGCCACGGCTCGGGATGGCTGCGGCTGCGCCCCGGCCGCCCGGTCGAACACGACTCCATGGGCTTCCCCAAGCCCCGCTGGCAGTTCTCGATGATGGACCGCCCCTGGGCGACTAGCCCCTACGCCGTGGTCGAACCGCTGCCCTGCGGGGTGTGGGTGCGCGGCGCGCTGCCCGACGGCGCCGACGACAACCGGCTCCGGCTCTTCGGCCTCATCGCCGTCGACCCCGACGTCATGACGGTGGTGCTCGGCTGCCCCGGCGGCCCGGCCGTCCCGCTCGCCGACGTCGTACGGTTCTGGGAGACCGTGATGCCGTCGACCCGCTCCCGGGTGCGCTTCGTGCACTTCGGACCGGTCGCACTGCCCCAGGAGGGCGAGGCGCTCGGCCAACAGCTCGCCGACGCGCTGGACCACCAGGTCGTCCTGTACACCGGCATGGGCGACGACGACGCCACCACGGCCGCGCCCCGGACCGGGGCGGCGGACCGAGGCGCCCGCGGCGCGAACGGCTCGGCTGCGTACGGCACGTCGGAGCAGGGCGGCGCGCCGGGCGGAGCCGACCACGCGACGGGTCCCTCCACGTTCGTCCGCGAACTGCTCTACACCCCGCGCGGCACCGACATCGCCCCGCCGCCGGCCCTGGCGGGCGTGCGCGAACCCCTGCCCGGCTTCCAACCGGTCGCCCCGGGCGTCTACGAGTACGCCTTCGACGCGGTGCTCGAAGTGGTGCAGAGCGGGTTGTGGATGCGCCCGCAGTCCGAGCCCGCCGACGGCGACGACGTGCGCCGGATCGCGGCCGTCCCCGGCGACCGGCTCTTCCTCTACCACCGCGGCTCCCCGGAACTGGCCGCGCGGATGCGGGCGCTGGCCGAGGACGCGCTCTGGCGGCTGGGCGCCGACGCACGCAGCGACTTCATCCTGCGGCCGGCCGACGACCCGGCCGTGGACACCGGCGCCTGGTACGCCGAGCCGATCGCCGTGTCCGACCCGCAGGAGGCGGTGACGGCGGCGATCCCGCCGACCACCCGGCCGGCGGGGACCGCGCCCTGGACCCCGGTCACGGTCGGGGCACCGGCCGTGGGGACCGCTGACGACGACGTCGCCGTCGCGGGTGAGGCGGCAGGCTCGGACGGCGTGGCAGGTGTGGACGACGCGGAAGGTACGCGGAGCGGTGGGGCGCAGGAGGGCGCCGGGGTGCCGGCGGCCCTCGGACCCGCACCCGCGGCCGCTTCCGACACCGGGGCGGCGAACGCCTTCCAGGCGGAGGTGTGGGCGTCCGCCGCCGAGGACCTCTCCGCGCCGGCGCCGTCGCCCGCGTCCGCTTCCAGGGCGCCCGCGGTGGCACCGTCGAGCCCGCGGCCGGTAGGCGCCCTCACCGCGGGGCTCGCGCTGCCGACGGGGTGGGCCGCCTCGATGCCCACCGAGTCGTCGGAGACCGTCGCGCCCTCCGCGGCTGCCGCGCCTACCGCGGCCGAGGCGTCGGCCACGGCGGCGCCGCTCGCGGTTCCCGCGGTGTCCGGGCCCGCGCCCGACGGCGTGGTGGAGGGGGAACACGCCACCGCGGCCGGGGCGGAGGGCGTGTCGACCGCCACCGCGGGTGCCACGGCGGGCCCCGCCCTCGCGGGTGGCGGGCTGCCTCCGACCGGAGGTGCCGGCGCGGTGCCGACGGTGCCGACCGGGCGGGCGGGCAGCGGCGACGACGGCGGCGGCGAAGACGGCGGCGACGAACCCGAGCGGTCCGAACGCGCCGAGCCGGAAGCGGGGGAGACCGAGGCCGCGGAGCGGGGAGCCCCGGAGCCGGCTGCCGAGGACGTCCCGCTTCCGGATGCGGAGCCGGAGCCGGAGCGTGATCCGAGGCTGGAAGCGGTCGAGCGGGACGGGCGGGCGGTCGAGCGGGCGGTCGAGCAGGGCGGGCGGGCGGACGAGTCGGGCGGGCGGGCGGACGGCCTGCCCGGGGAGCCCGCACCCCCCGTGCCTCCGCACCTGGCGGAGAACCCGGCCCCCGGTACGGTTCCAGCCGCCCCTTACGCCCCGCCGTCGGTGCGCCGGCTTCCGCTGCCGTTGGCCCACCCGACCACGATCTTCCCGCCCTCGTCCGACGGTCCGCCCTCGTCCGACGGTCCGGCCTCGTCCGACGGTCCGGCCGCGCCGGATGCCGCCCCCGTCCCGGCCCCCGCGCCCGTCGCCGCGCTGCCAACTCCCGGACCCGCGCCCATCCCGTCGGGCTCCGGGCCCGCGACGCCGTCGCCGGGTGGGCCGACTGCCGTGCCGCTGGTGCCGGCTGCCGCGGCTCCGGTTCCTCCTGCGGGCCCCTCCCTCGTACCGCCGGTGCCCCCCACTCCGCCCGCGCCGGTGCCGCCGACGGCAGTTGTTCCGGCGCCGGGTCCGTCTGCCGCGGTGCCGCCGCCGGTGTCCCCCTCCGGGGCCGCGCTGCTGGGGCCGGAGGCTGTCAGTGGTTCCGCTCCCGGTGGTTCCGCCCCGCCGGCCGCACCCACCGCGGTGCCGTCAGGGGCCGTTGGCTCCCCGCCGGTCGTTCCTCCGTCCCCTGCGCAGCCCGTTCCGGGTCCGCCGGCCGAGGCCGCTCCCGGCGCCCCTGCCGCGCCGTCCGGTCCGACCGCGGTGCCTGCGACGGCTGCTGGTCCCGCGCCGGTTGCCGCGCCGCCCGCGCCGCCGCTTGTCCCGGAGCCGTCGGGCGCCGTACCGACCGCCCCGCCCGCCCCGACCGCCGTGTCCCCAGGGACAGGGGGCCCGGGCTCGCCCGCCGCACCGACGGCGGGGGTGGACCCGGCGGAGCCCGCGCCGGCCACCGGTGCCGGCGTCGTACCGCCCGAGCCGGGTGCGATGCCCGCTGCAAGCGGCTCGCCGGCCGCCGCGCCGGCGCCCCCGGCCGTACCGCCCGCGCCGAAGGCCGCGCCCGTCGCGCCGCCGACCGCCGCGGCGCGGCCGGCCGGGCTGCGGCTGGAATCCGCGTGGTCCTACCCGGCGGCCCCCGCTCCCGCCCCCGTTCCGGCTCCGGTCCCCGCCGCCCCCGAACCGGCGGTCGCCGCGGACCCCTTGGCGCCGCGCGGGCCCGCCGCACCCTCGACGCGGCCCACCGCCGTACCGGCGGCCACCGCACCCACCACACCTGCGGCACCCGCCTCCGCGGCAGCGCCCGGCGTGCGGGTGCAGCCCGTGCCGAAGGGCGCGGCCTGCGCGGTGCCGCCCGAGCGCGGGATCGAGCGGGAGCGGGACTGGGTGCGCAAGACGTTCCGGGCGCAGTACGACGTGGCCGCGGGCACCGTCTCCCGGGTGATGTCGGAGGTGCCGGGGCTGCGCAGCGCGAGCCGGGAGAAGGCGACGGACGCGCTGATCGACCTCGTCGCCGTCCGCCTGTACCTGACCGGGAACAGCGCGGGCGTGGACGCGTCGGTGCGCGCCGCGCGGGTCGGGCCCCACGTGCCGCTCGCGCGCTGCGTGGCCTCGGGGCTGCGCCGGCTGCCGTCGTACCGGGGCACCGCCGTGCTGCACGCGGAACTGACGGACGCGGAGCGCGCCTGGTACCGGGACGGGCGGCTGGTGACGGAGTGGTCCTTCTGCCCCGCCCTGGCGGCGCCCGCCGCGGACCGGGTGCCGGGAGCGCGGTTCGTGGTGTGGTCGATGACGGCACGGCGCACCGGGCTGCTCGACGCCACCGCGCCGGACCAGGTGGTGTTCCTGCCCGGCACCACCTTCAAGGTGCTGCGCCCGGCCGCGTCGGCGGACGAGCCGGTGCTCATCCGCGAGATGGCGGCGACCGAGATCGGCGCGGACGGGCGGGTCGCGCCCGGGCGGTCGGCGCTGGACGACCTCGCCCTGGAGAGCCTGGAGCGGGCCGTCGCCGCCCTGCCGAAGGAGCCCGGCGCGGCGGACGCCGACCAGCCGTGGACGCCGCGGAACCCGCCCGGCCTGATGGCCTCGGCGCCCCGGCAGGGCGCCGCGACCGGGACGAACGCGCCCGCGCAGGGCGCCCCTCACAAGGGAGCGACGCTGTGAACCGGCAAGTGCTTGTGGTCTCCCCGGACCGGCCCGGCGCGTACCGGACGCTGACGGAGGCGCTCGCGGACGCCGCCGAGGGCGCGCTGATCACCGTGGGCCCCGGCCGCTACGAGGAGGCCCTGCACCTCGTGCGCACGGTCACCCTGGCGGCCGACGGAGCCGGCGGGACCGCCCACGTGCACGCCCCGGCGGGCAGCACCGTCGTCGTGGACGCGGAGGCCGTGCAGATGTCCGGGCTGCTGCTGAGCGGCGCCGACCCGGAGGCGCCGGTGCTCGACGTGCGCCGCGGCCAGGCCGCGCTGGACGGCTGCCGGGTGGCGGGCGAGGCGTGGACGGCGGTCCTGGCGTGGGACGCCGGCACCGTGGCGCTGCGCGACTGCCAGGTCACCAACCCCCGCGGTGCCGGTGTGGTGCTGACCTCCGGCGGCGGCAACGTGGTGGAGCGCACCACCGTCTCCGAGGCCGGCTCCTCCGCCGTGGTGGTGGCCGAGCAGGGCCGGCTGACGCTCCGTTCGTCGGTCCTGGACCGCGCGGCGGGCAACGGGCTGTGCGTCAACGGGCGCGGCGCCGTCGTCGTGGAGGCCACCCGGATCACCGGCAGCGGCAAGCCCGCCCTGGCCGTGGAGCAGGACGCCCGGGCCGAACTGAGCCGTGTCGAGGTGTCCGGCAGCTCCGGCCTGGACGCGTACCTGGCCAGTACCGCGGGCGCGACGCTGGCCGAGTGCACCTTCACCGGTTCGCGGGGCGAGTCGGTGTACGTCAAGGAGTGCGCGCCGGTCCTGCGCGACTGCGTGATCACCGGGGCGGCGCAGGTCGGACTGCACGCGGCGGCCGGCGGCCGGCCGGTGCTGGAACGGTGCCGGATCGAGGACACCCCGGTCGGCGTGCTGACCGAGGACGGCGCCGAGGTGACCGCCACCGAACTGGCGGTGCGCGCCGCCGGGACCGCCGCCCTGCGGCTGGGCGGCGGCGCGGCGCGGCTGACCCGGTTGGCGGTCGCCGACGGCGGCACCGCCGTACAGGCGCTCGGCGGCGCCCGGCTGGACATCGACGAGGGCGACGTCTCCGCCACCGGGACCGCCGGCATCGAGCTGGGGGAGCGGGTGCGCGCCCGGCTGTCCGAGCTGCGGCTGCGGGTCGGCGGCGGCACCGCCCTCGCGCTCGCCGACTCCGCGCACGCCGAGCTGGACGCCGCCACCGTGGAGGGCGGCACCGTCCTCATCGGCACGGACAGCGAACTGACCGCCCGGGACAGCGAGTTCCGCGGCTCCGAGCAGGACGGCCTGCGGGTGGCCGGCGGCACCCTCACCGCGGTCGGCTGCCGGGTGCACGGCGCGCGCGGCGACGGCGTGCACATCGCCGCCAACTCCCGCGCGGAGCTGACCAACTGCACCGTCTTCGACAACACCGGCGAGGGCATCCGCTCGCAGACCGCCGAGCCGGTCGGCGTGCACGACTGCGAAGTGCGCGACAACTCCGGTCCGCCCGGGCGCCGTCCGGGCGACGGCCGTCCGGACACGGACGGCAGGGAGCTGACCGCGACCGCCGCGGACGGCGGCGGCGCCGGCGGACCCGGCCCGGCCTCGTACAGCGGCAGCGCGACCGGCGCCGGACCGCTGGCCGAACTCCAGTCCCTGGTCGGCCTGGAGAGCGTCAAGCGCGAGGTCACCGGACTGATCGACCTCAACAAGATGACCAAGCGGCGGATGGAGATGGGCCTGCCCATGCCGCCGATGAGCCGCCACCTGGTCTTCGCGGGCCCGCCCGGCACCGGCAAGACCACCGTCGCCCGCCTGTACGGCGCGGTGCTCGCCGAACTCGGCATCCTGCGCCAGGGCCACATCGTGGAGGTGGCGCGGGCCGACCTCGTCGCGCAGATCATCGGCGGCACCGCCATCAAGACCACCGAGGTCTTCACCAAGGCCCTCGGCGGCGTGCTCTTCATCGACGAGGCGTACACCCTGACCAACCAGTCCCGCGGCTCGGGACCGGACTTCGGCCAGGAAGCCGTCGAGACGCTGATGAAGCTGATGGAGGACCACCGCGACGAGATCGTGGTCATCGTCGCCGGCTACTCCGCGCAGATGGACCAGTTCCTCGCCTCCAACCCCGGTATGGCGTCCCGGTTCGCGCGGACCATCGAGTTCCCGAACTACGAGCCCGACGAACTCGTCACCATCGTCCGCGGGTTGTGCGGCAAGCACTACTACGAGCTGGACGACGGCGCGCTGGAGGCGCTGACCCGCTACTTCGTCGAGGTTCCCAAGGGCGACACCTTCGGCAACGGCCGCGTGGCCCGGAAGATCTTCGAGGAGATGATCGGCCGCCAGGCCAGCCGGCTGTCCGCCCAGTCCCACCAGGACGACAGCGCGCTGAGCGTCCTGACCGGCGAGGACGTGACCGAGGTGCCCGGCACCCCCGGCGCCGGCGAGAGCGAACCCGAACTGCCCGAACTGCCGGGCCTGCGACGGCTTGCCGCCATGACCGGCCTGGACACCGCCCGAGCGGCGCTGCGCACCCGGCTGCGCGCCCTGGCCGCCGCCCAGCAGCGGTCCGGCTCCCGGCCCGAAGCGCTCTCCGCCCGCGCCAACGTCGTGCTCGAGGGCCCGCCCGGCAGCGGCCGCCGCGCGCTGGCGGCCCTCTACGGGCGCTGCCTGGCCGAGCTGGGGCTGCTGCCCACCGGCGCCACCCGCCACGTCCGGCTGTCCTCGCTGCCCGCCCGCTGGCCCGAACAGCCGCTGCTGCGCCTCGCGTCGGCTCTGGAGGAGAACGCCGGCGGCCTGCTGGTCCTGGAGTGGACCGAGGCGTTCGAGCAGCGCAGCCCGCAGTCCCGGGAGGCCGTGCTGAGCGCCCTCGCGCGGATCGTCGCCGTGCCCGGCGACACCGTGCTCGCGCTCATCGGCACCCCCGAGCACCTGATCGGCCTGATGCGCGAACGCACCGACATCGCGCAGGGGTTCGCCGAGTACGCCCGCCTGGAGCCGTACACGCCCGAGCAGACCGTGGAACTGGTCCGGCGCCGGCTGCGTGGCTACGGCTTCCAGATGGACGAGGACGTCGCCCAGGCACTCGCGGAGACCTTCGGCCGCTCGCCCGAGCCGGCCGGCGCGCACCGCGCCCACCGGCTCGCCGAGAGCCTGGCGGCGAGCGCCCGCGCCCGCACCGTCACCACCGGCGACCTGCCCCGGCAGGCGCCCGAGCAGGCCGCGGTGCTCGCCCCGGACGAGAGCGCGCCGACGCCGGGGGAGCCCCCGGCCGCGCCCCCGCCCCCCGAACCCCCGTACCAGCGGCCCGAACCGCTGGCCCGGCTGTGAGCTTCCGGCCCGTCGCGCCCTGAACGGCACCCGCGGCGGACCGGGACGGAGAAGAAGACCGAGACCGACGAGAGGACAGCCCGACCATGGCACTGACATCAGTCGAACTGCAGGGAATGACCGCCGCCCAGGGCACCTTCCAGACCGCCCTGGACGACGGCGCCACCTCCTACGCCCAGATGGCCGGCCAGATCGACGGCCTGCGCGGTAGCTGGACCGGTGACGCCTCCACCATCTACGGCAACGCCATGCAGGCGTGGCTGGACGACTTCAACAAGGTGAACCAGGCGCTGCGGACGATGCTGGAGAAGCTCCAGCAGAACACGAACGTCTACGCGAACACCCACGAGGAGACCCAGCAGACCGCCAACCAGGTCGCGCAGAACATCGCGTCCGGCGTCACCAGCCTGCCCGGTTTCTGAGCCGCGCGCTCGGACCTCCCGGCGGCCGCGACGCGCCGGCGGCCCCGGCACCGCCGGGTGCCGGCAGGCGTGCCCCGCACCGCCCCGCACCGCCCGACAGCCCGTTCCACCCTCTTCCTCCAAGGAGCCCCCGTGGCGACGTACACCGTCCAGATGGAGCAGGTCGACGTGATCGTCGGCGAGATGAACGCCATCACGCAGCGCATCAACCAGGCCCTCCAGGACCTCGACAACCAGGCCAAGGTCAACCTCGCCGAGTGGACCAGCGACGCGCAGGCCACCTACGCGCAGGTCAAGGCGCAGTGGGACGCCGCTGCGGCGGACATGACGCAGAAGGCGGCCCTGGCCACCCAGCAGCTCGGCAGCATCAACGAGTACTACTCCCAGGGCGAGCGCGCGGGCGTCCAGCTCTGGGGCTGACGCGCCATGACCTACGGAACCCTCGACGGCACCCTGCCGCCGAAGCCGTCACCTCCGCCGCACAAGGCGCAGCAGTACGACGGCGGTACGACGCTGCCGACCGGGCAGGGCACGTACTCGAACGACACGCCGTTCGACGCGCCGCCGGTCCCCGGAGGCAGCGGCGGTGGCAAGGGGACGACCGTGGACACACCGTCGATGACCGTGTTCGCGGACAACATCGACAAGCTCATCGCGCCCACGCAGGCGGCGGCGAAGAAGCTCGACCCGATCAGTGTCGCGCCGGGCGCCTTCTACCACGCCGACCAGATCCGCACGAAGGTCAACGGGCTCAACGCCGACGACGGGCTCAAGGCCCAGTACGGCAAGGTCCTGTCGGATCTGGTGCAGGGGCTCGGCGACCTGAGGGACGGAGTCCGTCAACTGGCGTCGAACTACTCGACGTTGGAGGACGCCAACAAGATGACGTCCCAGGATCTCGACACCGCCATGCAGTCGACGAACGGCGACTTCTCCGTTCTGCTGACCGACGCGGGCGGAGCGTCCGGCGGGGGCGGCGCGTAGGCACGCGCGCCACCCAGCGGACGGCACGGCGGGCCGGGAACGGCGGGCCGTGCGCGTATGTCCCGGGCGGCGGGGCGGTCCGGTCCACCGGACGCCCCGCCGGCCTGGACCGGCGGACAGCGACGGCGTACTGACGGAGGACTTGCTCACATGGGCGACACCGACTACGACAGCAACGGGTTCAACCAGGGCGACGACGGGTCGATCTACGGCGACCCGACCGCGACCGGCTCCATCTCCGACTACGACAGTTGGGACTGGAAGCAGATCGAGGCCGCGATCCGCGGCATGTCGGCGGGCGTGAGCAACTCCGACAACCTCGACCACGCCGCCTCCGTCGCGTCGCCCCAGACCCTCCAGGACGCGGCGAACGTCTTCTACCACGTCCAGGTGGTGCTGTCGGGTGTCGCCAAGGCCCTCCAGGACCAGGCCAAGGCGCTCGCCGGCGACGACGGCCCGTGGAAGGGCGACGCCGCCGACGCCTTCTACGACATGATGAGCACCTTCTCCAAGCAGGTCGCCGCGACCGCCGACGTGCTGTCCGGGGGCACCAGCGGCTCCGGGAACTCCGTGCCGCAGCAACTGGCGGACAACGCCGTCAACCTGACGAACGCGCAGAACAAGATCGGCGAGATCGACGCCTGGTACGCCCACCAGGCGACCCTGATGGGCGTCACGCCGATGAGCAACGGCCTGATCCCGGTCAGCAAGAAGCCCGAGCTGGTCCAGATGCTCAACCACGACATGCGCCAGGTGCTGAAGAACCTGGCCGCCGACTACCAGGTCACCATCGACTCGGTCCGGCCACCCGGCACCATCACCGGCCCCGGCCCCGGCGACACGCCGCCGGTCGACGAGCCGCCCCCGGACGACACGGGCGCGGACGACTCCATCGGCGACGTCACCCCCGCCGACCTGGCGCGTCTGGCCAACACCGACGGCCCGGCCCTGGACGCGCAGGCACCGGACGCGCTGACCAGCGCCGACGGCTTCACCCCGACCGGCGACGCCCTCGCGCCGACGCCGTACTCCGGCAGCCTGGACAGCAACGGGCCCGGATCGGGCCTGGGCGACGGCAGCGGACTCGGGGACGGCTCCGGCCTCGGCGGGCTGGGCGACAACAGCACGCTGGACCCCAACGCGCTGGACAGCGCGCTCAACCCCGCGTCCTTCGACGGCGGTACGGGAGTGGACGGCGCCGGCGGGCTCGGCGACGACGGCGGGTTGGGCGGACTGGGCGGGCTGACCCCCAACGCGCTGCTGTCCCGCAGCGCGACGCCGTCGGCCTTCGACGGCGGTACGGGAGTGGACGGCGCCGGCGGGCTCGGCGACGACGCCGGGCTCGGCGGACTGGGCGGCCTGACCACCACCCCCTCGGCCTTCGGCGGGGGCACCGGTCTGGACGGCACGGGCGACCTGCCCGAGTCCGACCTCGCCGAGGACCCGAGCACCTGGAAGGACGGGGCGACCGCCACCGACTTCCCCGGCGACACCGGCATCGGCGGCACATCGGGCCTGGGAGCCGACAGCGGCCTCGGGGACGAGGCGGGTCTCGGCGGGCTCGGCGACCTCAAGAGCGTCTCGCCGTCCGCCTTCCCGGGGTCCACCGCCACCGGCGGCTCGGTGCCCAACGCGAGCGACCTCGGACTGGAGTCCGACACGCCCGGCTTCAGCCCCTCCGCCTTCCCCGGCTCCACCGGCCTGTCCGCCGCCGGCTCCGGCCTCACCGGCGGGACCGGTAGCGGAATGCCGTTGATGCCGGGGATGGGTGGGGGTGCGCAGTCGGCGCAGGGTGGGTTGGATCGTAGCGATGCGTCGGGGTTGTTGGATCCGGAGGCGGAGCCGTGGGCGGGGGATGCGGATACGGCGGGGGAGGGGTTGTTGCCGTCGGGTGGTGTGCCGGTGGGTGCGGATGGGGGGTTGGATCTGCCGGGGTTCGAGCCGTCGGAGTTCCCTGGTTCGTCGGAGTTGGGTGGTGAGGCCGCGGGTGTGGGCGGTGTGGGGAGTGGGATGCCGTTGATGCCGGGGATGGGTGGGGGTGCGCAGTCGGCGCAGGGTGGGTTGGATCGTAGTGATGCGTCGGGGTTGTTGGATCCGGAGGCGGAGCCGTGGGCGGGGGATGCGGATACGGCGGGGGAGGGGTTGTTGCCGTCGGGTGGTGTGCCGGTGGGTGCGGATGGGGGGTTGGATCTGCCGGGGTTCGAGCCGTCGGAGTTCCCTGGTTCGTCGGAGTTGGGTGGTGAGGCCGCGGGTGTGGGCGGTGTGGGGAGTGGGATGCCGTTGATGCCGGGGATGGGTGGGGGTGCGCAGTCGGCGCAGGGTGGGTTGGATCGTAGTGATGCGTCGGGGTTGTTGGATCCGGAGGCGGAGCCGTGGGCGGGGGATGCGGATACGGCGGGGGAGGGGTTGTTGCCGTCGGGTGGTGTGCCGGTGGGTGCGGATGGGGGGTTGGATCTGCCGGGGTTCGAGCCGTCGGAGTTCCCTGGTTCGTCGGAGTTGGGTGGTGAGGCCGCGGGTGTGGGCGGTGTGGGGAGTGGGATGCCGTTGATGCCGGGGATGGGTGGGGGTGCGCAGTCGGCGCAGGGTGGGTTGGACCGCAGCGATGCGTCCGGGTTGCTCGACCCGACGGCGGAGCCGTGGACCGGCGACGCCGACACGGCGGACGGCGACATCGAGGCGGCCGGGACCGTACCCGGTGGGCAGGGGCGGCTCGACCTGCCCGGCACCGGGGCGGAGGAGGAGACGGCGGCGGCCGCACCGGACGCGGAACCCGGCATGATGATGCCGGGGACAGGCGGGGTGCCGGGCGGCGCAGCGGGCCGGGAGGACGGCGTGTCCTCCGACGCCTCCGGGCTGCTGGCCCCCAGCGCGGACCCGTGGACGGACGAGGGCGCGCCGGACCCGGAAGCGGCGGGCACCGCCCTGTCCGCCCCCGGCACGGGCGCCCTGTCCGGGCTGACGACCGGCGCAGACGGCGGCACGGGAGCCGCTCCCGCACCGTCCGCGGCCGAAGGCGACGAGTCCGGTGGCACCGCGTCCGAGGGTTTCGCCGTGCCCGCGGCGGCCGAGGCGTCGGCCGTACCGGCCGCGGCCCCGTTCCTGCCGATGGGCGGCTCGGGGGCTCCCGCGGGGACCGGCCGCGGGGACGACGACGACCGCGGCACGCTCGTGGAGCCGACCGGTGAGGCGTTCACCGAACCCGCGGCCCCCGAGGCACTGGCCGCCGACGCGCTCGCGGCGGGGATGACCGCCCCAGCAGCGCCGGGGACCCCGGAGCACGCCGGCGACCCGCAGTACGCCACGTACGACGGGCAGGGAGCCGCCGACCTCGGCGACCCGCTGGTCGTGCTCCGGCCGGCCGACGACGACCTGTCGGAGGAGGACACCGCGGCGTGGGGCGTCGCGGGCGCGGCCTTCGTCCCGCTGCTGTGGGCCGGACGCCCGGAGGAGGAGCCGGAGGTGACCGCGCCCGGCTACGCCACCGCCGACGAGGGCACTTGGGGCATGGCGCCCCCCGCTGCCCCGCGTGGCGCGGAGCCGCCCCAGGAGGGCGACGACGCGGACCAGCCGCTGGCCACCTGGCGCCCCCAACGGCCCGCCGCAGGCGGGGAGTCGACTCTCCTCCCGTCCGCCGACCAGCCGTTGTCCTGCGCCGCCGCCTCACCGGACGACGACTGGGACGAGGAGGAGCCCGAGGCGGCGCACGACGAGTCCGCCGAGGAGGAGCCCGCCACCCGCGGCATCGCCGACCTGCTGGTGCAGGAAGGCGACACCTGGGGGTCGCCGCCTGTCGCCGGCGGCCCGGACGGGGTGTACTGAGTGGCCCCCGTGGCCCGGGACGGCGCGGCACGACGGCGACGCGAGGAGAGGAAGCGATGAGCACCCCGTACGACCAGGACATCGAAGGACTCCTGGAGCTGTACCGCAAGCAGCGCGAGGAGGCCGCCGAGACCCGGCGCCGGATCAACGAGGTCACCGGCACGGCGACCGCGCCGCGCCAGACGGTCAAGGTGACCGTGGGCGCCCAGGGCGACGTGACGGCCATCGAGTTCCCGACCGGCGCCTACCACCGCATGGCGCCCAAGGAGTTGGCGGACGCGCTGCTGGCGACCATCCGCGAGGCGCGGGCGGAGGCCATGGAGAAGGTCGCCGAACTCACCTCCCTCGCGCTGCCGCCCGGCGTCACCGTGACCGACCTGCTGCGCGGCGAGGTCGATCCCAAGGCGATCCTGCCCGACGACCCGGCCATGCCGGACGAGGTGCGGGACTACATCGACAACGGCCGCCCGGAAGGGGCCGCCGGCCGCCCGTGACCCCCTCGGTCCGACCCGCCCGCCCCCGGCGATCCCCTCGCCGGGGCCCCACCCCCGTCCCCCCACCCAGGCTTCACCACCGCGTCCACCTCAGGGAGTTCCCATGTCAGGCGAGTCGTTCTCGGTCGACACCGACGGTCTCCAGGCCCAGATGCCCTACATGCAGGAGCTGGCCCAGCGCTTCCTCGACGTGCACAGCTCGCTGGAGGCGAAGCTCGGTTCGCTCGGGGAGCCCTGGGGTGAGGACGCCACCGGGGAGGCGTTCCTGCGGCAGTACACCAAGCCCAAGGGGCAGATCCTGGAGGCGACGCTCGACGCGGGCGACGTCCTGCGCAGCACCGGCGACGGCCTGAAGACCATGGCCCGCGGCTACGAGAGCATCGAGTCGCAGAACTCCGACTCCGCCCGCAAGCTCGGCACCTCGCTCGAACCCGGCACGGTGCCCGAGACCGGCGACAACGGCAGCCGCCCGAGGTCAAGCCGCTCGTGAGCGTCAACCTGCCCCCGGAACTCGCCTGGGTCGCCCGGCTCGCCGTCGGCCAGTCCTGGCCCAAGGGCGACGAGGACAAGATGCACAGCCTCGGCCTGGCCTGGGACGAGGCCGCGCAGGCGCTGGAGGCCATCAGCCAGGAGATAGCGCCCGCCACCAGGGGGGTGCTGCACAGCGTCGGCGGATCCGTGGCGGACGAGTTCGCGTCCTTCGTCAACCAACTCCAGTCCAACGTCCCGGACATGGCCAAGGCGTCGGGCGAACTCGGCAAGCTCGGCAGGAACACCGGGGTGCAGCTGGAGTACGCGAAGTACATGATCCTGGTGCAACTCGTGTGGCTGGCCGCCGAGATCGCCCAGATGTCGTTCTGGGCGCCGGAGGTCATCCCCGCGCTGATCACGTCCGTACGGCTGGTCGTGCGGATGCTGCTGCGCCGCCTGCTGACGTCGATCGCGACCGGCATCGGCATGATGGTCGGGATGGACGCGGTCATCCAGGGCATCCAGATGCTCAAGGGCGACCGCACCTCCTGGAGCGTGCAGAACACGATCTCCGCCATCGAGAGCGGGGCGATCGGCGGCGCCATCGGCGGGCTCACCTTCGGCCTGGGCGACGCCTTCGTGCCGAAGTTCGCCGGTTCGCTGATCGGCCGGGGAATCCTGGGCGGGGCGTCTGGGGTCGCCAGCACCGCGGCCCTGAACGAGCTCTTCCACAGCGGGGAGCCGTCGGACCTGGGGTTCGGCGGCGCGGCCGGGGCGATCGGCGCGATGGCCGGCGGCGGCAAGCGGCGCGGCGGCGGTGGCGACGACACGAAGGTCGACGACTTCGACTTCCACCTGCCGAACACCATGGACCTGCCCGACCTGCACCGCCCCGACAAGCTGACGGGCGGCGACCTCGGCGGCAGCGGCGGCAGCGGGTTCGGCGGGAGCAACCACGACGCCACGCCCACGGGCGGCTCCGGCGGTACGACCGTACGGACGACCGGCGGCGACGACCACGGCTCCGAGGCGCCCGCGGACGTGCGCCCGCCGGCCACGTCCGGGGGCGGTCACGCACCCGCGGAGGAGACGGAAACCCACCAGCCGCCCGCGACGGCCCCCGTCACCACACACGTCGCCGCGCCGCCCACCGAGACCCGTACGAACGGGTCCACCGGGTCCACCGGTTCGAACGGTTCGACAGGTTCCGGCACGGCGGGCGGGCACGGCACCGAGCAGTCGAACGCGGCCACGGACGCGCGCGCCACGGACGCCCGCACCACGGACGCCCGCACCACGGGCGGCACCGCTCCGCCCGCCACGCGTGACGGCGCCACCGGCGGCGACCGGACCGGCACGTTCACCTCGCAGAGCACCCCGCCCACCACGGTCACGCACAGCCTGGCCGCCGGGGGCGGAACGGGAACGGCCGTGTCCGTCGCGCGTGACGGCGCCGGGACGCAGGACGGTGGGCTGCCCGGCTTCACCACGGCGTTCCCCGCCGCGTCCACCGACCACGCGCCCGCCGCCGCGAACACCACCACGGCGCCCCCGACACGTACGTCCACCGGCACCAACGGCACCCCTGGCAGCGCCGCCACCTCCGCGCCGCCCGAGAGCGTGCGCACGTTCACGCCGACGGAGCACGGGAGCGGGAGCCCGCACGTACCGGTGGAGTCCGCGGCCCCGGCGCCGCACCAGGACGTGAACGTGTTCTCGCCGTCGCACCAGGGGAGCGGCGGCTCGCACGTGCCGGTGGAGTCGCCAGCCGCGGTGCCGCACCAGGAGGCCGCGACCGGCAACGCGCCGACCGGTGCCAGCGGCGATGACCTCCCCCATTCCGCGGCCGCTTCGGGGCCGCCGGTCGCAGTGACCCTGGACGGGGCGGCCGCGTCCACCGGCGGCGGGCACGTGTCGGCACCGCCGGCGCACGGGGAGTCGTCGGGCGGCGTCGCGCCGCCGGTGCACGTGGAGCAGGCACAGACCTCCTCCGGTCCGGGCGGCACCGGAGGCGACACCGCCGGCACCGGGACGAGCCGGGGCACGGGTACGGGCCAGGGCACGGGAGGCCCCGCGCCGGTCCGGTCCGATCCGGGCCGGAGCGGCGCCACGCAGGGCGGGCCGTCCGAGGTCGCCCCCCGGGCACCGCGGGCCCCGGCCACCGTCGGAGGGCAGACCGGCGGCCCCGGAACCGGGCACACGGGCGGCGCCACCCCGACCGACACGCAGAGCGGCACGCAGACGCCGCCCTCCCACCAGAGCCCGACCGTGATCGAGCAGCCCGGCGGAACCGGCAGCAGCCACCTCGACCTGCCCAGCCCGCCCACCGAGACCCCGGGTGCCTCCCTCGCCTCGGGCGGCACGGGCACCACCGGCGGCGGCACCCACACGTTCCCGGAGGTGCCGACGCACACCCCGGGCACGTCACCGGCGGCGCACACCGCACCGACCGAGCCGGCACCGACGGCCACCGGGCACAGCGGGACCGCCGCCGTCACCGGCGGTGGCGGACACGACCTCCCCGACGTGCCCACGCACGCCCCCGGCAGCGCCCCGGCCGCCCCCGCACCGCACGTCCCCGGGGAGGGGCCCGCCACGGAGCCGGCGCCCGGCGGCGGCAGCCACGACGACCCGACCGGGAGCGGGCTCGGTGGC
Source organism: Streptomyces sp. SN-593 (assembly GCF_016756395.1). Taxonomy (NCBI): domain Bacteria; kingdom Bacillati; phylum Actinomycetota; class Actinomycetes; order Kitasatosporales; family Streptomycetaceae; genus Actinacidiphila; species Actinacidiphila reveromycinica. The sequence continues at coordinate 8,751,758 of NZ_AP018365.1, forward strand.
GGACACGACCTGCCCGACGTGCCCACGCACCCGATCGGGGACTCGGCGCACCCCCTCCACGACGCCCCCGACGCGCCGACCACCCCGCTCGTCTCGCCGATCGCCCGCGTCGATGCGCGGGTGGACGCGCTGGACCGCGCCGGGCGGGACGCGGGCATGTCACCGTCGGACCGACAGAACCACCGCCAGGCCGTCGACCAGGCGGTCCGTTCGGGGAACATGAGCGGGGCTACCCGCGGGCTCCAGGCGTTCCGCGACCACGTGGAGACGGCAGCGCTCAACCAGCGCTACGACGCCTTCCGGCAGCACGCCGACGGCGGGTTCGACTCCACCCGGGCGCCGCAGTCCGCGCGCGGCACCTGGGACGACCTGGTGAACGCCGTCGAGCAGGCCCGCCGAGGCGGTGACCCGGACCTGCTGGACAGCCACCTGGGCGAATACACCGACTTCGTGGAGCAGCACGCACCGGCGGAGGCGCTCACCGGCCACGACGCCCCGCAGCCGTACCACCCGGACGTCGAGGACGTACGGCGCCGGCTCGCCACCGCCACCGGGCCCGACGCGGACCGGCTGCGCACCCGGCTCGCTGACCTGCGACAGACCGCCGACCTCCAGGACCGGCTGCGCCGGTTGGGCAACGGCCCGAACGGGCCCGACCCGCAGGAGACTGCCCTGACCCGGGCCGTCGACCGGGCCGACACCCCGGACGCCGCCGCCCGGGCCCTCGCCGACCTCCAGGACCACCGGGCCGACCAGGCACTCCAGCAGCGCATCGACCGCCTCAACTCCGACCACGCGCCCGAGCCGAGCGGCCGCGGCGGCCTCGACGACCTGGAGCAGCGCCTCGACGCGCTGCGCGGCGACACCGGCCCCGACGAGCAGGCACTGATCCAGCAGATCCGCGACGCCCCGACCCCCGACGAGGCCGCCGCCGCGCTGGATGCCCTCCACGACCACCGCGAGCAGCAGGAGACGCAGAACCTCCAGCAGCGTCTGGACCAGCTCCGCGACCCGGCCCCGGGCGCGCGGACAGCGGCCCCCACCGGGACCGGCACCACCGGCGGGGCGGACACCACCACGGGCGGCGGCCGCGCGACGGACGGCCAGGACCGCGGCGGGCCCGGCGCCGTGCCCTCCGACGACGAACTGCGGCAGCGACTCGACGCGTTGGACGACGACCCGGTCTCGCGGGACCTCCGCGCCCAGGCCTATGACGCGCACACCCCGGAAGACGCGCAACGCGCCCTCGACCAGCATGCCGCCCGGCAGGACCGGCTCGACCAGCAGCGCCAGGACCGGATCGACCGCCTGCGCCAGGACCTCGACGGTGCCGAGCAGCAGCACACCCGGGACCTCCTGTCGGGGAACCAGGAGGCCGCCGCCCGCTCCGGGCAGGACGTCGCCGACCTGCGCGACCGGCTCGACAGCGCGCTGCCGTACGACCAGCGCGCCTCGGACCTCGGCCGGGAACTCGGCCAGGGCATCGGCGGGCAGCAGGACCCTGGACACCTGGGCCGGATCAGCGGCGGCCCGCAACCGGCCGTCGACCACCACGAGCCGGCCGTCGACGACCACGGGCCGGCCCTTGGCGACCACGGGTCGGGCGCCGACCACGAACCGGTCACGACCGGCGGCACCCCGCCCGCGCGGCAGCGTCTCCAGCCCCTGCTCGACCAGCCGGCGTCCTCCTCGCACGGTGACACACCGGGCTCCGGGACGGACCGCGTACCGGGGCGGGGCACGAGCGGCGGAACGAACGGCGCCGCCACCCGCGTCGACCCGGTCCGCCAGCAGCCGGCGTCCCACCCCGGATCGGAGCAGGCACCGCTCCAGGAGCGTCCGGCGCCGTCCGAGCAGCAGGCCCCCGGCGCCGGTTCGCAGGCCGTGCCCCACCCGTCCGACACCCCCGTGCCGGACACCAGGGGACTCGACGACCTGCCGCACGGCCCGGGTACCGAGGACACCTCCACCTCTCTCGCGCACGGGTCGGGGGACGGCACCGGCACCGACCACACGGCCCCGGCGACCGACCACGGCGGCACGTCCGGCGACCACGGCAGTACGTCCACGCCGCCGCCGGTGGTCCGGCCGCCGGCCCAGCTCAACCACGCGCCGAGGTTCGTGCTGCACTCGTCGTTCGACCAGCGGCGGTTCGAGTCCGGCGGGCAGAGGTACACCGACCTCACCGTCAAGGTCGCCATCCGCCCGGGCGACACGGGCGCGGACGACGTGGCCGACACGCAGGACCGGGTGCTGCAAGGCGTGCAGACGTACCTCAACGACCCCGGCTACCGGATGCCGGACGGCGACATCCTGCACGTGACGGTCGAGCACGTGCCGCCGGGCGCGCAGGCCCACCTGACGGTCGACCTGACACACGGCGACGGCAGCACGCCCATGGACCAGCGCACCTGGAGCACCGGCGCGCCGCCGATCGCGTACGCGCATGAGATCGGCCACCAGATCGGCCTGCGGGACGAGTACCACGACACCGAAGACCCCGGGGACGCCGGTGTCACCGGCGGGTTGATGGGCAACTACCACGTGCCGTCCGAGGACGGGCTGCCGCCGGGCGGCCTGGGCAGCCGGCACCTGTCGCTCCTCGGCGCCCTCACCGGCGGCCACGGCGACGCGCCGCACCCGCAGACCGGTACGGCGACGGGCGCCGGCCCGCACACCGACGCGCACAACGACCCCGCCTGGCAGGCCGCGCGCGCCCAGGCCACCGCGGTGCCCCGCAACCACACCCACGTGGACCCGGTCACCGACCCCTACGCCGAGACCTCCACCACGTCGTCCGAGCCCCCGGAGGACACCCCGGTCACCGTGACGGACCAGCACCCGCCGACGGTCACGGTCACCCCGCCGTCGGACCACCCGCCCGCCGTCACCCACGAGGAACCGTCCGACGACACGGCCCCCCTCGGGACGTCGGGCGGCGACCACACGCCCCTGGTCGAGGAGCACGCGCCCCCGGTCGACGACCACACCACGCCGATCGAGCACCCCACGGTGCCGTCCGACGACCACACCGCTCCGGTGGACGACCACACCACGACGGCGATCGGCCACGACGACACGGCGATCGGCCACGACGACACCGTGGCCGAGCATCACGACACGACGACGACCGAGCACACGACCACAGAGCACACGACGCCGGTGGACGACCACGGCACGACGGACCACGACGACACGATTACCGATCACGAGCACACGACCACGGACCACGGCGACACCACCACCGATCACGGCCGTCCCACGACCGACGACGTGCCGGTGGTCACCGACGGGACCGACGACGGGACCGTGCCGGGGACGAGGACCACCGGGCGTCCCGAGGGGGACCCGCCCGCGCAGTTGACCGACGGCTGGCACGGCAGCTCCCTCGCGGGCAAGCGGATCGTGGAGGCGCCCGGGCCGGACGAGGTGCGCCGGAGGGTCGAGACGCTGCTCGGCGGCAAGGCGAACGACCCGCTGGTGACGCAGCGGTTGAACGGCCAGTTCGACCCCGCGAACTTCCGCAAGCAGTACCCGAAGATGATCAACGGGGGTTGGCGCTTCCCGATCCACGTCGACGGTCACCCGTACGAGGTGCGGGTCGGCGCGCGGACCACGCCGTGGCAACTGGACCCGACCCGCGACGCCGCCAAGGACAACGACGGCGACGGGCTCGACGTGAAGTCCGAGGGGGAGTACGCGCCGCCCAAGGTGAAGACGGAGCTGACGACGTCGCAGGCCGGGCTGGATTACAACCCGTCGGTCATCCAGCAGCTCAACCCCAACCTGCTCCTGCTGGTGAACGGTTCGGCGAAGGCCGGCGGCGCCAGCCACGGCACCGAGACCACCAGCTCGACCTCGGCGAAGTCGGCCGGCGAGGTCAAGCTGACCGGGAAGACCGACAGCTACACCTCGCAGGCCACCTTCGACATCCAGGTCGTGGACCACCACGGCGACCCCGTCGGGGTGGGCGGCCACGGCGGGACGCCGGCTGCGCCGCCGGCGCCGGTCGGCGGGCAACTGCGGGCCGACGTGCCGCGGTCCTCGCCCCGCTCGGCCACCGGTCCGCACACCTGGGAGGGCTGGAACCCGCCGCCGCGCACCGCGGACGGCGACCACACGGCGCCGGCCACCACGTCCGGAACGGCGCAGACGCAGACGCAGACGCACGCACCCGCGCCGGCACCGGCGCACGCGCCGCGGACCGCGAGCGGCCACCCGCTCACCATCACCGGCCTGGACGGCGTCCGCGACTCCGTCTTCGACGCGCTGCCGAAGGACGCGCGGCCGGCGGGGACCGCCCACCAGGACATCGTGGACTTCCTCGACACCGACAACGTCATCAAGCAGTTCGAGCAGGTGTCGGGCCCCGGCCTGATCTCCAAGCCGCTGACGCTGTCCGACGGCGGCACCGGCTTCCTGCGGCTGACCGCGGAACCGGGGACGTCCACGGTGCTGCACACGACGGACACCACCACCAGTTCCGGGTTCGGCACCAAGGGCGAGCAGGCCCGCAACCACTCGCAGAGCAGCGGGTGGGCGCTGGGCGCGGGCGGTGGCGCGTCCGGCGAGGTGTGGCACAGCAAGACCTCGGCGGAGACGAAGTGGCTGACGGGGACCGGCACGTACACGTACGGGCAGTCCACGGCCTACGGCGCCAAGGGCACGCACGCCGTGGAGGACGGGGTGACCGTCGAGGACAAGGGGCCCGCCGACGTGGTGAGCACCCCCACCCGCTTCCGGGTCTGGCTCACCCGCCAGACCCTCTCGCCGGGCACCGACGGCCTGCACTCCACCACGACGGAGGAGATCACCGACCACACCCCGCCGCCGGCCCCCGCGCCGGGTACCCACGTGGTGCAGGTGGAGCCGCCGAGGCGGGCACCCACCGGCGACGTCGTGCGCGTCCTGCCCCGTCCCCACGAGCCGGCGACGACCACCACGTCCACCTCGACGTCCACCTCCACGACGACCGGCACCACCGGGCACACGACCGGCACGACGACCGGCACCACCGGCACCGTGACCGGCGACACCACCGGAAGCACCACCGGCACCGCCGGACACACCGACGGGACGACCACCACCGGCACCACGCAGCCGCCGGCGGTGCGGCAGCCGCCGCCCGGGCAGCAGTTGAGCGGCCCCGGGCTGGTCCAGCGCACGACCTTCTCCGACTTCCCCGGCTCCGAGCAGTTGGAGCGCCACATCGTGCAGACGCTGTGGCAGACCGCCCCCGGGGTGCTGCCGCCGCCGCACGTCGTCCATCCGCCCACCGGGACGGCGGCCGCGGGCGGCCACCAGCCGGTGCGCGTCTCGCCGAAGGCGATCACGAACCTCGCGGACCTGCGCCGGCAGATCGCGCCGTCCCAACTCGGCGGCAGCGGCCACAAACTGGTCGACGGCAGCTTCCGCGTCAGCCTGGACAGCTCGCACCTGCCGTTCCTGAACGCGAAGACGTACGACGTGCTGGTGAAGGCCAACCTCGGCGACGGCACCCACGACGGCACGCGGAACGCGACGGCGAAGAACACCCTCACCCAGAGCGCCGGGGCCGAACGGTCCGTGACGCAGGGCAGTTCGCACGTGGTGGCCGGCAGCGGCAACCTGCGCAGCTCGCTGGACCACACGGACTTCCAGCGCGGTTTCCTCAACGTGAACGCCGACGGCACCTACGCGCCCACGCACGGCACGACGGTCGCCGACAGCACCGAGGTGAAACGCACGCTGACGGTCACGGGCGACCGCGACCGCTACACGTACCCGGTCTCCTTCGACGTACTGACGGTGCGTCAGGACGCGGACCACCCGGTGCTGCGGGTGCCGACCCTGCCGATCCAGGCGCACCACCAGGCGGTGCAGCACGTCGACACCGGGGGCGGACGCGTGACCGTGGACGTCGGCCGGACGGAGACGCCCGCGCAGGCGCCGCCCCGGCAGGTGACGATCGACCGGCTGCCGGACCACCACCTCGTGGACCACGTCGGCGGCGAGGACACGTACCGGGACAACGCCCGGGAGGCGATCGAGAACGCCTTCAACGCCCGGCAGGCCAAGAGCCTCTCGCCGCTGCCGGCGCGTGTCCCGGACCTCCACGACGTGGTCGACCCGCTCGCGACCCAGGCCAACCTGCGGGCGAACGTCTCGGCGTCGCACGGCGGGTGGACCAACACGGCCGACCAGCACGTGGGTTCGGGCCGCAACCGGGACACCGCCGGGCTCTCCCAACGTACCCGGCTGAGCAACCTGACCTACCGCGAGACGCTCTCCGGCGACGGGAAACTGGACGTCGAGACGAAGACCGAGACGTCGGTCAAGGTGCAGGACAAGGCGGGGCTGACCGGAAAGGGCGGTCTGGGCGGCGACTTCGGGCGGTTCCCGGGAACGCCGAAGGACGCGCACGCCTCCACCTACCAGCTACGTGGCGGCGGCCGCGGCAAGGGGTCGTACGGCGGCAGCAGCGCGGACGCGGTCAAGCACACCTTCACCACGAACCGCAAGACGTCCCAGAACGGCCCGTGGCACGTCTACGAGGGTGACGCGCGCGTCATCCTCCAGGGCAAGGTGACCGGTTCGACCGGCGAGGTCACCTACGGCGATCCCGTCACCCACGACCACCGCGTCCGGGTGCTGCTGTCCGACGAGGACGTCAAAGCCCTCACCCAGCCCGGCCGGCCGGCCACCGCGACCGGCAACGGCACGACCGCGACGACGGGCTCGCACACCGGGACCGGGACGGACACGGCGCAACCGCCGCGGCGCTCCGTGCCGTTGGAGAACGGGGTCAGCGGGGGCAGCCGGGTCGAGATCCCGTCGACCGACGAGATCCTGCGCGAGGTGGACCGCCAGATCCGCAGCGGCGCGCTCCCCCCGGGCGACCTCGAAGCCGGGGACGGCCTCGGCGACGTCCCGGTGTCCGCGCTCCCGTTCGCGGACGTGATCACGCCCGACCACCTCGGCGCCCACTACGACGACCTCGTGGGGCCGGGCGTCCTGGTGCACCGGGTCGACAACCACCACGGCGTCCGCACCGTCACGCAGGTGCTGATCAAGGGCACCCCCGGGGGCTGGCAGCACGACGGGCGGCAGTCGGACGGCGGCGCGACCCGCAAGGTCGCCGTGAGCGAGGCCGTCACCGGCGACAGCGGCCGTACCTGGTCGGCGGGCGCCGACGGCAACATCCGCGCCTCCTACCGCGCCCCGACCGCGGAGAATCACCTGAACAACGTGACCTACACCGGGACGGCCGGCGCCGACGCGAAGGGCAACTCGTCGCACTCGTCCGGCCAGACCACGAAGATCGAGCACAAGACGACCTCCACCGGGGACCTGCACAAGTTCAGCACCCCCATGCGGTTCGACGTGACCGTCACGCGCCGCAACGCCGGCAACCGGTTCGTCAACATGCCGGCGCCCCAGCCCGTCCGTCCTGCCTGGCGCGCCTCCGCATGGGTGCCCGAGTCGATGACGACCACCGAGCCGGTCACCGCCACCACGGGCGGCCGCACCGCGGGCGACGGCACCACCACGACCACCACCCCGCACCAGTCCGGCGGCACCGGTCAGCAGTCCGGCGTGCAGCACGGCCCGGGCGACCAGGACGGCGGTGTGGAGCTGGGACCGGTGAACGGCACCCCCGAGCAACGCGCCCAGTGGCAGGCCGATTTCGACTCCGGCCACGACCTGGTCGGCGTGGACCACCCCGAGCGGCTGATCGACACGGCGCACAACGTGCTCAACACGCCGCGTCCGTGGGGCAACGGCATCCTCGGCCGGACGGGCTCGGTCGCGTCCCAGGCGTGGGGCGCGACGACCGGGGCGCTGGGCCACGCGGCGTGGGCGATGACGCCCGACGCGGCCCGGAGGGTCGTCGACTCCTTCATCCACGACCCGCGGGTGGGCCCGGGACACCAGCTCCACACCGAGCAGACCACGCCGATCACCCAGCAGGTCTCCACCCGGCAGGCCCTGTCCGGCCAGGCGCTGTCCACGGTCTTCCCGCACCTGAAGGACCCGGCGGGCGGCTACCGCACGGTGCCGCTCGGCGACGACCACCGGACCGGTCTGAAGGTCACGATGGAGCCGACCGGCCAGGCACAGGAGGTCGGACGGCGGGACGACGGGACGGACGAGGTCACCGTCTCGACCGAGGACGACCTGACCACGTCCGCCGGGCGCGGGGTGTCCTACAGCGTCGCCCCCGCGGACGTCGTGTTCCTCACCCGCAACCCCGGGCTGACGGTGCCGCTGCCGGGGCTGAACTCGATGCAGATCAGCCGGGACCAGGCGCTGGAGGCCGACGCCTCGGTCAGCCGGCCGCCCGGCACCCCCGGCCGGCGGCTGACCCCGCCCGCGGTCCCGCACGGCCTCACCGGCGACAAGCCCGGCCAGGGCAAGACCGAGGGCGTCCAGCGCCTCTTCCGCCAGCCCGTCCGCATCACCCTCCAGAAGTACGACGCGAACGGGACGTACGGCGCCCCGGCCAGCACCACCCACCACGCCTACTACTGGTCCACCGCCCCCAAGACGACCACCACGGACACGACCACCACCACGGACACGACCACGACCACGACCACCACGGACACGACGACGGCCACCGACACGACGACGAGCACGACGTCGACCACGGCCACGGACATCCCGAACCCGGTGGCCGACACCACGGCCACGACCTCGACGGCGGCCCCGACCGGTTCCACTACGCCTCCCACGGTCGTGCGGCCGGTCACCACGACCACGGCCGCCTCGGGGTCGGAGCCGATCACCGCGTCGACCAGCCGCCCCGCAGTGGTCTCCTCCACGTCGACCGCGGGCCGCACGGCCGCCTCGGACACCTCTGACGCTTCGGACACCGCGCACGGCGGGACGGAGGACAGCGGGGGCGTCCTGCCGCCTCCGGTGAAGGCGCAGGTGCCGTCGATCGTGGTGACGGAGCCGCACACGCCGGTCGTGGCGCCCGTGACCCATGGCGCGCCGTCGGCCGTCCACCCCTCCGAGCACGCGCCGGCGGTTCAGGCGCCGGTGCGGATGCCGGGGCACGGGGGCGGCGGGTACGGGCCGGTGCACGCCCCGGCGACGCTGTCGGACGACAGCTCGCCGGTGTGGGACGCGCCCCCGGAGGGCGGTACCTCCGACGGCGCGGTGCGGTTGACGCCCGGTCAGCGGGCGTGGGTCGCCGGCAGCGCACAGGAGGCGGCGGCGGCGATCGCCGCGGTGGTGGCCGGGGGAGGGCCGGTGCCGGTCCTGCGGATCGAGGACGAGGCGGTGCTGTCCGTCGACGGGGTGCCGCACTTCGGCCGCTCCGTCCAGTTCGCCGAGGCCCGCTCCCGCGCGGTCGCCGCCGCCTACAAGGCCGCGCTGACGTCCGCGCTGGACGGCCTGCGGGCGTCCGGCCAGGACGTGCCCTCCGCGGAGGACGTCCCGATGATCGCCACGCCCTCCCTCCGGTGGCCGCCGGCCACCACCGCGGAGCCGCCCGGCGGTTCGGTGATCGTGGAGCTTCTCGACCCGCGCGGCGTGGTGACCGTATGACCCGGTGCCGCCTCCTGTCCCCGCCCCCGCCCTGAGGGCCTGTCGTGGCCCGGACGGTCCGGCCGGACCGCGCCGGGCGGGCCTGCGGGCGTCAGGCCATGGCGCGTCCCACCGCCGCCACCAGCTCGTCCGTCGCGGCGATCGCCCGCTCGCGGCGGGCGGCGAGTTCGGCGCGGTCGGGGGCGTCGCGCAGGTCGAACGCGCTGCGCGCGGCCTGCTGGGCGGCCTGCGCGAGGGCCGGCTCGATGACCGAGACCGCCACCAGCGGCGCGGTGACCGCCGAACGGGTGGCGCGGGACTCCGCGCGCGCGGCCTCGAACGCCTCCCGGTCCGCGCCGTCCAGCCGCAGCAGCTCGCGGTACCACATCGCCCGCCGGTGGTCACCGAGCGCGGCGACCAGTTCGCCGAGCGCCGTACGCAGCGCCCGTGCCTTCTCGTCGGCGCGGGCGGCGAGCCGGGACCGCCGCTCACCGCGGCTCTGGAGGAATCCGGTGAGCGCCCCGCCGAGCAGGGTGCCGGCCACGGCTATGACGGTGGACCACATCGGGACGCTCCTTCGCTGTGACGCTGCCTCACCAAAGGACACCCCGTCGGCGCCGACAGTTCCGGACCTCCCGGGGCCGTCTCCCGGCGCGTCCGGTCCGTCCCCCGGTCGGCCCGGGCGGGGCGGGCGGGGGGACCGGGGAACGCGGGCCGGGGGAGGCCGCGTTCAGTGCCGGCCGCGCAGCTTGATCCACATGTCCCGGGCCTGCCGTCCCGCGGCCGTGCGGCTGCGGGCCACCAGGCGCCGCGCCTGGCCGGGCGTCTCCGCCATCGCGCGGGAGCCGGGCAGCGGTTTGCCGGCCGTCTCCCGCAGGAAGAGCGTGGACACGAATCCGACCACCCCGGCGACCATCAGGTAGTACGCCGGCACCATGTCGTCGCCCGTCGCCGCCACCAGCGCCGAGGCGAACAGCGGAGTGGTGCCGCCGAACAGCGAGACGGAGATGTTGAAGGCGATCGACAGGGCGCCGTACCGCATCCGGGTCGGGAAGAGCGCGGGCAGCGTGGCCGCGGAGGTGCCGGCGAACGTGACCAGCAGCAGACCCAGCACCGCGCAGCCCACCGCGGGCAGCACGATCCCGCCCTGCCGGATCAGCAGGAACGCCGGCGCCGACAGCGCGACGAGTGCGACGCTGCCGGTCATGAACACCGGCCGCCGCCCCCAGCGGTCCGAGCTGCGGCCCACCACGGTGATCGTCAGGACCACCAGCAGCATCGTCGCCAGCACCAGCAACTGCGCGGTGGTGTCGCCGAAGTCGAGCGTGGAGGTCATGTACGTCGGCAGGTAGGAGGTGACCATGTAATTGGTGACGTTGTAGAGCAGCACCAGACCCATGCAGATCAGCACGGCCTGCCAGTGGTCGGTGAAGATCTCCTTCAGCCGTCCGCCGCCGGACTGCCGCGCCTCGTCCACCGGGCTGCCCTCGCCGGGCACCGCGTGCGCCGCCTGCTCGGCCTCCTCCTTGAACGCCGGGGTGTCCTCCAGCTTCAGCCGCATGTACAGGCCGGTGATGCCGAGCGGCCCGGCGACCCAGAACGGGATCCGCCACGCCCACTCCCGCAGCCCGTCCGATCCCGCGGTCAGGGTGAGCACCGTGACCAGCCCCGAGCCGAGCGAGTAGCCCACGAACGTGCCGAAGTCGAGCCAGCTACCGAGGAAGCCGCGCCGCCGGTCCGGCGCGTACTCGGCGATGTACGTGGTCGCGCCCGCGTACTCTCCGCCGGTGGAGAAGCCCTGCACCAGCCGGCACACCAGCAGGAGCAGCGGCGCGAGCAGCCCCACGGACGAGTAGGTGGGCAGCAGGCCGACCGCGAAGGTGCTCGCGGCCATCATGATCATGGTGATCGCGAGCACCCGCTGCCGGCCGATCCGGTCGCCCAGCGGCCCGAAGACCAGCCCGCCGAGCGGGCGCACGAGGAAGGCGGCGGCGAAGGTGGCGAAGGTCGAGACCACCTGCGTCGCGGGGTTGCTCGACGGGAAGAACACCTTGCCGAGGGTGTCGGCCAGATAGGCGTAGACGCCGAAGTCGAACCACTCCATGGTGTTGCCGAGCGCGGCCGCGGTGACCGCCAGCCGCACCTTCGGCAGGTCCGCGACGGCGACGTCCTCGGGGGCGAGCGACTGCTTGCGGCGGCGCAGCAGCGTGCGGTAGAGCTGGTCCACCCGCTGGGCGGACCGTTTCTCCGGGTTCTCCCGGGCCCGCTCCCGGGCGCGCTCGCGCGACACCTCCAGGTCCCGTTCGTCGCCCGGCCCGCGGGCCTGCTCGCGGCGCCGCTCGCGCTGGCGTCGCTGCTGCCGCTGCCGGCGGTCCTGAAGCCGGGCCCGCTCGGAGCCGCCGGGCCGCCTTCGGCGCGCGTCCATGCGTCACCCTTCTCCGGGCGGTCGGCCCGGTTCGGGGGCCGGCGCGGCGTCGGTCGCGCCAGGTCGTGCCCTATCCCTTCCTATCCGGCCGGCCGCCTGCGCCGGCCGAGGCGCAGCAGCCGTTCACCCCAGGAGAGGAGGCGGGAGGGCCGGCGGCCGGACGCGTGGCGGGCGGGTCAGTGGAGTTCGGACTTCCAGAAGCCCGAGAAGGTGATGCGGTTCTTCGGCATTCCGGCCCGGTGCAAGTGGCGGCGCCCCTCCGTGGCGAGCGTCTGCTCGCCCACCACGAAGGCGTACCCGCCCGGATCGACCGCGTCGTGGCCGCGCAGCGCGGCCAGCGCGGCGCTGCCGGGCACCGTCCGCTCGTCGGCGCGCGGAATCCACTCGACCCGTACCCCGGGCGGTCCGGACAGCACGCGGCAGTCGCCGTCGGAGGGCACCTCCTGGAACACGCGGCCGACCGTGTCGGGCGACAGCGAGCGCAGGATGCCGGCGACGGCCGGCAGCCCGGACTCGTCGGCGACCAGCAGCACGCTGGAGGCGTCGTCGGGCGCGTCGTAGAGGATGCCCTGGTCGATCAGGGCGAGTTCCTCCCCGGGCGCGGTCGAGCAGGCCCAGATCGCGACGGCGCCGGCCAGTTCGCCGTCCGGACCGCGGTGCACCACGACGTCGATGTCCATCTCGCCGTCCTCCGCACGGAAGTCGGCCACCGTGTAGTTGGCGCAGTGCGGCCGGATCTCGTCGGGCATCGCGAGGTACGGCTTCCACCAGGTCTCGCCCCCGGCCTCCGGCACGTGGAACCGCTCCTGGTGCGGGTGGCGGAAGAACAGCCGGAACCAGTGGTCGTAGCCGCGCCACGGGAACTCCCGCAGTTCGTCGCCGCGTACGGTCACCCGCTGCATGTTCGGGGTCAGCCGCGTGGTCGAGGCCACCGAGGCTCGGAACAGCCGGGATTCGCGCGTCAGGGTGCGTGTACGAGTGCTCATGTAGGTAAGGCTAAGCTAACTTTCGTGATCGTAGCCACGGAGCCGGCCGCACCGCCGCAGCGGACCCGCCGGCCGTTCCCGTCCCGCGCCGGCGGTCCGCGGGCCCTCGGCGCGCTGACCCTGGCGGTCGCGGCCGCGTGCGTCGCGAGCCTCCTGCTGGGCAGCAATCCGCTCACCCCCGGCGCGGTGCTGCACGGACTGCTGCACCCCGGTTCCGGCACGGACGCCGCCGTCGTCTACGGCTCGCGGGTGCCGCGCACGGTCATCGGCCTGATCACCGGCGTCTGCCTGGGCGTGGCGGGCACCGTCATGCAGGGACACACCCGCAACCCCCTCGCCGATCCCGGGCTGTTCGGCGTATCGGCCGGCGCGGGGCTCGCCGTGGTGCTCGGGATCGTGGTGTTCGGGGTGTCGGGGCCCGCCGCCTCGGTCGGCCTCGCGCTGGTGGGCGCGCTCGTGGCGAGCACCGCCGCGTTCGCGATCACCGTGGCCGGCAGTGCCACCGCGAACCCGGTGCCGCTCGCCATCGCGGGCACCGCGGTCTCCGCGCTGCTCGGCGCCGTCACCTCCTTCCTCACCCTCGCCGACCGCGACAGCCTGCGCGCCTACCAGTTGTGGGTGGTCGGCTCGCTGTCGGGCCGCCAACTCCACGACGTGTGGGCCACGGTGCCGTTCGCGCTCGCCGGGCTGGTGCTCGCGGCGCTCAACTCCCGCGCCCTGGACAACCTCGCGCTCGGCGAGGACCTCGCGCGCGGCCTCGGCGAGAACCTGCTCGTGGCGCGCGGCACCGGACTGGCCGCCATCACCCTGCTCACCGCCGCCGCGACGGCCGCGGCCGGCCCGATCGCGTTCGTCGGACTGGTCGTCCCGCACCTGGCGCGCGCGGTGGTGGGAGCGGGGCACCGCCGACTGCTGCCGGCCTCCGCACTCGTGGGATGCCTGGTGGTGCTGCTCGCCGATGTCGCCGGCCGCGAGGTCGGCGGTTCCTCGGAGGTCCAGGTGGGCATCATGCTCGCGGTGGTCGGCGGGCCGTTCTTCGTGGTGGTCGCCCGGCGCCGATCGCTGGTGAGCCTGTGAGGCCCGCCGAGCCGGTGCGTTCGGCCGGGTCCGCGCGGACGGCGGGCCCCGCCGAGACCGCCGAGTCGGCGGACTCCGCCGCGGCCGGCGGGCGGCCGGCGCCGCGGCACGGCCTGCTGGTCGGTCCGCTCGGCTTCGCCTGGCGCCCGCGCGTCCTGATCGCCACCCTCGTGGCCGCGCTGCTCGCTCTCGCGCTCGTCGTCACCGCGATCGCGGTCGGCGGCGCGGAGGTCTCGGTGCCCGACATCCTGCGCACCCTCGCGGGGCGGGGCAGCACCTTCGACCGGCTCATCGTGATCACGCTGCGGATGCCGCGGGTGCTCACCGGCGCGCTCGTGGGACTCGCCCTCGGTGTCGCCGGGGCACTCATGCAGACCGTCACCCGCAACCCGCTGGCCACGCCCGACGTGGTCGGCGTCACCTCCGGCGCGTCGCTCGGCGCGGTGGCGGCCGTCGTGATCGGCGGTGGCGGCGAGAGCGTCGGCGGGCTGCTGCTGGGCGCGGGCATGCCCACCGTCGCCGCGCTCGGCGCGGTCGCGGCCGCCGCGCTGGTCTACGGACTCGGCTGGCGCGGCGGCGGAGTCGAGGGCTACCGGCTGGTGCTGGTCGGCATCGGGGTGGCCGCGATGCTCGACGCCGGCACCAGCTACCTGCTGGTGCGGGCCCGCATCACGCAGGCGACGGCCGCCTCGCAGTGGCTGGTCGGCTCACTGTCCGGCGCGTCGTGGGACGGCGTACGCCCGCTGCTGGTCGCGGTGGCCGTGCTGGTGCCGCTCGCGCTCGCCGGCTCCGCGGCCCTGGCCGTCTCGCACCTCGGGGACGGCGTCGCGCGTGGCGTCGGGCTGCCGGTCCAACTGCACCGGCTCACCGTGGTGGCGCTGACGGTGCTGCTGACGGCGGCCGCCGTCGCCGCCGCGGGACCGGTCGGCTTCGTCGCGTTCGTGGCGCCCCAGATCGCGGTGCGCGCCGCAGGCACCGCCCGCCCGCCGCTGCTGCTGTCCGGGCTGGCGGGCGCCTGCCTGGTGCTGCTCGCGGACACCCTCGCCCGCACGGTCTTCCCGTGGGACGTGCCGGTCGGGATCGTGACGACCGTGGTCGGCGCGCCCTACCTGATCTGGCTGCTGGTCAGACACCGCAAGGAGATGACGACGTGACCGCCGTACCCGCCGCCGACCGGGGCGCACCCGCCGACCGGACCGTACCCGCGGACCCCGCCGTTCCCGGCCGGGACGCACCCGCGGCCCCCGCCGTTTCCGACCGGGACGCCCCGGCCGTCCCCGCCGTGCCCGTGCTCCAGGCCCGGGGCGTACGGCTGGGCTACGACAAGCGCGCCGTGCTCGACGGGATCGACCTGGACATCGAGGCCGGCACCGTCACCACGCTGGTCGGGGCGAACGGCTGCGGCAAGTCCACCCTGCTCAAGGCGTTCGGCCGGCTGCTGGACCCGAGCGCGGGCACGATCCTGCTCGACGGGGAGCCGCTGCGGAAGTCGCGTTCGCGCGCGGTCGCCCGGCGGCTGGCGATCCTGCCGCAGAGCCCGGTCGCGCCGGCCGGCACGAGCGTGCGCGACCTGGTGATGCGCGGGCGCAACCCCCACCAGAGCTGGGCCCGGCCGTGGACGCCCGCGGACGACGCGGTGGTGACCCGGGTGCTCGCCGACACCGGGCTGGCGCAGGTCGCCGACCGGGCGGTGACCGAACTGTCCGGCGGGCAGCGGCAACGCGCCTGGATCGCCCTGGTGCTCGCGCAGGAGGCCCCCACCCTCCTGCTGGACGAGCCGACGACCTACCTCGACCTCGCGCACCAGTTGGAGGTGCTGCGGCTGGTGCGGCGGACCAACCGTCAGGCGGGCACCACCGTCGTGATGGTGCTCCATGACCTGGGCCTGGCCGCCCGCTACTCCGACCGCCTGGTCGCCCTCGGCGAAGGGGGCGTGCTCGCCGACGGGAAACCGGCCGAGGTGCTGCGACCGGAGCTGCTCCTGCGGGCGTTCGGCCTGCGGGCGCGGGTGGTGCCGGACCCGGTCACCGGCACTCCGCTGGTGCTGCCCGAGGAGGACGAGTCGGCCGCGGAGGCACGGGAGCAGAACCCGGAGTGAGCTACATATTAGGTTAGGCTAACCTAAGCTCACTATGTCGAACTTTCCACGCATCCGTCTCCTCCCGCTCGTCGCCGCGGCTCTGATCGCCGCTCTGGCCGCCTGCTCCTCCTCGACCTCCTCCTCGACCTCCGACGCGGCGGCCTCGCACCAGCGGTGGACCTTCACCGACGACCTGGGCAAGACCGTGACGCTCGACCACGCGCCGACCCGCGTGGCGGGCATGAACGACGAGATCGTTCCCCTCATGCACTACGGCCTCAAGCCGGTCGCCTCCTGGGGCTACTCGACGATCAAGGACGACGCCCGCTTCGACGGGCTCGACACCTCCGGCGTCCAGCAGGTCGGCTCGGTCGCCGGTGAGATCGACGTCGAGAAGCTCGCGGCGGCCAGGCCCGACATCATCGTCTCCGAGGTCTACCCGACCGACGAGAAGGGCACGATCGACACCACCCAGCCCGACTACGGCTTCAAGGACCTGGCCCAGCAGAAGCAGGTCGAGGCGATCGCCCCGGTCGTCACGATCCTGATCGGCGGCGACGGCGCGGACGTCGTGGAGCACACCACCAAGCTCGCGCTGGCGCTCGGCGCCGACTCCGCGACGGTCGCCAAGGCGAAGGCGACGTACACCGCCGCGTCGGACCGCCTGAGGAAGGCCGCGGCCGCGAACCCGGTCACCGTCGCGGCCCTCTACGCCGACAGCGACGGGATCAACGCCGCCAAGTACCAGGACGACCCGGCGCTGCGGCTGTACTCCGACCTCGGCGTGAAGTTCTTCGCGCCCGAGCCCAAGGGCTTCTACTGGGCCGACTACAGCTGGGAGAACGCCGGCCAGGTCGGCGGTGACGTGTGGCTGCTCGAACAGGACGGCTACGACCGGGCGCAGTTGGCGAAGCAGCCCACCGTCGCGAAGAGCCCCGCCCTGGCCGCCGGCCAGGTGCACCCCTGGCTCTCCGCGACGCTCGACTACGTGTCCCAGGCGCAGTACATGGACCAGCTCTCCGGCTGGATCGGCGCGGCGAAGGCGGTCACCGGCTGACGCCGCGACGGCGCGGGGACGGTCGGCCGCGGGGTGGAACTTAGGGTTGCCTTGCTTATTTGCGACAGTGCGTCGTAAACTCGCGCCGCAACCGCCCGGACATGGGAAGGGGAAGCCGCCCGATGACCACCACCCCCGCGGCCGTCGTCGCCGAGGACCTGCGCCTGTCCTACGGGTCGCACGCCGCGCTCGACGGCCTGTCGCTGACCGTCGCCGCCGGCGAGATCGTCGGCCTGCTCGGCCCCAACGGCGCCGGCAAGACCACCACCGTGCACGTGCTGTCCACGCTGGAACTGCCGGACTCCGGGACCGCCACCGTCGCCGGGTACGACGTGCGGGAGCGCCCCGCCGAGGTCCGCGGCGCGATCGCGCTGACCGGGCAGTACGCCTCCGTGGACGAGGAGCTGACCGGGCGGGAGAACCTGGTGCTCTTCGCCCGGCTGCTCGGCCTGCGCAAGGCCGCCGCCAAGCAGCGCGCCGCCGAACTCCTCGCCGCCTTCGACCTGGTGGAGGCCGCCGACCGGCGGACGGCCACCTACTCCGGCGGCATGCGCCGCCGCCTGGACCTCGCGGCCGGGCTGGTGCGCGACCCCGCCGTGGTCTTCCTCGACGAGCCCACCACCGGCCTCGACCCGCGCAGCCGGCTCGCCCTGTGGGCCGCCGTCCGGGAACTGCGCGCCCGGGGCGTCGCGGTGCTGCTCACCACCCAGTACCTGGAGGAGGCCGACCAGTTGGCCGACCGGATCGTGGTCATCGACCGCGGCCGGGCGATCGCCATCGGCACCCCGCACCAGCTCAAGGAGCAGGTCGGCGGGACCTTCTGCGAGGTCACCCCGGCCGACCCGGCGGACGTCCCGCGGGTGCTCGCCGCCTTGGCGGGACTCGGCGCCGACGCGCGGGACGACACCGTCGCCCTGCCCGCCCCCGACGGGCCGGCCACCCTCACCGAGGCGGTCCGCCGCACCGAGGCGGCGGGTGTGGCCCTCACCGACATCGCCCTGCGCCGGCCCTCGCTGGACGAGGTCTTCCTCGCCCTCACCGGAAGCACGCCCACCGCGGACACGCCCGCCAACACGCAGGCACCCACCGCGGCCCCGCCCACCGGGGACACGCCCGCCACACAGGCACCCACCGCGCTGACGTCCGCCACCGACACGTCACCCGACGCGTCGACTCCCGGCGCGGACGCGCTCGGTACGCCCGCCGGCCGGTCCCCAGCCGGGCCACCCGCGGCCGCCGCCCCGGCCGCCACCACCGCCGGCGTCCCGCGCGAGGACCCTCGATGAGCGCGCCGGCACTGCCCGCCGCCGGGCGGGGGCCCGCCTCCCGGCTCACCCAGGCCTGGGTGCTGGCGCTGCGGTCGGTGACCCTGCTCGGCCGGGACACCGCCGAGATCGCCGGCGCCCTGATCACCCCGCTGGTGTTCTTCGCGGGCTTCTACGTGCCGATGCGCGGCGTGATGGAGCAGCGCGGCATCGACTACGTCCAGTGGCTGCCGCCGATCGTCGTCCTCCAGGCGATGATCTTCGTGGCGATGAGCTCCGCCGACGCCGTCGCCGCCGACGTCCAGCAGGGCATGGTCACCCGGTTCCGCACCATGCCGCTCGGGCGGCTCGCCCCCGTGGCCGGGCGGCTCGGTGCCGACCTGTGCCGCGCGGTCCTCGCGCTGGCCACCGCGGTCGGCACGGCCGCCGCCTTCGGGTTCAGGTTCCGGGCCGGCCCCGGACCGGCGGTCGGCTTCGCGGTCCTCGCGCTGGCGTTCGCACTGTGCCTGGCGGTCGGCTGCGTCGCGCTCGGCCTGGCCGTCGGCAACCCGGAGTACACCGCGTCGGCGATGCTCGTACCGCAACTGCTGCTCACCATGCTCTCCACCGGCTTCACCCCGGTGAGCGGGTTCCCCGGCTGGATCCGGCCGTTCGTGCGCAACCAGCCCGTCTCGCAGGCGGCGGACGCGCTCCGGTCACTGGCCGCCGGCGGGCCCACCGCCCGCCCGGTGACCATCACCTGCGTCTGGCTGGTGGCGCTGCTCGCCGCCTTCACCTGGCTGGTCCACCGCGTGCTGGGCCGGATGAACCGCACGAAGGGGCGCCGCCGATGAGCACCACCACCGCCACCACGACGACCGCCACCACGGGCGCGTTCGGACAGGGCGCCCTCCAGGCCGGGCGGTTGTTGCGCCGGTGGTCGCGCTCGCCCCTGGTGTTCGTCCAGGCCCTGGTCTTCCCGGTCTGCCTGCTGCTGGTCTTCCGGCTCGTCTTCGGCTCCACCGTCGCGGCGTCCTCCGGCGGCGACAGCCTCAACCGCTTCGTGCCGCTCGCCACCCTCGTCGGCACCGTCTTCGGCGGCGTCGGCAGCGGCGCCTCCCTCATCCGCGAGCGCCAGTCGGGCCTGCTCGACAGGTTCCGCGCGATGCCCGTGCACCGCTCGTCCCTGCTGATCGGGCGACTGGAGGCCGAACTGGCCCGCGCGCTGGTGACCGCCGCCGCCTTCCTCGCGGTCGGGTACGCCCTGGGCTTCCGCGCCCACGGCGACCTGGGCGCGGCCGCGCTGCCGCTCTTCCTGGCCGTGCCGCTGCTGCTCGGCCTCGGCTTCGCGGCCCTGGTGTGCGCGGTCGCCGCCCACGCCCGCAGCACCGCCGTCCTCAGCGGGCTGTCGATGCTCTTCACGCTCATGCTCTTCTTCAACACCGGCTTCGCACCGGCCGACTCCTACCCCGGCGCGCTGCGCCCGCTCGTCCGCGCCCTGCCGCTGAGCTGCGGCGCGGACGCGATGCGCGGACTGGCCGACGCGGGCGCGGTGCGGGCCCCGCTGCTGGGCACCGTCGCCTGGACGGTCGGTCTGGTCGCCGTCTTCGGCGTGATCGCCGTCCGCGGGCTGTCCCGCCCCGCCCGCGGCGACCGCACCTGACCGGTCGTCGGACCTCCCCCTCCCACGGTGTCCCCCCGCGGTCCGCGGTCGTCACCGGACGTCCGCGGACCACGCCGTCCCGCCCGAACCCGTACCACCCGGAAGGCCACCATGCACAGCACCACCCGTACGCCCAGACGTGCCCCGCGCGCCCTCGCCGTCGCCGCGGCCGCCCTCGGGCTCTTGCTGGGCGCCGCCGCGTGCGGCTCCGACGGCCATGACGACGCCGGCGGCGCCGGCACCCCGGCCGCGTCGAGCAGCACCGGCACGTCCACCGGATTCCCGCTCACCGTCAAGGACTCGCAGGGCGGCACCACCCTCAAGGCCGCGCCCAAGAAGGTCGTCGCGCTCACCGCCGTCGACCTCGACGCCGCACTCGCCGCCAGCGTCGTACCGGTGCTGGCCCCCAGCAACCCCTTCTCCGCCGACGGCAGCTACCCCTGGCTGAAGGGCAAGCTCACCGCCGCCACGCAGCTCGTGCCCCTCACCACCACCCCTCCGTTTGAGAAGATCGCCGCCCTCAGCCCCGACCTCATCCTCGACACCGGCGACTACGCCCCGCAGGACACTTACGGGAAGCTCTCCGAGATCGCGCCCACCCTGGCCCCCCTCGCCTCGGCTGCCGCCGACACCTGGCAGGACCGCCAGCGGCAGATCGGCCGCGCCCTCGGCCGCTCCGAGCAGTCCGACGCGGCGATCACCAGCGCGCAGAACGCGGTGACCACCGAGAAGGCCGAGCACCCCGGGCTCGCGGGCAGGACCTTCAGCGTCACCTACGCCGCCGACGCCGCGCAGATCGTCACCCTGTCCTCGCCGCAGGACTTCGCCGTCCGGTTCCTCCAGTCCCTCGGCCTGAAGCAGGCGCCCGCGCTCACCGCGCTCGCGAAGAACAGCAACGGCGTCGGCATGGTCAGCAAGGAGAAGCTCGACCTGCTGTCGGCCGACCTCATGCTCGCCGCCTACCAGACGCCCGCGCTGGAGAAGGAGATCGGGCGGTCACCGCTGATGGCCTCGGCGGCCAAGGGCCACACCCTCCAGGAGGTCGACCTCACCACGATCACCCTCCTGCGCAACCCTTCGACGCTGGGCCTGCCGTGGGTCCTCGACCAGCTCGACCCGTCCCTGGCGAAGACCGCTTCCTGAGGGGAACCGCCCCGTCGCACGACCGAGGGGGCCCGGCACCAGGCCGGGCCCCCTCCCGCGTGCCCCGCGGACCCCGGGGCTGCTCAGCGGTCCCGGCGGGCCGCCGCCGCGCGCAGCCGCCGCTCCGCCCGGCCGCGGCCCCGCGCGCCCGCCGCCGGTGCCGGCGCGCCCGCCGGCTCCAACGCCTCGGCCAGCGCGCGCAGCGTGGGACGGCGGAACAGCTCCACCATCGGCACCTCGCGGCCCAGCCGGTCCTGGAGCAGCCCGTGCACCCGCGTGGCCTGGAGCGAGCCACCGCCCAGGTCGAAGAAGCTCGCGCCCCGCGTGATGCCCTCGGCGCCCAGCACCTCCGCCCACACGGCGGCGATCACCGACTCCAGACCCTCGCGCGGCGCGCCGTCCGCGGCGCCCTCCCGGGCGCCGGACTTCGCCAGCCGCTCCCGGTCCACCTCGCCGGTGACCGGGTCCACCGGCAGCGGCCCGACGACCACCCGGCGCGGCGCGGGCAGGGTCCCGAACCGGTCCGGGCCCGCCTCGCCCAGCGCGGTCTCCTCCTCCGCGTGCACGGCCAGCTCCGTCAACGGCTGTGCGGGGCCCGCCAGGTGCGCGGCGATCCACGGCCGGCCCGGGTCCAGGCCCACCAGTTGGTGCGGCGCCCGCCGGCCGAGCGCCACCGCGAGCGAGGCCAGCGCCTCGTCCGGCGGCAGCACCCGGTACCCCCGCGCCCGGGTCAGGCTCTTCATCGGGTGGCCGGCGCTCATCCCGGTCTCGTCCCACATGCTCCACCCCAGGCTGTACGCGTCCAGGCCGCGGGCCCGCAGCCCCACCGCGAGCGCGTCCAGGTACGCCGAGGCGGCGGAGTAGCCCGCCACCGAGGCGCCGCCGAACAGGCCGTTCACCGAGGAGAACGCGACGAAGAGCAAGCCCTCCCGGTCCCCGAGCAGGTCGGCCAGCACCCGCGCGCCGTCGGCCTTGGCGGCCAGCGCCGCGTCCAGGTCGGCGGGCGCGCAGGCGTCGAGCGGAACCTCGCGGTAGGCGCCCGCGAGGTGCAGCACCCCGTCCAGTCGCGCCCCCCACCGCTCCTCGGCCTCCCGCACCGCCCGGCCCACGGCCGCGGCGTCCGCGACATCGGCGCGGACGTACTCCGCCGCCGGGACGAGGGCGTCCGGCCGCGGCCCACGCCCCAGGCACAGCACCCCGGCGCCGTACACCTCGGTCAACTCCCGGGCCAGCAGCAGGCCGACGCCTCCGGCGCCGCCGGTGACCAGGTAGCGGCCGCCCGGGCGGAACGGCGGCCGGTCCGGGCCGGCCTCCCGCGCGGGCACCAGCCGCCGGGCCAGGCGCCGGCCTTCGCGGTGGGCCACCACGCGCTCGCGCGGCAGACGGTCCACCTCCGCGGCGAGCAGCGCCGCGACCTCGTCCGCGTCGCCGTCCGGGAGGTCCAGGTGCAGCACCCGTGCGCCGGGCAGCTCGTGGCCGAGGGTGGCCAGCACCCCGGCCAGCGCGGCCCGTTCCGGGTCCGGGACCTCGTGGGGGAGCGCGGCCACCGCGTCACAGGTCACCACGTACACCGCGCCGGCCCGGCCGCACCGCCGGGGCAGCTCCAGCAGGCCGTACCCCTCCCGGCGGTCCTGCCGCGTGCCGGCGGCCGGCCGGCCGCCGAAGCAGCGCAGGTCCACCACGGCCGCGGGCCGGCAGCCCTCGGGCGGACCGGCGCCGGGCCCGTCCGCCACGACGACCTCCCGGCCGGCGGCGCGCAGCAGGACGGCGAGGCGCCCGGCGACGCCGCCGCCGTCCGGCAGCAGGAGCACCGGACCGGGCGGGGCCTGCTCGGGTGGGGCGCCCGGCTCGGGTGTGGCGGCCTGCTCGGGCGGGGACGGCGGCAGGGCGCGCGGCACCCACACCGGCCGGTGGAAGTGGTCGGGCAGGGTGGCCGTGTCCAGCGCGGTGAACGCACCGGCCTCGAAGCGGGCCCGCAGCGCGGCCCGCTGGATCTTCCCGATCTCCGTCTTCGGGATCTCCGCCTGCTCCACCGGCAGCACGAACCGGGGGTTCACGCCGATCCGGTCCAGCACCGCGTGCCGCACCCGGCGGGCGGTCTCCTCCGGCCCGTCCGCGCCGCGCGGGTGGAAGAACACCGCCAGTTCGTCGCCGCCCGCCCCGGGCGGCCGCACCGCCACCGCGGCGGTGAACGACGGCTCCACGCAGTCCAGTTCCTCCACCGCCGACTCGATCTCATGGCTGTGGTGGTTGACGCCGTTGAGGATCACCACGTCCTTGGCACGGCCGGTCAGAGTCAGCCGGCCGCCGGTCAGCGTGCCGAGGTCGCCGGTGTCGAACCAGCCGTCGCCCGTGAACGCCGCCGCGTTCTGCTCCGGGGCCGCGAGGTAGCCGGTCGTCACGGTGGCACCGCGCACCTGGAGCCGCCCGGTCGCGCCCTCGGCCAGCACGCGGGGGGCCTCCTGCGGACCGTCCACGATCCGTACCGCGCAGCCGGGCAGCGGCGCGCCGACCTCCGCGAAGGCGTCGTCGTCGGAGGTCGTCCCCAGCGTGAACCGGTCGGAGTAGACCATCGCCGAGGAGGTCTCCGACATCCCCCACGCCGGGCGCATCGCGGTGCCGGGCAGCCCGAACGGCGCGAGCAGCCGCAGCCAGCGGCGGGCCACCCGCGGCACGATCGCCTCGCCCGCGTTCATCACGAACCGCAGCGGCGACAGGTCCCAGCCGGCGCCGCGCTCCGGCAGCTCCGCCGCGCGGTCGCCGACCAGCCCGAACGCGAAGTTCGGCGCCCACGTCATGGTCGCGCGGTGGCGGTGCGCCAGGTCCAGCCAGCGCAGCGGGTCGCGCAGCACCCAGCGGGCGGGGGCGTGCACCTGGCGGCAGCCGAGGTAGGTGTCCCGCAGGTGGAACATCACCACCCCGCCGACGTGGTCCAGCGGCAGCCAGTTCACCGACACGTCCTGCGGGCCGAGCCCGTTGAGGGCCGCGGTGCCCGCGCTGCGGGCGAGCACGTTGCGGTGCCGCAGCACCACCGCCTTCGGCCGGCCGGTGCTGCCGGAGGTGAGCATCAGCAGCACCGGGTCGTCCGGGTCGGCCGGGCGGGGCGCCGCCGGCCCGGCGGCGCAGAGCGCGTCCGACCCGGCGGCGCGCAGGTCCGGCCAGCCCGCGGCGGCGGCCCGCAGCTCCGCCAGGCGCGCGTCCGCGGTCACCACGAGCGGGCGCTCCAGTGCGTCCCACGCCCCCCGCAGCCGGCCGCACGCCGCGTCGCCCGCGGCGTAGTCGGCGGGCACCGCCAGCGGCACCGCGACCTGGCCGCCGAGCACGCACGCCCACAGCACCGTCAGGAAGGCGACGTGGTCCTCCAGTTGCAGCAGCACCCGGTCGCCCGGCCCCAGGCCGAGGGCCCGCAGCCCGCCCAGCGCCCGCAGCGCCCGCTCCCGCAGCTCGCCGTAGGCCAGCCGGGTCGAGCCGCCGTCCTCGCGCAGCAGGACGAGGTCGCCGACGGCCGAGCCGGCCACGCGCTCCAGCGTCTCGACGAGCGTGCGGTCCACCGGGGGCACGGCCGGCCCGCCGTCGACCAGGGCCGGCGGCCCGTCCGCCGGAGCCGCGGCGGGGCCGGGGGCGCCGGCCGGCTGCCGGACGGCCGGGGCGGACGGCCGGGGGAGACGGGGGAGCGAGGCCGGCGCGGCCGGGGCCGGCAGCACCGCGACCCGGGCACCGGGCCGGTCGGCGCGCAGCCGCTTCTCCAGTCGGCCCGCCTCGATCGCGTCGGCGACCGGCAGTCGCAGCAGCGCGGGCACGTCCACCGCGCCGTCCGGTGTCAGCGGCAGCCGCGACACCGGCACCACCGACCCCGGCACCGGCAGGTGCGCGGCCAGGTCGGCGGTGTCCGCCGGCCCGTCCGGCACCACGTAGGCGAGCAGTTCCGCCCCGCCGTCCGCGCCCGCGCGCGGTACGACCGCCACGTCCGCCAGGCCGGGCGCGGCGCGCAGCAACTCCTCCTCCACGGCGGCCGGCTGGACGCTCCGCCCGCCGATCTCCACGCGACCGGGCACCACACCGTCGAAGCCCACCGCGTCCAGCACCCGCACGGCGCCGTCGGGCCCGAGCACGCCCCGCAGGCCGGTGTGCGCGCCGTCGGCCGTCCACACCTCTCCCGGCACACCCTCGGGCGGCACCAGCCCGCCCGCGTCGCGGACCAGCAGCCCGCCGCGCGCCATCGCCTCCGCCAGCTCCCGCTCCCGCGGCGCCGGGCGCAGCGGCAGCCGGCCGACCGGCGCGTCCGGGTCGAGGACGGCGGAGTCCAGCAACCGGCGGTAGTGGGCGGCGATCCGCTCGGCGGTCGCCAGGTCGAACAGGTCCGTGTCGAACACGAGGGAGCCGTGCAGGTGCTCGGGGTGCTCCCACACGTGCAGTTCGAGGTCGAAGCGGGTGGACTCCTCCTCGTCGTCCACGCGCTCCACGTCCAGACCGCCCAACCGGAGCCGCTGGTCGGCGAAGTTCTGCAGCGCGAACAGCACCTGGAACAGCGGGTTGCCGCCGGCGCCGTCGTGGGAGGCGCCCGACCGGCCGCCGCCGGCGTCCTGGCCGGCGCCGAGCGCGTGCACCAGACCGTCCACCGGCGTGTCCTGGTGGGCCTGCACGTCGAGCGAGGCCGCCCGGACCGCCGCCAGCAGCGCGGTGAACGGCTGGTCGGGATCGACGTCCACGCGGACCGGCAGGGTGTTGACGAACAGGCCCATCAGCGGCGCCAGTTGCTCGTTGTCCCGGTTGGCGAGCAGGGTGCCGACCACGATGCGTGAGCCGGCCCCGTAGCGGTGCAGCAGCGCGTTCCAGCCGGCGAGCAGCGCCATGTGCAAGGTGGCGCCGTGCCGGCGGGCGAGCGCGCGTATCCCGCGCGCGGTGCCGGCCGGCAGGTCGAAGTCCACGCGGGCACCGCGGAAGGTCGGCTCCGCCGGCCGCGGCCGGTCGGTGGGCAGGGCGATCCTCGGCGGCAGGCCGGCCAGCACCTCGCGCCAGTGGTCGTAGCGGTCGGCCAGCGCCTCCGGTGTGAGGGTGTCCCGCTGCCACTCGGCGTAGTCGGCGTACTGGATGGGCAGGTCCGGCAGTCCGTCCGGCCGACCCTCGGCGTCGGCGCGGTAGAACGCGTCGAGTTCGGTCACCAGCAGTCCGAGCGACCAGCCGTCGGTGGCGATGTGGTGCACGCAGAACACCAGCAGGTGGTCGTCCGCGGCCAGCCGGACCAGCCGTGCCCGCAGCGGTGGCCGGCCGGTCAGGTCGAACGGCGCGCGCACCGTCTCGCGCACGCTCGCCCGCACCCGCGGATCGTCCGTCGCCGGCTCGGCGGGAGCCGGGCCGCCGAGGTCGCGGACCTCCAGACGGACGTCCGCGCGCTCGTGCACGAACTGGCGCAGCGCGCCGTCGGTTCCGGCGGCGTACGTGGTCCGCAGGATCTCGTGGCGCTCCACCACGCGCCGCAGCGCGCGGTCCAGCCGCGCCGCGTCGAGCGCACCGCGCAGCCGCAGGACCAGCGGCACGTTGTAGGTGGGGTTGCCCGGGTCGAGCCGGTGGAAGAACCACATGCGCTCCTGGTCGTAGGAGGCGGGGAACTCCAGCGGCGCCGTCGGCACCGGGTCGGCGGGTGCGGCGGGTGCGGCAGGCGGTGCGGACTGGGACGGCGCCGGGGACACGGCGGGCCCGGCGGACGGTGCTTGCCGGCCGGGTGAGGCGGGTGAGGCGGGGGACGGGGACGCGGCGGTGGGGTCCGGAGTGGCGGACGCTGCGGGTTCCAGGGACATGCGGGCTCTCACTCCTGCGCGGTGGCGGTCTTGGCCCGGCGCGGGCTCGGGGCGATGGCGGCGGGCGCGGGGCCCGCCGCGCGGGAACGCTCGATCAGCGCGGCGAGGACCGCGACGGTGGGCTCGCCCGCGTCGAAGAACGACCGGACGGACAGGGCCACGTCCAACTCCTCCCGCAGCCTGGTGACCAACTGCATGGCCAGCAGCGACTCGCCGCCCAGGTCGAAGAAGTCGTCATGCGCGCCCACCCGGTCGATGCCGAGCACCGCCGCCCAGGCGCGGGCGACCGTCCGCTCCAGGTCGTCGCGCGGTTCGACGTACGGCGTGTCCAGCGGCGGGCGGGCGTTGAACGCCGAGCCGCCGCCGTACAGCCCGCCCGCCGCGGGCGTCCGCGCGGCCGGCGCGTCGGCGGCAGCGGGCCCGGCGGGCGACGGCTCCGCGGCCTCCATCAGCCGCAGCACCACCGGGTCCGGCGTGTCCAGGACCGTGCCGAGCGCGGCGCTCAGGGCGCGCGCGGCTTCGGGCGCGATCACCTCGACGGTGCCGCCGGCCTCCTCCAGCCGGCGGATCCGCCCGGCGCGCTGCGCCGCCTCGTCCGGCAGCGGGCTGCGCGCGGTCAGCAGCGCGTGGTCGGCCTCCTCCAGCCGGCCGGCGTCGCGCGGGAAGACCTGCACCTCGTCGAAGCCGCGCTCGCCGAGCACGCCGCGCCAGCCCTCCGGCGGCAGCAGCGGGGAGTGCTCGCGCAGGTCGTCGCGGAAGTACCACCATCCGGCGAACAGCCCCGCCGTCAGCATCGACGGGCGCCGCTGCCGGGTGGCCTCCAGCAGGAACAGCCGCCCGCCGTCGGCGAGCAGCGACCGCACGTTGCCCAGCGTGTCGCGCAGGTCCGGCGTGGCGTGCAGCACGTTGAAGGCGAGCACCACGTCGAAGCCGCCGGCGGGGAAGCCCTGCGGGGCCGGGTCGCCGGAGATGTCCAGCACCCCGAACCGCATGAAGTCCGCCTCCCGCTCGGCCGCCTCCCGCTGCCCGGCCAGCACGAAGGACCGGCCGAGGTCGGTGAAGTGGTACTCGACCCCCGGGATGCCCTTGAGCGCCTCGACCACGTCCCAGGTCAGGTAGCCGCGGCCGGCGCCGACCTCCAGCACCCGCAGCCGCCCGCCGCGCGCCTGCCGGGCGAGCCGGGCGACCGCCTGCGCCACCAGGCGGGTGTGGACGGCGACGTCGCTGCTGCCGATGCGCTGGTCCACCACGTCCTGCGAGATGTCGCCCGCACCGTCGGGCAGCAGCACCTGGTGCCCCTCGACGGCGCCGGACAGCACCTCCGGGTAGCGCTCGGCACACCGCCGCAGCAGGTCCAACTCGTCGATCCGGTCCGGGTACCGGGAGCGCACCAGGGCCTCCAGCTCCTCGATGCCGGGTTCCGCGCCGAGGTCGGCGGCGTCGCCCGGCCGGGTGCGGAAGGAGACCCGCCCGCCGTCCAGGGCGATGGAGCCGTCCTCGGCCAGCACCGCGAGCATCGCGTCGAGGAACGGCCGGTAGCCGGCCACGACGCGGACTGTCGCGGCGACCTCCTCGACGGTGGTCGTGGCGCCCCCGGCGGTGCGCACCCCCGCGCGGTGCAGGAACCGCATGATGTGGCGGGCACACAGCGCGTCCATGACGCTCTGCAACTCGGCCGGCGGGTGCACGACCGCGATCCGGCCGCGCAGCAGCGTGTCGTCCTCGGCGAGCCGGGCGGCCTCGTCGGCGGGGTCCACGTGCGCGACGGACGCGGCCGTCGCCTCCCCGCCGCCGCCGGCCACCAGCAGCCGGCTGCCGCGCGCGGCCAGTTCCAGGGCCCGGTCGAACGCCGGCTCGCGCAGCCCGTCGGGCACCAGGTAGGTGCCGGCCTGCGGGGACCGCCGGGGCGGGTCCATCCAGAACCGGCGCCGCTGGAAGGCGTACCCGGGCAGCGGCAGCCGGCGCGGCGGCCGGTCGCCGTAGGGGGCGTGCCGGTCGATGGTGCCGCCGGCCGCCCACACCGCGCCGAGCGCGGTGGTCAGTGCCTCGGTGTCGCCGTAGCCGTCCCGGGGGTGCCGCATGGCGGAGACCGCGACGGCACTCCCGCCGAGCTGGAGCCCGGCCAGCCGGGTCAGGCCGCGGCTCGGCCCGACCTCCACGAGCACCGGTCCGCGCTCGCCGTGCACGGCCGCCAGGCCCTCGGCGAAGCGGACGGTGTGCCGGGTGTGCCGCAGCCAGTACCGCGGGTCCGTCGCCTCCTCGGCGGTGAGCGGCGCGGCGGTGACGTTGGAGATGATCGGGACGGCCGGGGCGTGCAGCGCGACCCGCGCCAGCGCCTCGGCGTACCGCGGGAGGACCGGCTCCAGCAGCGCGGAGTGCACGGCGGTCGCCAGCCGCAGCCGTGAGTGGTCCACGCCCTCCTCGGCCAGCCGCCGCTCCAGTTCCTCGACCTCGGCCACCGGGCCGGACACCGAGCAGTGCAGGGGGCCGTTGACGGCCGCGACGCCGAGCCCGCCGGTCAGCCGGGCCCGCACCTGCTCCTCGCCGAGCAGCACGCTCAGCGTGGCGCCGCCCGCCTCCGTCATCAGCCGCTCGCGCTCGGCGACCAGCGGCAGCGCGTCCTCCAGCGACATCACCCCGGCCACGCAGGCCGCGGTGTACTCGCCGAGGCTGTGCCCGAGCAGCGCGACCGGGCGCACCCCGTACGCCTCCAACTGGCGGGCCACCGCGTAGCCGGTCGCGACCACGCCCGGGAACCCGGCGCCGTCGCGGGCGAGTTCGGCCCGCAGATCCCGGCCCAGCGTGGCCATCACGGCCGCCGCCCGGTCCATCTCGGCGCGGAACACCGGCTCGTGGTCGTGGAGTCCGGTGCCCATGCCGGCGAACTGCGTGCCGCCGCCGGGGAAGAGCAGCGCCACCGCACGCGCGGCCGTCGCCCGGCCGGTGCTGCCCGCGCCCCGCCGCAGCGCCCGCACCGCCGAGGGGAGGTCGGCCGCGGTGACGGCGAGGCGGTGCTCGAACTCCTCGCGGCCCGAGCGCAACGTCTGGGCCACGTCGGACAGTTCGAGAACGGTCCGGCCCTCGATCCCGTCGGCGAGCAAGGCCGCGGTGTCCGCGAGGGCCTGCGGCGACTTCGCCGACACCGTCAGCAGGTGGTGGGGGCGCGGGTCGGGCTCCGGCGCCGTGAGGAGCGGCGCCTCCTGGAGGACGACGTGGGCGTTGGTGCCCCCGATGCCGAAGGCGCTGACGCCGGCCCGGCGCGGCGCGCCCGCGGTGCGCTTCCACCCGGTCGGCTCCGTCACCACCCGGAACGGGCTTCCCTCCAGCGGGATCAGCGGGTTGGGGCGTTCGAAGTGCAGGCTGGGAGGCAGCTCTTCGTGCTCCAGCGCCAGCACCGTCTTGATCACCCCGGCGATGCCCGCGGCCGCGTCCAGGTGCCCGACGTTGGTCTTCACCGAGCCGAGCGCGCAGGAGCCGGGCCGCTGCCCGGTCTCCGGGTCGGCGGCGAACGCCTCCAGCAGAGCCTGGAGTTCGATGGGGTCGCCCACCGGGGTCCCGGTGCCGTGCGCCTCGACGTACCCGATGTCGGACGCGGCGACGCCCGCGGCGGCGTGCGCGGCGAGGATCACCTCGCGCTGTCCCGCCGCGCTGGGCGCGGAGAACCCCGCCTTGCGGTCGCCGTCGTTGTTCACCGCCGAGCCCTTGACGACCGCCCGGATCGGGTCGCCGTCGGCGAGCGCGTCGGCCAGCCGCTTCAGCACCACCACGCCGACCCCGTCGCCGGGGAACATGCCGTTCGCGCCCGCGTCGAAGGCGCGGCAGCGCGCGTCGGGCGACAGCGGGCCGTCGGGGATGTGGTGGTAGCCGGTGTGCGGGCGGGGGTTGAGCGAGGCGCCGCCGGCGAGCGCCACGTCGCAGGCGTGGTCCAGCAGGTCGCGGCAGGCCAGGTGGAGCGCGACCAGGGAGGTCGAGCAGGCGGTCGCCACGGTGATGCCGGGGCCGGTCAGCCCCAGCTCGTAGCAGACCCGGGTGGCGAACGTGCTGGGCGAGTTGGCCGACACCGCCGGCAGCAGCGCCATCGAGCGCGGCGCGTCCGCGATGTGCGGGTGCACCCGCTCCAGGAAGTAGCGGCTCTGGCTCGACCCCGCGTACACCCCGATCAGTCCGGGGTACTCGCGCGGCGCGCAACCGGCCTGCTGCAAGGCGTGGTAGGCGCACTCCAGGAACAACCGCTGCTGCGGGTCGAGGAGTTCGGCCTCGGAGGGCCGGTAGCCGAAGAAGTCCGCGTCGAACAGGTCGATGCCCTCGACCGCTGCCTCCTTGCGCACCAGGCTCGGATCGTCCAGCGCGCGCGGGTCGTTGCCCGCGGCCGTGAACTCCTCGGCGGTGAAGGACGTCACGGACTCGCGGCCCTGCGCGAGGCCGGACCAGAATTCCTCCAGCGTGGCGGCGCCGGGGAAGCGGCCGGCCATGCCGATGACGGCGATGTCGAGGTCGGGGTCGTAGTCGGGGCCGGGCTCGGGGGCGGCGGCGGATCTGCCGGCCGTGGTGGCGGCGGAGGTGTCGTGCATGTCCGGTGTCCCTTCGCGGTGCGGGCGCTCGTCGCGGCCCGCGCCGGTCGGCAGTGGTGGTGTCGCGCCCGGGGCCGCGGCGGCCAGCTCCTCGATGAGGGCGGCGAACCGGTCGGCAAGGCGCTGGGTGGTGGCGGCGGTGAACATGTCGGCCCGTGCGGTCACGGTCACGTACATGCCGCCGTCGCCGGGCGGCGACGGGGCGCCCTCGCCCGGCGTACCGGGCGTGCCCGGTGTGCCCGGCGCGCTCCTCCCGACCGGGTCGGCGCTGTCGGCGACGTCCAGGACGAGGTCGAACCGCGACGTCCCCGGGTCCACCGGGTACTCCGCGCACCGCACGCCCGGCAGGTCCAGGCCGCCGAGCAGTTGGGAGCGGGAGGAGAACATCACGTCGAACAGCCGAGGCGCGCCGCCGCCCCGGTCCGGCCGCGCGTCGGCCACCACCGTCTCGAACGGCACGTGCTGGTGCGCGTACGCCTGCGCGCACAGCTCGCGCACCTGCCGCAGCAGCTCCCCGGGATCGGGTTCCGCGCCCGGACCGCCCACGTCCACCGGCAGCACCATCACGTTGCCGAAGTTGCCGACCAGCGGCTCGTACTCGGGCCGGGGACGGCGCACCACGGGCGTGCCGAACGGCACCCGCCCGTACGACCCGCAGCGCCGCAGCAGCAACGCGGCGGCCGTGAGCAGCACCATGTACGGCGACGCGTGCGCGGCGCGCGCCAGCTCCCGGACGCGCGCGGCCGTGCCGGGGGCGACCGCCGCCCTGCGCCGGACCCCGAGCCGGGGCGGCCGCGGCGGGCGCGGCTGGTCGGCGGGCAGCCGTACGGTCCCGGGCGGGCCGGCCAGCAGCCGCCGCCAGTAGGCGCGCGACTCCTCGAACGACGGCCCGGCGAGCTCCTCGGCCTCCCAGCGCGCGAAGTCCGCGTACTGCCGGGCCGCGGGCGGGCCCTGCCCGTCGCCGCGGTAGGCGGCCGACGCCTCGCCGAGCAGCACCTGCCACGACAGGTCGTCGCAGGCGATGTGGTGGATCGTCAGGAACAGCAGGTGCCCGTGGTCCGACCGGCGCAGGAGCAGCAGCCGCAGCGGCAGGTCGCGCCCGAGGTCGAACGGCCGGTCCGACCACGCCCTGACCGTCCGCTCCACGCGCGACGGGTCGGCGTCCGGCGGCAGTTCGCGCCGCTCGAAGGACAGCACGGCGTCCGCGGGGGCGGCGACCTGCTCCGCCTCCTGCGGGGAGGCGCCGCGGTAGACCGTCCTGAGCACCTCGTGGCGCCGGGTCACCTCCTCGAACGCCTCCCGCAGCCGCCCGGCGTCCAGCGCGCCGTCCAGCCGCACCCCCACCGTGAGGTGGTAGGCCGGGTCGTCGGGCGCCAACTGGTGCAGGAACCACATCCGGCGCTGCGCGGTGGACAGCGGCGCCGGCAGCCGCGGGCGCCGCGCTCCGGACGGCGGCGGCGCGGCCGCGCCGCCGAGGCCGCGCGCCGCCAGGGCGCGGCGCAGCAGCTCCGCCCGGCGCGGGTCGAGCGGCGCGTCGCCGCTCATGACGCGCCTCCCGGCGGTGCCTGCTCGCCGGCCAGCGCGGCGTCCAGGTCCTCAGGGGACAGGTCGGCCACGTAGAGGTGCACCGCGGCGATCTGCGCCATCCGGCCCGGCTCGGCCTCCTCCTCCGCCAGCACCCGCGCCATGCCCACCACGTCCGAGGTGGCCATGAGCGCGCGCGGCGAGAGGCGCTCGTCGGGGAAGGCGTCGCGCAGCCGCGCCAGGATGCGCGCCCCGACCAGCGAGTCCCCGCCGAGCGCGAAGAAGTTGTCGTGCGGCCCGACGTGCGCCAGCCCCAGGGCCGACGCCCACGTCCTGGCCAGCAGCTCGACCAGCGGGTCGGCGGCGGAACCGTCGCCGCCGGCGTCGCCGCCCGTCGCGTCGCCGCCCACGGCGACAGCGGTGGCGGTGGCGGTGGGCGGCGTCGCCGCCGCCTCGCGCGCCAGGGCGTCCCGGTCCACCTTGCCGTTCCGGGTCAGCGGCAGGCTCGCGCAGGTCACGATGCTCCCGGGTACCAGGTGGGCGGGCAGCAGGCCGCCCAGGTGGGCCCGCAGCTCCGCGGGATCCGGCGCGGCCCGGCCGGGGACCGGCACCGCGAACGCGGCGAGCCCCCGGTGGCCGGCCGCCTGCTCGCGCCGCACCGGCACCACCGCGGCCCGGGCCACGCCCGGATGCGCGGCCAGGGCCGCCTCCACCTCGGCCGGCTCGACCCGGCGCCCGGCGATCTGTACCTGGCCGTCCGCCCGCCCGGCGAACTCGATCACGCCGTCCGCCCGGTAACGCCCCAGGTCGCCGCTGCGGTAGAGGCGTTCACCGGTGCGTGGGTGGGTGGCGAAGGCGCCGCGGCCGGCCC
The DNA here is from genome assembly GCF_016756395.1 of Streptomyces sp. SN-593. NCBI lineage: Bacteria > Bacillati > Actinomycetota > Actinomycetes > Kitasatosporales > Streptomycetaceae > Actinacidiphila > Actinacidiphila reveromycinica. Next base: position 8,785,710 of record NZ_AP018365.1, read on the forward strand.
CCTCGTCGCCCAGGTAGCCGCGCGTGACACCCGGGCCCGAGCAGTACAGCTCACCGGTGACGCCGTCCGGGCGGTCCCGCAGTGCCCGGTCCAGCACGTGGTAGCGGGTGTTGGCGATCGGCGTGCCGTAGGGGACGGACGTCCACCGCGGGTCGGGCCTGCCGATCGAGTACCAGATGTTCCACAGCGTGGTCTCGGTCGGGCCGCCCACCGAGACCGCCCGGGCCCCGGGAAACCGCTCGCCCAGCTCCCGTACGGCCGCCAGCGGCACCCAGTCGCCGCCGAGGAACGCCAGGCGCAGGGTCGCCGGGTCGTCGGCGCGGTCGCCGGGCGTGTCGGCGAGCCGGGCCAGCAGCATCTCCATCATCGCCGGCACCGAGTTCCACACCGTCACCCGGTGCCGGGCCATCAGCTCCAGCCAGTGCGCCGGATCGGTGCGCCGCGCGGCCTCGGGCAGTACCAGCGTGCCGCCGGCGCCCAGCACGCCGAACACGTCGAACAGCGACATGTCGTGGTGCAGCGCGGTCAGCCCCAGGCACCGGTCGCCCGGACCGAGCGCGAAGCGCTCCGCGGTCGCCCGCAGGCAGTTGACGACGCCCCGGTGCTCGATCATCACCCCCTTCGGGGTGCCGGTCGTGCCCGAGGTGAACAGCACGTACGCCAGGTCGTCGGGGGTGCGGTCGGACGGCGGCAGGTCCCCTGCGCCGTCGTCGAACGAGTCGTCCGCGCCGGCCGAGCCGTGCGAGTCGTCCGCGTCGTGTGAGCCGTGCGAGCCGCCGGTCCGGGGGCCGGAGCCGTCCTCCGCCCCCGCGTCCCGAGCCGCGGCCGCCACCGCGTCCGCGCGCACCACCGCCCACGGACCGCCCGGCACCGCCCCGGCCAGCGGGGCGTGCGTGACCACCGCGGCGACCGAGGCCGCCTCCAGCAGCGCGGCCAGCCGGCCCGGCGGGGACTCCGGGTCGAGCGGGACGTACGCGCCGCCCGCCAGCAGCACCGCCAGCGCCGCCACCACCTGGTCCTCGCCCTTGTCCAGCAGCAGCGCCACCAGCGCGCCCGCCTCGACGCCGCCTTCCGTGCGCAGCCGCCGGGCCAGCCGGGCCGCGCGCGCCCGCAGCGCGCCGTAGCCCAAGGTGCCCGAGGCGCTGATGACGGCGGGCGCGTCCGGGCGGGCCGCCGCCTGCCGCAGGAACGCCTCCTGGACCAGCTCGTCCGGGATCGGCACCGCGGCGCCCTGGGCCGCCTCCCGCCGCGCGGCCTGCTCGGCTGGCAGCAGCCCTACGTCGTCGCGGTCCCACAGCTCCCCGTCGTCCGCCAGCCGCCGCAGCAGCGAGGTCCACGCCCCGAACATCGCGTCCAGCACGCCCGGCGCGAACAGCTCCTCCACCGCGTCCCAGTTGCACGCCAGGCTGCCGCGCCGCTCCTCGACCTGGGCGTCCAGGTACACCTGCGGGGTCTGCGTGATCCCGTACACGTGCCGCAGCGAGCGCTCCAGGACGTGCGGCTCGGGGTCGGCCAGGGCGAGGGTGCTGGTCAGCACGACGGGCATGCGCGCCTGCTCACCGCCGTGCAGGCGGGTCAGCCGCCGCAGCAGCCGGACACCGCCCGCCTCGCCGTGTTCCAGGCCCTCCAGCAGCCGCCGCTGAAGAGCCCGGGCCCGCTCGGCGAAGCCGCCCGGCGCGCTGTGGTCGGCCTCCACCAGCGTGAAGGACGCGAACTCGCCGACCAGGCCCGCCGCGCCGGGCACCGACGGGTCGCGGTTCATGCTCGGCACGTTGAGCGTGAAACGGTCGGTGGCGCTCCAGCGGGCGATCACCTCCGCGTAGGCGGCGAGCACCACACCGGTCGGGGTCAGCCCGGCCGCCACGCCGCGCCGTCGCAGCCGCGCCCAGGTGTCAGGGTCGAGCACCGACTCCCGGCGCACGAAGCGGGGACTGCGCACGCTGTCGGGGTCCACCCGCAGCGGCAGCGCGGGCGCGTCCGGCAGCTCCGGCAGCCGACGCTCCCAGAACTCCTCGGCCGCCGCCAGGGAGCCCGGCTCCACCGCGGCCGCCCGTTCCCGCAGGTAGTCGGCGAACCCGCCCGCGAGCGGCGGCAGTTCGGCGGCCGGATCGTTGTAGTAGGCCGCCAGGTCCCGGTACATCACGTGCCAGCTCGCCCAGTCGACCGTCAGCCCGTCGAAGCCGACGTGCACCCGGCAGGTGCCGCCCTGGAGCAGGCACACCACGACGGAGAACAGCGGCCACACCCCGGCCGGCCGCACCTCGTGCGACAACCGCTCGCGCACCGCGGCGAGCGCCGCGCCGACCTCGTCGGCCGGCCGGTCGCGCAGGTCCACCACCTCGATCGGCGGGTCGGGCACCTCCGCCAGCTCCCGCTGCTCCTGCCGGGTCGGGTCCACCACGGTGCGCAGCATCCCGTGCCGGTCCACCAGCAGCCGCCACGCGCGCACGAAGCGCCCCGCGTCCAGCGGCCCCTCCAGCTCCAGGTAGGCGTGGGTGCTCACGTTGCCCAGCGGGTAGGCGTCGCCGCGGCCGACCAGGTACGCCTGCTGCGTGTCGGTCAGCGGGAAGGCGGCGCTCGCGGGCGCGCCCTGCTCGGGGCCCATCACGCGCCCTCCCCGGCCGCCGGGACCTGCGGGCGGCCCTGGGGGCGGCGCGAGCGGCGCGCGGACAGCGCCTCCCGGCCGCGCAGCGCCCGGGCCCGGGCCTGCTCGCCGGCCTCGGCCGGCGGCTCCGCGCCGTCCGCCCCCTCTCCGCCTCCCGTGTCGAGGTAGGCCGCGAGCCGGGCCACCGTCGCGTTGGAGAAGAGCGTCAGCAGCGGCACCTTCACGCCGATCCGCTGCTCGATGAGCGTCTGCGCGCGGACCACCAGCAGGGAATGGCCGCCCAGGTCGAAGAAGTTGTCGTGCGCGCCGACCTTGTCCACGTCCAGCAGTTCGGCCCAGATCCGCGCCACCGCGTCCTGCGTGCCGGCCGCGGGCGCGGTCCAGCCGTCCTCGGCGCCGGAGGAGGGCAGCGGCAGTGCGCCCAGGGCCTTGCGGTCGACCTTGCCCGCGGTGGTCAGCGGCAGCTCGGCGAGCACCAGGACCGCGCGCGGCACCGCGTGCGCCGGCAGCAGCCCGGCCAGCCAGCCGCGCAGCTCCTCACCACCCGGATCGGCCGGACCCGGCTCCGCCGCCGCACCGGCCATCCCTGCCGGATCAGCCTCCGACGCCGGTCCCGCCGCGCCCTGCTCACCCTCGGCGCCGGTGCGCACCGAGCAGTACCCGACCAGCTCGTGCCCGCCGCCGGCCGCCGTCCGCGCCAGCACCGCCGCCTGCCGCACCGCCGGATGCCGGGCCAGGACCGCGGCGACCTCACCGGGCTCCACCCGGAAGCCGCGGATCTTCACCTGGTCGTCGGCGCGGCCCAGGAACTCGATCTCGCCGCCGGGGGTGAACCGCGCCAGGTCCCCGGTGCGGTACATCCGCGCGCCGGGCGTGTCCGCGTACGGGTCGGCGATGAACGACTCGGCGGTCCGCTCCGGGTCGCCCAGGTAGCCGCGGGCCAACGGCAGCCCGCCGATGTGCAGTTCACCGCCCACGCCCACCGGCACCGGGCGCAGCGCGGCGTCCAGCACGTACAGGCGGGCGTTGGGGTTCGGCCGGCCGATGGTGACGCGCCGGGTCGACTCCGACGGCTCGAACACCCGGCAGCTGACGCCGATGGTCGTCTCGGCCGGACCGTACCCGTGGTACATCCGGGCCGGCGAGACCTGCCGGAACCGTGCGTACAGGTCGGCCGTCAACGCCTCGCCGCCGCACCACAGGTGGCGCAGCGAGCGCAGCCTGCGTGCCGCGTCCACCCGCTCCAGGAGCACGTCGAGCATCGAGGCCACGATGTACAGGAAGGTGACGCAGCGCCCCTCGATCGTCTCCAGCAGCCGGTCCACGTCACCGTCGTCGCCCGGCTCGGCCACCACCAGGCGGGCACCGGCCACCAGCGGCAGGAAGATCTCGTTGATCGAGATGTCGAAGCCCAACGGCGCCTTGTGCAGCACCGCGTCGTCGGGCCGCAGGCCCAGCTTGCCGATCTGCCACAGCATCCGGTTGCAGATCGCCTGGTGCCGGATCATCACGCCCTTCGGGGTGCCGGTGGAGCCCGAGGTGTGGATCACGTACGCGATCCGCTCCATGTCGGTCCGGCCCGCCGGCTCCGGTTCCGGCCCCGCGTCCGCCCCGTCCCCGCCGGCGTCCGGGCGCACCACCCGTACACCGCTGCCCGCCAGCAGCCGGTCCGCCTCCTCGCCGCCGACCACCAGGGACAGCCCGCACCGGTCCGCGAGGTCCTGGACCCGCGCCGACGGCCAGGACACCTCCAACGGCACGAACGCGCCCTGCGACTTGAGCACCCCCAGCAGCGCCACCACGAGGTCCACCGAGCGTTCCAGCAACACCCCGACCAGCGTCTCCGGGCCCACCCCGGACGCGCGCAGCCGTGCCGCCAGGCCGGCCGCCCGCGCCTCCAACTCGCCGTAGGTCAGGGACCGGTCGCCGCACTCCACGGCCACCGCGCCCGGGTCGCGCAGCGCCGCCTCGCGCACCAGGGCGGCCAGGTCCCGGTCCACCAGCGGGTCGTCCCCCTCCACCGGGCGGCCCCAGCGCAGCAGCAGCTCCCGCTCCGCGTCCGGCACGACCTCCAGCCCGCCCGCGGTCGTGTGCTCGCCCCGTTCGGCGACGTCGGCCAGCAGCCGCACCAGGTGGCCGGCGGTACGGGCCACGCTCTCCCGGTCGTACAGGTCCGCGTTGCCGGTGACCGCGCCGTGCAGGGTGCCCCCCGTCTCCCAGCAGTTGAGCACCAGGTCGAAGCGCGCCGAGTCCACCTCCTGCTCGACCGGTTCGGCCCGCAGCCCCGCGACCTCGGCGCCCTGCGGCGGACTCTGCATCACCGCGAGCACCTGCGGCAGCGGGCCCGCGCCGGTCGAACGGTCCCAGCGCAGTTCGGTCGCGATCGCGTCGAGCGACACCTCCTGCCGGGCGTACGCCTCGTGGCAGGTGCCCCGCACCCGGTCCAGCAGCTCCCCGAACGGGGTGTCGGGCTCCACCGCCGTGCGCAGCACCACCGTGTCGGCGAAGCAGCCGACGGCCTGCTGGAGTTCGGGCCGCTCACGGCCGTGCACGACCGAGCCGACCGGCACCGCCTGCTGCCCGGTGTACCGGTGCAGCAGCGCGGTGAGCGCGGCCACCGCGGCCATGTACGGGGTCGCGTCGTGCCGGCGGGCCAGCTCGCGGACCGCCGACCAGACCCGCGGGTCCAGGGTGAAGCGGTGCGAGACGCCCAGCGAGCCGGCCACCGGCGGACGGGGCCGGTCGGTGGGCAGGTCGAGCCGCGGCGGCTCACCGCCCAGCTTCTCCCGCCAGGCCGCGAGGTGCGCGGCGTACTCAGGCCCCGCCTCCCGCTTCTCGCGCCAGCGCGCGTAGTCCCGGTAGGTGACCTGCGGCGGGGGCAGCGGGCTCGGCAGGCCGGAGGTGAACGCCTCGTACAGCGCGAACAGTTCGCGCAGCAGCACGCCGAGCGACAGCCCGTCGGCGACCGCGTGGTGCACCACCAGCATCAGGACGTGCTCCCCGTCGGCGTGCCGCAGGAGCCCGAACCGGACCAGCGGGCCGCGCTCCAGGTCGAACGGCTCGGTGTCCAGAGCGGCGATCCAGCCGGCCTCGGCCGACCGGTCGCCTCCGGAGTCGTCCCGGCGCAGCGGCAGTTCGAGCGCGGGGGCCACCACCTGCGTCACCGCGTCGTCGTCGCGGGCGCTGAGCGTGGTGCGCAACGCCTCGTGGCGCGCGACGAGTTCGGCGAGCGCCCGGCGCAGCGCGACCACGTCGAGCGGCCCGGTCAGACGGACGGCCTGCCCGATGTTGTAGGCGGCGGTGCCGGGCAGCAGCCGGGCGTGGACCCACATCCGGCGCTGGGCCGCCGTGGCCGCGACGGGTGCGTCGCCGTCGTGGCTGCCGATGCCCTCGGGCCGGGCGGCGCCGGCCAGCCACCGGTCCAGGAGTCGCTGTTTGGCGTCGGACAGCCCGTGCTGTCCGGGCGATTCCTGAGAGCGTTCGTCGGTCATGCGGTCTCCCGGCTTCCGTGCGGATGAGGGGGGTGGACTCGTACGTGTCGGGGTCCCGGCGGTCATGCCGCCGGGCCGGGGTGCGCGCGTCGCGCGGCGGCGCGCCTCAGCGGGCCGGGCGCGACCGCCCGGCCGCGCCCGCACCGGGCGCGTGCGGGTGGCCCGGACATCGCGCTCCGGGCACCGGCAGGCAGCCGGATGCGGTGGTGGGCGTGGTGTGCGTCAGGCGGCTGGCGGGGGTGGGGTGTTCGGGGCCGGGGCCGGGGCCGGGGTCGGTGCGGTGCGTGCCGGGCGGGCCGGCCGTGCCCGTGCGGGGCGGGTGTGGGTGGCCCGGGCGTGGGGTTGCGGGCGCCGGCCGGCGGCGGGTCCCGGCGGTGGGCTTGGTGTGCGTTAGTCGGCGTGCGGGGGTGGGGTGTTCGGGGGCGGGGCCGGTGCGAGGTGCCGCCCGGCGTCCGGCGGCCGGTGGGGCGGGCCGTGCCACGGTGGGGCCTCGGCCGGCGCACGGCCGCGCTCCCTCCGTACGGCAGGGCTGCAGGCTGCCCGGTGCCGCCCCGGTCAGGAGGGCGGGACGGGCGACCGGGTCGCTCCTGCCGGGGGACCGGCGCGGTCCGCCGGCAGGGTTGCGCCTGCCGGGCGGCCGTCGTGGTCCGCCGGCCGGCGCGGAACACCCCGGGTAGGGCTCCCCCCGTTCGAGCCGCCGGCAGGCGCTCCTGCCGGCGGCTCCCTCCGCACGCGGGGGGACCGCCGGCGCGCCGGGCACCGCGGTCCGGGGACTTCCGCCGCGCCGCGGACCGCGGGGGAGTGCTGTGCCGGCCACGCGCTACGCCAGCTTCGCCGCGAGGGACGCCGCCTCGTCGTCGGACAGGGCGTCGAGCGCGGCGTGCAGGCGGTGGCGCAGGCGCTCGGCGTGACCGGCGGGAGTGGGCGGGGAGCCGAGGAGGTCGGTGGCGTCGGTCGGCACCGGCAGCACCCCGCGCAGGGCGGCGGTGACATGGGCCGCGAGCAGGGAGTGGCCGCCGAGGTCGAAGAAGTTGTCGTCACGGCCGATGCCGGACACGCCCAGCGCCTCGCCCCACGTGCCGGCGACCAGCTCCTCCAGCCGGTCCGACGGCGCCGCGTACGCGGTCTCCAGGGCCGGCCGCGGATGTAGCCGTGCGGTGGGCGCCGCGTCGGACGCCGCCCCCGGTGCCGCGGCGTACGGCGGCGGCGCGACCCAGTGCCGGGCGCGCTCGAACGGGTAGGTGGGCAGCGCGACCCGCTGCCGCGCCCCGCCGGCGGCGTTCGCGGGCTCGCCCTCCCCGCCCGCCACCCACGCCCCGGCCTGTCGAAGCGCCGCCTGCGCCGCCTGCGTCACCTCAGGCGCGTCCGGGGCGTCCGGCGCATCCGGCGCGTGGGACGTGTCGGACGTGTCCGCCGGGCCGCTGCCGGGGCGCAACAGCACCCAGCCCGAGCCGTGGGACGCCACGTCGCCGGAGGCCAGCACCCGCAGCGCGGCCAGCGCGCCGTCCCGGCCGCCGGCGAGGACGGCCGCCCGGCGGGCGAAGCGGGCCCGACCGGTCAGCAGGGTGTGGGCCACGTCGTCGAGCGGCACCTCGGGGTGCCGTTCCAGGTGCGCGGCCAGGCGGGCGGCCTGCGCGCGGACCGCGCCGTCGCTGCGCGCCGACAGCGGCAGCACGTACGCCTGCCCGCCGCCCGGCTCCGGCGCCCGCGGGGGCCCGGGCGGCGCCTCCTCCAGCACCACGTGCGCGTTGGTCCCGCCGATCCCGAACGTGTGCACCGCCGCGCGCCGCGGCCGGTCCCCGCGCTTCCACGCGCTCGCTTCGGCGTTGAGCCGGAACGGCGTGCGCGCGAAGTCGACGGCCGGGTTCGGCCGCTCCCAGTTCGGCAGCGGCGGCAGCTCCTCGTGGGCGAGCGACAGCAGCACCTTGACCAGCCCGACCGCGCCCGCCGCCGCCCAGGTGTCGCCGACGTTCGGCTTGTGGGTGCCCAGCCGGCAACTGCCCGCGGGGGCCCCGGCGTACGCCTCGGCGAGCGCGGTCACCTCCAGCGCGTCGCCCATCGGGGTGCCGGTGCCGTGCGCCTCCACGTAGTCGATGTCGGCCGGGTCGAGCCCGGCGACGGCCAGCGCCTCGGCGGCCACGTCGCTCTGCGGGTCCACCGCGGGGGCGGTGAAACCGGCCTTGCCCGCACCGTCGTTGTTCACCGCGCTGCCGCGGACCAGGGCGAGCACCGGGTCGCCGGCGGCCCGCGCGTCCGACAGGCGGCGCAGCGCGAGGACCGCGACGCCGTCGCCGGGCGTGGTGCCCGCCGCCTGCGCGTCGAACGCGCGGCAGCGCCCGTCGGGCGAGTTGACGCCGCCCTCGCGGTGGACGTAGCCGGCCCGCTGCGGGAAGTAGACGGTAGCGCCGCCGGCCAGCGCGAAGTCCGACTCGCCCGCGAGCAGGCTCTGCACCGCGAGGTGGACGGCGACCAGCGAGGTGGAGCAGCCGGCCTGCACGGTGACGCTCGGCCCGGTCAGGTCGAGCACGTAGGACACCCGCGGGGCGAGGAAGTCGGCGCTGTTGCCGAGCAGGTTCTGCACCGGTCCCGCGCCCGGGCCGCCCGCGCGCTGGTGCGGGTGGAGGTGGTTGAGGAAGTAGCTGTCCGGGCCGGTGCCCCCGAAGACGCTCACCGCGTGCTCGGCCAGGCTCCGCGGATCGTGGCCGGCCGACTCCAGCGCCTCGTAGGCGCACTCCAGGAACAGCCGGTGCTGCGGGTCCAGCACGTCCGCCTCGGCGGGGCTGTAGCCGAAGAAGCCGGCGTCGAAGAACTCGGCGCCCTCGATCACCGGCCGGGTCCTGACCCGCGCCGGATCGGTGGCGGCGGACGGCGGCAGCCCGGCGTCGGCCAGGTCCTGGTCGGTGAAGGCGGTCAGCGACTCGACGCCCGCGCTGAGGTTGCGCCAGAACGCCTCGGGTGTGTCGGCGCCCGGCAGGCGGACGGCCATGCCGATGACGGCGACGGGGTCCTCGGAACCGGCGGGCAGCGGTATGCCGGCAGCCACGATGGTCAACTCCCTTGTGGATCGGGTTTCGTCGGTCAGGCGAGCAGTGCCGGTCTGGAGGCGGCAGCGGCCGGTCCGGCCCGGGGGTCCGGAGCCGGTGGGTGGGGCCGGTGGGTGGGGCCGGTACCGGGGGTCCGGCCGACCGGCGGGGCCGCGGGTGCGGGCCGATCCCGTCCGGCCGGGACCGGCCCGGCTCACCGCGCGGCCGCGTCCCAGCCGAGCCGGGTGAGCACCGCCGAGGCGAGCGCGTCGGGACGCTCCAGCAGGTAGAAGTGGCCGCCGGGGAAGGTCAGGTGCTCGAACGAGCCCGCGGTGGTGCGCCGCCACCCCTCGACCTGCGCGGCCGTCACGGTGCCGTCGCCCTCGGCGGCGATCGAGACCACGCCGGTGCGCAGGGCCGGCCCGTCCGACGGCTCGTAGGTCTCCACCAGCCGGTAGTCGTTGCGGACGATCGGCAGCAGGTAGTCCCGCATCTCCGGCTCGTCCAGCAGCGTGGCGGGCGTGCCGCCGGTGTCGCGCAGCATCTCGGCGAACGCGTCGTCGTCCAGCAGGTGCCGCAGCCGGTGGTCGTCGTCCGCGCTGTGCCGGTGGTCGTCGTCCGGGCCGTGCGGATGGTCGTCGCCGGGGCCGGGAAGGTGCGGAGGGTGCCGCGCGGATGCGAACAGCCGTTCCACCGGGACCCCTTCGGCCTCCAGGCGGCGGGTCACCTCGTAGGCGACCAGCGCCCCCATGCTGTGGCCGAGGATCGCCAGCCGCCGTCCGGCCAGCGGCAGCAGCGCCTCGGCCGCCCGGTCGGCGAGCACCTCCATGTCGTCGACGAGTTCCTCGCCGGCGCGGGCCTCGCGCCCCGGGTACTGCACGGCGCGCACGTCCACGTCGGACCCGAACCGGTCGGCGAGTCCGCGGTAGAAGCCGGCGCTGCCGCCGGCGTGCGGGAACAGGACCAGGGTCGGGGCCTCGGCGCCGAGCGGCCGGAAGGTCCGCAGCCACGGCGTGCGGGTCGCGTCGGCGGCCCTCATCCGGCCCGCCCCGCGTCCGTGGCGGCGCCGCCCGGGGCGGAGTCGGCCACCAGCCGCCACCACGCCCGCAGCGTCGGCTCCTCGATCATCTGCGCGTAGCCGATCCGCACCCGGTACTTGCGCAGTTGGGCCGAGATGGCCATCACCCGGACCGACTCCACGCCGAGGGCCACGAGGTTGTCGTCGTCGCCGACCTTCTCGGGCGCGATGCCGAGGACGTCGGCGACGGCGGCCCGCAGGAGGTCCAGGTCCAGGTCCAGGTCCGCGCGGTGCTCGGCCGCCGCGGCCGGCGCGGACCCCGGGCCGGGCCCGGGTGCCGGGGCGGGGTCGACGACCGGGGACGTCCGCGGTGCGGCCGGGGGAGTGCCGCCGGCGGTGGTGGGCGGGCTGCTCGGATCGGGCGGCGTCACAGGTCTCCCTCGCTCGGTGGACCGAACCGCGGCATCGCTGCCGCCGGTTCGCGGGGCGTGCCCGCCGCGGATCACACGTGGACACACCGGCGGATGCTAGTTAGGCTCAGGGCAGTTAGGCAAGGCTTGCCTTAGTAATTTGCGACAATGTGTCAGCAAGCACACGGCTTCCCGCCGCCCCGCCGTGCCAGTTCCACCGCCCCGGCCCGCGGCTCCCCGCCGCGGTGCCTCCGCCGATGACAGACGACACAGGACGGTCTCCCCCGTGGCCACTCACGCCCCCGCCCACGCCCCGGCCCTGCGCTACCTGCACACCAGGACCGCCGGGGTCCCCGATCCCCTCGCCACCGCCGTCCGGCTCGCCCGGTCCGGCCTCGCCGACCGCTGCGCCGTCTACGAGCAGGACGGCCGCTGGTGGTTCGCCGGCGGCGCACTCGGCGAGGTGACGGTCCACCAGGACACCGTCACCACGCAGTGGAACGGCGAGCGCCGGGTGACCCCGCGCACCTGCGGCCACGCCGCCCAGGACCTCGGCGCCGCGCTCGCCGGCGCCCCGGTGGCCGACTGGCGCGGCTACGGCTGGGTCGCCTTCGAAAGCGCCGCCGCCGCGGTCGGCCGGGCCGCCGCCGACCCGCGGCAGCCGCTCGCCCACGCCTTCGTGCCCGCCGTCGAGGTCGAGATCGGCACCGGCGGCCTCGATGTGCGGTGCGCCGCGCCCGACCTGCTCCAGCGGGTCCTGACCGCCGTCCACACCCCCGAGGCCGTACCCGACCTGCCGGCCCGGCCGCTCGACGTGGAGGCCGAGGGCCCGGCCGCCTACGAGGAGGCCGTCGCCGACGCCGTCGCCCGCATCAACCGCGGCGACCTGGAGAAGGTCATCCTGTCCCGGCGCGTCGAGGTGCCCTTCGCCCTCGACTTCCCCGGCACCTACGCCGCCGGCCGCCGCGCCAACACCCCGGCCCGCTCCTTCCTGCTCGACCTGCCCGGCCTGCGCGCGGTCGGCTTCAGCCCCGAGACCGTCGCCGAGGTCGGCGCCGACGGCTGGGTGACCTCCCAGCCGCTGGCCGGCACCCGCGCCCGCCACGCCGACGACCCGGTGCTCGACGCCCGCACCGCCGCCGAACTGCGCACCGACGTCAAGGAGATCTACGAGCACGCGGTGTCCGTGCAGCTCGCCGACACCGAGATGCGCGCCCTGTGCGCGCCGGGCAGCGTGGCCGTGGAGGAGTTCATGGCGGTCAAGGAGCGCGGCAGCGTCCGCCACCTGGGCTCGCGGGTGCGCGGCCGGCTCCGCGCCGACCGCACCCGCTGGGACGCCCTCGCCGCGCTCTTCCCCGCCGTCACCGCGTCCGGCATCCCCAAGCCGCCCGCCTACGACGTGATCGCCGACCACGAACCGCCCCGCGGGCTGTACTCCGGCGCCGTGCTGCGTGCCACCGCCGACGGTGACCTGGACGCCGCGCTCGCGCTGCGCACCGTCTACACCCACCAGGGCCGTACCTGGGTGCGGGCCGGCGCGGGGATCGTCGGGGTCTCCCGGCCCGCCCGCGAGTACCGCGAGACGTGCGAGAAGCTCGCCAGCGTCGCGCCCTACCTGGTGCCGGCCCGCCCGTAAGGCTCCTCCAGCGGGCCGGCCGCCGTACGACGCGGCGCCGGCCCGGCCCCCACCGCGGCGAACCGCCGCCCCGCCACCGCCCACCGCGACCCCGTCGAGAGGACCCGCATGCTGCCCGGATGCGTACCCTGGCCCGCCGAAGAGGCGGACCGCTACCGCCGCGAGGGCTACTGGAAGGGGGAGCCGCTCGGCGAGCTGCTGCGGCGCGGCGCGGCCGAACACGGCGACCGCACCGCGCTGGTGGCCCGCGGCGCCCGCATCTGCTACCGCGAACTCGACGCCCGCGCCGACGACCTGGCCCGCGGCCTGTCCGCCCTCGGCATCGCCCGCGGCGACCGCGTCGTCGTCCACCTGCCCAACCGCCCCGAGTTCGTGCTCGCCACCTTCGCCCTGCTGCGGATCGGCGCGCTGCCCGTCTACGCCCTGCCGGCCCACCGCGAGCGGGAGATCGGCCACATGTGCGCCTTCGCCGGCGCGGCCGCGTACCTGACCGCCGACCGGTACCTCGGCCACGACTACCGCGAGACCGCGCGCAAGGTGGCCGCGCTGCCCGAAGTGGCGCTGCGGCACGTCCTGGTGGCCGGCGACGCGCAGGAGTTCACCGCGCTGGAGTCGGTGGAAAGCGCCGGCCGCGCGCTGCGGGACACCCCGCTGCCGCCGCCCGGCCCGTCCGACGACGCGGCCCTCTTCCTGCTGTCGGGCGGCACCACCGGCCTGCCCAAGCTCATCCCGCGCACCCACGACGACTACGCCTACAACGCCCGCGCCGCGGCGCGGGTCTGCGGCTTCGACCAGGACACGGTCTACCTCGCCGCCCTGCCGGCCGCCCACAACTTCGCGCTCGCCTGCCCCGGCGTCCTGGGCACCCTCGCGGTCGGCGGCACCGTGGTGCTCCCGGACGACCCGAGCCCGCAGGAGTCGCTGCGGCTGGTGGCCGAGGAGCGCGTCACCGCCACCGCGCTCGTGCCCTCGCTGCTGGCGCTGTGGCTCGACGCCCAGGAGTGGCTGCCCGAGGACCTCTCCAGCCTGCGGCTGGTCCAGGTCGGCGGCGCCCGGCCGGACGCCGCCACGGCCGCGCGGGTGCGCCCGGTGCTCGGCTGCACCCTCCAGCAGGTGTTCGGCATGGCGGAGGGGCTGCTGTGCCTGACCCGTCCCGACGACCCGGCGGACCTGGTGCTCTCCTGCCAGGGGCGCCCGCTCAGCCCGGCCGACGAGGTGCGGGTCGTGGACGGCGCCGGCGAGCAGGTGCCGCCCGGCGCGGTCGGCGAACTGCTGGCCCGCGGCCCCTACACGCTGCGCGGCTACTACCGGCTGCCCGAGCACAACGCCCGTGTGTTCGCCGGCGGCTGGTACCGCACCGGGGACCTCGTCCGCAGGCTGCCCGATGGCAACCTGGCGGTGGAGGGGCGGGTCAAGGAGGTCATCAACCGGGCCGGGGAGAAGGTCTCCGCGGAGGAGGTCGAGGAGCACCTCGCCGCGCACCCCGCGGTCCGGCAGGCCGCGGTGGTCGGCGAGAGCGACCCGGTGCTCGGCGAGCGGATCAGCGCGTTCGTCGTGGTCGAGGACGGCGCCGCCTGCCCCACGCCCGGCGAGCTGGCCGACTTCCTGCGCGCCCGCGGGGTGGCGGCGTACAAGGCCCCGGACCGGCTCGCGCCCATCCCGTTCCTCCCCCTCACCGCGATCGGCAAGGTCGACCGCAAGGCGCTGCCCACCGCGGCCCCGTGATCCCGCCTCGGGCCGCCCGGCCCGGGCCCGCGCGCACGCGCGCCCGGGCCGGGGCCCGGGGTCACGCGAGGTCGGCGTCGGTGGTGAGTGTCGGGTCGTCGGGGTCGCCGCCCGCGGCCACGGCGGCCTGGTAGGCGGCCAACACCTGCACGTCGCGCTCGTCACTGGTCAGATCCCGCTTCCAGTACGCCGATGCCTGCAACTGGGGGCGCGGCAGGCCGCGTTCGTCGAGCAGGCAGCGGCGGAGGGAGCGGGCCGCGCCGGCCTCGGCGCCGATCCACGCCTGGGCGGCGGCGAACGGCCGGTCCACGTCGCGCACCGCCTTCTCCAGCGGCCCGCCCGGGCCGGCGGGGACGCCGTCGCGGTACAGCCAGACCACCTCCGCGCCGGCCGGCACGGCCAGGTTGATCCGGTCGGCCGCGCCGTCGACCTCGATCAGAGCCACCACCTCGGTGCCGTCCGGCAGCGACTCCAGGATGGCCGCGATGGCGGGCAGCGCGGTCTCGTCGCCGGCCAGCAGGTGCCATGCCGCCTCGGGGGAGGCGGCGAACTCGTGGCGGGGTCCGGCGAGGGCGACCTCGTCGCCCGGCTCCGCGGTCCGTGCCCACACGCTGGCGGGGGTGTCGCCGTGCAGCAGCACGTCCACGGTCAGTTCGTGGGCGGCCGGGTCGAACCGGCGGGCGGTGAAGGCGCGCAGCACCGGCGGCACCGCGCCGGGCGCGTACTCGGGCAGGCCGCCCGCGCCGACGACCGGCAGGTCGACGGTCCGGCGCCCGGCCGGAGGCAGCATGAACTTCCAGGCGTCGGCGGGCAGTCCGCCCTCCGCGCAGCCGGCCAGCTCCGCGCCGCCGACGGTGATGCGGCGCATTCGCGCGGTCAGGTCGGCGGTGCGCAGCACCTGCGCGCGACGGACCCGGACCTGCGGCCGGGTCTGCCGGGTGCGGCGGCGCAGCTCCTCCTGGATCGGGGGCATGGGTTACTCCTTGCGAGGTGGTGGTGCGGCCGCCGACGTCCGTGCGGCGGAAGGGGGGACGGAAGCGGAACAGAAGAAAGGTATGCCTAACCAAAGTTATTGGCAACGGGCTGTTGCTAAAGGCGCGCGGAGGGCGGGTTCGCCCAGGTCGGGAGGGCTGGGGGAGAATGAGGGGCATGACCGGGAACAGCGAGCCGCCCCCGCCGCGCCGCACACAGGCGCGGCCGGCCGCGGTGCGGGCGCCGCGCACCCCACGACTGGGGCGCCCGCCGCAGGTCGACCGCGAGGCGATCGTCCGCGCCGCCGTCGCCGTCGGCTTCGGCAAGCTGGGAATGAGCACCGTCGCCCAGCGGCTCGGCACCAAGCACTCGACGCTCTACCGCTACTTCGCCACCCGGGACGAGCTGGTCGCGGCCACCGTCGATGCGGTGGTCGCGGAGACCGACTGGCCGGAGCCGTCCGGGAGTTGGCGGCCGGACCTGGCGGCCTACGCGTGGACCACCTACCGGCTGCTGGAGCGCTACCCGGGGCTGGCCGCCCACATCGTCTCGCTGCGCGGCACCTCGGCCGCCTACGGCCGGGTGAACGAGCGCGTGGTCACCCACCTGGTGGACCTCGGGTTCTCCGCCGAGAGCGCGATCCTCGCGCACGACGTGGTGCACGAACAGGTGCTGATGTTCTTCCTGGCCGGACAGGGCGGCGAGGGCGACGAGGGGGCCACCACCCCGCAGCGCGCCGCCGAACTGCGGCGCGAGTTGCTGCCGGACGCCCTGGAAGAGGTGGACCCGCGGCTGCGGGAGGCGCTGACGGGCATCGTGCGGGGAGAGCCGGGCGGCTGGTTCGCCCGCAAGCTGGAAGTGCTGCTCGACGGCCTGGCCGGCCTGGCACCCGAGGCGGCCTGAGGCACCCGAGCGGCACGGCGCGGGGCCGTACCGGCCGCGAGGTCACGCGTCCCCCGCCGCCGGTACGGCACCCCGCGCCGCGGACATCCGCCCGGCGCCGGGCCTACCCCACCGGATCGAGGTCCCGCCGGCGCGAGGAGGCCGGGCGCATGTCGGTCCACACCCGCACCACGTACGCCAGGCACGCCTCCCGTGATCCGCGCACGCCGGTCGGGTGCCAGTGCGGCGGCACCGGCACGGCTGCCGGCCACAGCGAGGACTGGCCCTCGTCGTTGACCAGCACCAGGTGGCTGCCGGTCCCGCCGGCGGGCGACGCCTCACGGGCGCCGGCCCGGGCCAGGAACGGGCAGGCCGGCGTGGCGCCGTCCGCGCTGTCGGGCAGGAAGTACTGCCGCCACTCGCGGTTGCCCTCCTCGCCGTGGTTCCCCAACTGCGGGGCCGGCTCCATGCCGTCGAACCGCCGGATGCGGTTGCGGATCACCTGGCGCGCCTTGGCCCCGCGCGGGGTGTGCGGCTCCAGCCCCTCGAACACCCACCGCGGCTGGAAGGTGATCATGAAGTGCGGGCTGTGCCGGCTGTGCCGGTCGACGTGGGAGGGGGTGTTGCAGACCACGAAGATCTCGGTGCCGGCGTAGCTGAACTCCCACCAGAGGTCCTCGGGGTCCAGCGGGGTGTCCGCCGGCCACGGCTCGGTGTCGCCGTCGTGCAGGTACTGGAGCACCTCCCAGAAGCGCCGGAAGTACGCGTCCACGCCCAGCGGCTGGTCCTCGGGCGGCCCGAAGAACACCACCAGCGAGGTGTCCTTGCCCAGGTCGCGGTAGATGTCCAGGTATTCGCGCAGGATGCCGGCGAGCGGCGCCCACGCGGCCTCGTCGTGCGCGCTGTCGACGAAGCCGAAGCGCAGGGACTCCTTCTTGGCGGCGGCCACGGCGAAGGTGCACGGGAACGGCTTCTCGGTGCCGACCAGGGTGGCCAGCAGGTCCGAGGCGGCGGCCTGGCCCCAGTCGGGCACGGCGCCGATGGTCCGGGCCGCCAGGGCCGGGCGGGTGGGGGCGGGGGCGCCGTCAAGGGCGCCGGTGGGTTCGAAACGGTCGTCGGTCGCGGACACGTTGGCGGACACGATGGGGTGACTCCATCCCGGGTCGGGGGCTCCCGGCGCGCTCGCCGGGGCCCGGGGGTGCGGCGGCCGGCGGTCAGAACCGGGCGTACATGTCCTCGGGGATGATCGGCTGGTGGTAGGTGCACTCGCCGGACAGCACCGTGGAGCCGTGCAGCCGCGACACCGGGATGAGGACCTTGTCCCCCTCGTGCAGGTCTATCTTGTGGGTGACGTTGTTCCAGAAGTGCATCTCGCCGCGCTCGACCATCACCAGCCGGTGCTCGTTGTGCACGTGGGTGGTCGAGGTCTCCTCGTGGCTCTCCACGAAGGTGTCCAGGTCCACGGTGATGTCGTTGTCCTCGATGTGGCGGCTGATGCGCTCGGCCTTCTCCTGGTGCAGCGGGATGTCGTCGGCCCACGCGAGCTGGAGCGCCAGGTCCTCGTCCCACAGTTGGGCGAACCAGGCGGCGTCGGCGAAGCCGTCGTGGAAGCGGCGCACGGCCGACGGACCGTACAGGCGGATCAGCGGCTCGATCCAGCGGTCGGTGAACTCGCGCAGGTGGCCCGGCTGTTCGGCCAGGTGCGCCAGCAGGCCCGAGCGCACCCCGAGGCCGTCCTCGAAGACGTCGGCGAAGCGGGTGGCGGTCACCGCGCGGTCGATGCTCTGGTGGACCAGCGCGCCGAGGAACTCCGGGTAGCGCTCGCGGTCGCGCGACAGCCAGTGCAGGTGGTTGCCCCGGGCGAGCGAGGTGCCCAGGTAGAGCTGCCAGTAGGCGCCCGTGGTGGTCTTCAGCCCGCCGCCCTCCACCAGGGCCCGGTACTCCTCGTGCAGGCCGGCCCAGGTGCGGTAGTCGTCCAGCAGCGCGGTGCGGGCGCCGGGGTGCCCCGCGTCGAACTCGCCCAGCGCCGCCCGCCCGGTGGCGAGGTAGCTCGCCGGCAGGTACGCCGACAGTTGGAGCAGCACGAACGTCGCCGACGCCTTGCGGTCCTTCGTGCCCAGCGCCGTGGTGAAGGCCCGGCCCGGCTCGGCCAGGCGCTGCTGGTGGTACTCCTCGACGGCGGCGGCGACCTGGTCGGGGGAGTAGCCGGGCAGCGGCTTGCGCTCGCCCGGGAGCAGGCTGAACAGGTGCTGCTCCAGGATCGGCGCGGCGAGCGCGCCCAGGATGCGGTTCTCGTCGTTGTAGAACGACGCGGCGTCGCGTTCGGCGTCCCCGTTCGGGGCGGGCGGCAGGAACAGCAGCCCGCTGTCGTAGACGTTGCGCAGCATCCGGTGCCCGAGCAGCGCGCTGAGCTTGAGGGCCTTGGCCGCCGGCATCTTCCTGCCGTAGTTCAGCCATGCCAGGTCGTCGGGGCGCACCGGCCGGCGGTAGGGGTTCTCCTCGGTGGTGAGCTCCTCCCACTCGGCGGCCCGGAACGCGGGGTTCGCGGCGAACGCCTTGACGACGTCGTTGAGTTCACCGTTCGCGAGCTGGGCGATGGTCTCCGAGTGCTCCAGGGGCATGTCGGTCCTCCAGACGGATCGGGCGTGCGGGCACGGCGGCGCCGCGCGCCGCAGGCAGGCAACACGCTGTCATTTATTGCTTAGGTAAGCCTTACCTTATGGTGGATTGCCGTCAAGTCCCCACCGTCGCCCGGTGCGCGGCGCCGGGGACCGGAGTGCGCCGTGGCGGTGCGCCGCGCGGCCCCGCGACGACCGCATGGCCCCGCTTTGGTTCGAGTTCGCCCCCCGGGCGGCCCGCGGCGACGTGCGCAGTGTCACAGCGCCGGCACGCGCCGCCCGGCGGAGACCGTCCGCCCGGCGGAGACCGCCCGGCAGGCGTCGCCCGGCGGGCACGCGTCGGCCCGCCCGCCGTCCCGCGGGGGAGCGGGACGGCGAGCGGGCCGACGGCGGTTCAGGCGAGCGGGAAGCTGGGCGGGAAGAGGCGGTCCGGCGGCCGCCCGAGCCGGTCGCGCCCCGCGTAGGCGGACCTCATCCGGTCGAACAGCTCCTGCGCCCGCGCCCGCAGCGGGCCGGTCCGCACGCCGGGTACCCGGCCGTCCCTGACCACGACGCGCCCGGCGATCATCGACATCCGCACCGCGCGGCCGGTGCCGTTGGACAGCAGGGTGCGCACCGGGTCGTCGAGGACCCCGTCCCGCACGTCGTCCAGGGCGAAGGCGACCAGGTCGGCCTGCGCGCCCGGGGCGATTCTGCCCAGGTCCTCCCGCCCGAGCGCCGCGGCCCCGGCCACCGTGGCGGCGCGGACGTAGTCGGCGGGCGTGACCGTGTCCGTCCGGCCGCTCTGCACCTTCGCGAGGTTGACCCCGAAGTCCATGCCGCGCACCAGGTCCGGCGGGAACGAGTCGGTGCCGAGCGCGATGTTCAGGCCCGCCGCCCGGTAGCGGGCGAAGGTCTCCATCGCCGAGCCGTAGCGCGCCGAGGTGAGCGGGCAGTGGACGACGCTCACCCGGTTCTCGACCAGCCGCGCCAGGTCCCGGTCGGTGCCGGCGCCCACCGAGGAGTGCGCGTCCAGGTGGATGCCGTGCGGCACCAGGAGCCGGTCGCCGAGCAGCCCGGCGCGCTCCAGCACGGACAGCGGGTCGCCGCGGCCCTGCTCGGCGAGCCGGTGGCGCTCGGCGACGCCCTGCAGGCAGTGCAGCCGGACCTTGACGTCGAGGCTCCGCGCCGCCTCGGCGGTGGCGGCCAGCAGGTCGTCCGACATCGTCTCGACGCGGCAGGGCAGCAGGACCGGGCGCAGCAGCGCGTCGTGCTCCTCGCGCAGCCATCGCGCGAACCGCACCGCGTCGGCGAGGCCGGTCCGCCCGGCCTCCTCGTCCCACCAGACGGTCGCGCTGCCGTCCGCGCGCACCGCGCCGACACCCGAGCGGTAGCTCGGGCCCAGGTAGCAGCGCAGCCCCAGCGCGCGGGCCTCGCGCGCCATGTCCACGGCCTCGTCGTAGGTCTCGGCCCACCGGCTGTGGGTCTCCGCGGCGATCGGCATCGCCGTGGTGACGCCGTGCAGCAGGAGCTGTACGAAGGCGTAGCGGCGGACGAACGCCTTCTCCTCGCGGGTGAACACGTCCCGGGGACCCTGCTCCAGGTAGCGCAGCGACCAGGTGAGGTCCCGGGCGTGCTGGGGGCCGCCGAAGGAGTCCAGCAGCGCGTGGTCGATGTCGGCCAGCGCGTCGAGGTCGATCAGGCCGGGCATCAGCAGAGCCGACCCCAGCTCGACCGTGCGGGTCCCGGGGGCCGGCTGCGCCGTGGTGCGCGGCCCGACGCGGACGATCCGGCCGCCGTCCACCTCGACCTCGCCGTCGCGCAGCAGCGCGTGGTCGGTGCCCGCCCAGGCCAGGACGTGGTCGGCGTGCAGCCGGATCACGCGTCGACCAGTTTCAGGTCGACCGCCACCACGCGGCCCCGGCGGATCACCGTGCGCCCAGGCGGGCGGTCCATGACCGCGGCCGCGGGAGCCTCCGCGTCGACCAGGACGAAGTCCGCCGGGTCGCCGGCGGAGACCCCCGGGTGCCGGCCGTCGCCCTGCCGCGGGGCGGCCGCGGAGACGATCCGGGCGCCGCCGGCGGTGGCGACGGCGAGCGCCTGCTCCACCTGCGGGTCGTTGCGGAAGCCGTTGGTGAACGCCAGCTGCCAGGTCCGGTCCAGCAGGTCGCCGTTGCCGTAGGGCGACCAGTAGTCGCGCTGCCCGTCGTCGCCGAGCCCGACCCGCAGGCCGGCGGAGGTGAGGCGGTCCAGCGGCAGCGTGTGGGGCGCGGCAGGCGCGCAGGTGGTGACGGCGATGTCCAGTTCGGCCATCCGCTCCAGCGCCTGCCGCAGTTCCGGCTCCGGCAGGTGCGCGAGGGCGAAGGCGTGCGAGACGGTGACCTGGCCGGCCATCTTCAGGGCCGCGGTACGCTCCATGATCTTGGTGAGGCTGAACAGGCCCAGCTCGCCGGGTTCGTGCAGGTGGATGTCGACCGGAACCCGGAAGCGCTCGGCCAGGGCGAAGACGATGTCGAGGTGCCGCACCGGGTCGCCGTCCAGGGCGCAGGGGTCGATGCCCCCGACCACGTCGGCGCCCTGCTCCAGTGCCTTTGCCATCAGGTCCGGCACCCCCGGCTCGCGCAGCAGGCCGGCCTGCGGGAAGGCCACGATCTGGACCTCGGCGCGGTCCCGGTGGTGCTCGCGCGCGGCGCGCACCGCCTGGAAGCGCTCCAGCCGGGCGTCGGCGTCGATCTGGGCGAACGACCGGACCCGCGTGGTGCCGTGGGCCACGAGCACGCCCAGCAGGTGCCGGGCGCGCTCGGCCATCGAGGTCTCCGCGGTGCGCCAGTGGGCCCGGTCGTGCAGGACGTTGGGCCAGACGCCGCCGGGGGAGTCGTTCGGGCGCCAGGGCAGGCCGACCCGGTTGGAGTCGAGGTGGACGTGGGCGTCGCTGAAGGACGGCAGCAGGAGTCGGCCCGCCGCGTCGAGGACCGGGGGCGCGGACGCGGCGGTGGGGGACCGGGGTTCCGAGGGCGTCCCGGCTGTCGCGGCCGCCGTCGCGGGCCGAGCGGGCGGCACGCCGCCGGCGGGGGTGACGGCCGTGACGACGCCGTCGCGGATGTGGACGTCCGCCCGGTCGCCGCCCCACGGGCGGGCGTTGGTGACGATCAGGGTGCCGTGCTGGGTCATGTCACTCCCCGAAAGCGCTCAGGGTCGGGATGCGGCCGCGCTCGATGTGCGCGTACGCCACCGACTCGGCGGTCCGCTGGTGGCCGGAGCGGATCGCGTCGAACAGTTCGTGGTGCTCCTGGCAGGCGAGGTTCTGGTCCCGCCCCGAGGTCAGGTAGAACAGCCACACCATCCGGCTGACGACGGCGTTCATCAGCGAGACCATCAGCGCGTTGTCGGTGCTGAGCACGACGGCCTCGTGGAAGGCGGCGCTCGCCTCGGCGACGCTGAGGTGGTCGTGCTCGCCGGTGGCGTCCAGGTGCCGGTGGGAGCGGGCGAGCGCGGCTTCCATGTCGGTGGCGTCGCGCCCGTCCGCCATCCGGCGGGCGGCCAGCCCCGCGGCGGCGACCTCCACCGCCAGGCGTACGTCGAACAGGTCGTGGATCGCCTGCGTGGTCCAGGTGTCCACGACGGCGCCGCGCCGGGGCACCGTCCTGACCAGGCCGTCGGTCTCCAACTGCTGGATGGCCTCGCGCAGCGGGACCCGCGAGACCGACAGGTCCTCGGCGATCTTCTGCTCCGGCAGCCGTGACCCCTGCGGGTAGGCGCCGACGAGGATGCGCCGGCGCAGCGAGGTGTAGGTCCGCACCGCCAGCGAGGGTTCGGCGGGCGACGGGGCCGAGCGGGCGGAGGGGGCGTCGGCGGTGGCGCGTCCGGCGGGCCGGCTGGTCATGAGATCACATCCGAGAGGGTGAGCAACTGGATCAGTCGATTGTCGATGATGGTGCGCAACTCCTGCCGTGCGCGGGGTAGTTCGACCTCCTCGTCGCGCGCGGAGCGGATCCGCACGTCCATCAGCACGTCCTGGGCGCCGAGCCCGGCCGAGGAGACCACGTAGCGGAACCCGAGGTCCCGCTCGTAGCCGGCGGCCAGTTCGGCGATGAGGCGGCGGACGCCGTCGTCGGCCCCCAGCACACCGGACTCCTCGCGCCGCGACAGCGCGGCGCGGGCGGTCTCCTCGCGTGCCGTCGGCGCGGGCCGGGTGCCTTCGGCCCCGTCCGTGTCGGAGCCGTCGGTCCGATCCGTGCCGGTGTCGTCGGTCCCGTCCGGGCCGGTGCCTTCGGCCGTGGCCGCCATCGGCTTGCAGTGCGCCAGCATCGCCACCAGGTCCGGCACGGGAGCCGCCCCCGTCTCCTGCCACGCCGCATCGACCAGGTCGGCGGCGCTCGCCCCCGCCCCGGCCCGGGCCAGCACCCGCTCCTGCCAGGGCCCGTGCGGGCAGGCGACGTCCAGCACGCGTCCCACCCGCTCCGGGTCGGGCACCCGCCGCAGGCCGGCCAGCGCCTGGTCGAAGCGCGCGGCCGCCTGCTGCGGGTCGAGCCAGCGCGGGTAGCCGGGGACCGCCGCGACCGCGGTGTCCATCGCGCGCCGCAGGGCGCGGACCTCCGCGCCGCTGAGGTCGTCGTGGCCCTGCCGCGCGCCGAGCGCCCGCACCATCCCCTCCGAGCTGAGCCCGCCCCACACCCACGTCATCTCCTGCCCCATCCGCGCCGGCACCAGACCGTGGCTGACCGGGGGGAAGGCGCCCTGACCCTGGGTCAGGGCGGCGACGACGTCGCCCGGCATGTGCTTGAGGTAGGCGTAGCCGCCGGTCAGCGGCTTCAGCGCGGGCAGCGGCACGCCCGACTCGCGGGCCACCACCCGCGCCACGTGCTGGATGCGCTCCAGGTGCAGGCCGGTGTCCACGCCGTAGAGGGTCTCCAGCGCGAGCACCACCTCCTCCAGCGGGGCGAAGCCGCAGCGGTAGGACATGCCGTTCATGGCGACGTCCGGATGGGCCCCGGCGGTGGCCGCGGCGATCGCGCCGGCGGTGGCGAGCCCGAACTCGTCGTGGACGTGCATGGTCACCGGCACCTGCCGGCTCAGGCCGGCCCGGAAGCGGCGCACGAACAGCTTCATCGCCTCGGGGGCGAGGCTGCTGGTGGAGTCCATCAGGTCCAACCGTCGGGCACCCAGGCGCACCGCGTGGTCGGCCATGGCCAGCATCCGCCCGAAGTCGCGCCGGCCGACCTGCGCGAAGGTGGTGGTGGTGTCCAGGCCGGCCCGCCCGGCGTACTCGAAGTAGTCGGCCAGCTCGTCGAGTTGGCGCTTCTGCGCGTCGTCGTCCGGGGCTTCGAGGATGCCCGGCGCGGCGGTGGTGACGCCCGCCTCGGCGAGCATGTCGACGGTCCGGCGCATCGAGGTCTGCTGGTGGTCGCGGCCGTTGCCGACCAGGGTGTCGGTGTAGACGTTGAGCCGGAACGGGAATCCGCCCTCCACGATCGCCTGGAGCAGCGCCCAGTCCTGCGGGGCCGGGTGATCGGCCCCGGTCCAGGTGACGTTGATGCTCTCGTCCCGCACGCCGAGTTCCGCCAGCGCCTCGGCGATGCGCTGGAAGCCGAGCCGGGAGGTGGTGTGCCCGGCGGTGAAGAGCGTCTTGCGCAGCGTGGAGTCGATCAGCCGCAGCGGCGCGGGGAAGTCGAACTCCCCCAGCACCTGCGGCTCGAAGTTCACCGGGCTGACCGAGTGGCTGCCCGGGACGTGCGGCCGGCGATCGGGATTGAGCATTCCAACTCCAGTGGGGGACGCGAAGGGGCAGGGCGAGGCCGTCAGCGGGCGGCGACGGCCGGCGGGACGGCGGGGGAGCCGACCGGCCAGCGGGGACGGGACTTCACGGCCGGCGGCGTGTAGGGCCCGGCCGCCGTGGTGTTCTTGCCGAGGCCGACCAGCGCCTCCGCGAGCGCGACCGCCGCGGCCACCCCGTCCACGACCGGCACCCCGAGCGCCGCCTCCAGGCGGGCGTCCAGGCCGGCCATCCCCGCGCAGCCGAGGACCAGCACGTCCGCGCCCGCCTCCAGCAGCCGCCGGCCCTCGGCGGCGAGCGCGTCGGCGGTGCGCTCCACGTCGGC
Source organism: Streptomyces sp. SN-593 (assembly GCF_016756395.1). Taxonomy (NCBI): domain Bacteria; kingdom Bacillati; phylum Actinomycetota; class Actinomycetes; order Kitasatosporales; family Streptomycetaceae; genus Actinacidiphila; species Actinacidiphila reveromycinica. The sequence goes on from NZ_AP018365.1 coordinate 8,810,167, forward strand.
GTCCAGGGCGAGCACCCCGATGTCGCAGGCGCGCACGCCCACGCAGCGCTGGAGCAGCCCGGCCGCGCGCAGGCTGTCGCGGACCGGCGCGACCGCCTGCGGAACCGTGGTGACCACGCCGTAGTCGGAGCCGAGCAGGCAGGCGAGTTGGGCGGCCGCCTCGGTGATGTCCACGACCGGCACGCGCAGCAACTGCCGCGCCCCCTCCCGTCCGTGCTCGCCGAATCCGGCCATCACCACGGCGTCGAACTCCTCCGTGGTCGTGCTCAGCAGGTCCAGGACGGCCGCCGCGGAGATGAAGCTGTCGTAGTAGCCCTCGGCGGACTCGACTCCCCAGGACGGCTGGACGGCCAGGATCACCGTGCCGGGCCGGGCCGCGGCACTGGCCACGGCCGCGATCCCCTCGGTCATGGCGGTCGAGGTGTTGCAGTTGACCACGAGCACTCGCATGGGTGTCTTCGCCTCGCTGTCGGGGGCTCTGTTGACGGCACGGTCCGGGTGCGCTCGGCACCGGCCGGCCCTCACGGCGCTACGCCGCCGCGCCGCTGCGCGGGACGTGCGGGGTAGGTACGGGGCCTGCCGGTCGGGCACCCCGCTCGGACCCCATCTGTATACCAGAATCGCATTCCGGGGAAGGGTCCGCCGGGGATGTGCCTATTTAACATGAGGTTTACCTGAACTCGTTCAACCGCTAACACGGAACGGTATACCGTCCTGCCATTCCGGGTTGCCGCCCCGGCACCCCCGAAGGCGCACAGCGCCCCGCGGCGCCCGCTGCGAGACCCCCGTCCCGAAGGTGAGGAGCCTTTCCATGTCAGCGTTCCTGCGGTCGCATGCCTCCACGCCCGCTCCGGCGAGGGCTCGGCGGATGGCCGTCACCGTCGTCTCCACGGCCCTGCTCGGTGCCACCGCCTGCACCGCGGGCAGCACCACCGGCGGCAGCGCCTCCACCGGCGCGAAGAACAGCAGCCTGGTCTACGCCTACCGCAACGAGGTCACGACCCTCGACCCCGCGCAGTCCAGCTACGCCCAGACCGACAACGTCGACCAGCTCCTGTACGACACCCTCGTCGGCTACGACACCAAGGGCACGATGGTCCCCCGCCTCGCCACCGCCTCCACCTACGGCAAGGGCCTGACCAGTGTCGCCATCACCCTGCGCGCCGGCGTCACCTTCCACGACGGCACCCCCCTCACCGCCACCGACGTCGCCTACAGCCTCGACCGCTACCGCGACATCAAGACCGGCATCGCCGCCCAGATGAGCAGCTACGCCTCGACGCAGGTCATCGACGCCCACCACCTGACCGTGCGGTTGAAGAAGCCCGACCCGCTGTTCCTCGGCGCGCTCAGCCGCGTCTACATCGTCAACTCCGCCCTGGTGCAGAAGCACGCCGGCACCGACCGCGGCCAGTCCTACCTGCTGGACCACGACGCCGGCTCGGGCCCCTACACCCTGAAGTCCGCGTCGTCCGGGACCTACACCACCACCCGCTACGCCCACTACTGGGCCTACGAGGACGACCGCCCGCGCACCTTCACCCTGCGCCGCATCGACGAGTTCGCCACCGTCCGGGACGAACTGAAGGCCGGCACCGTCGACCTCGGCCAGGTCTCGCCGGACTTCGCCGCCGACCTGAAGCAGGCGGGCCTGAAGACCGAGGACATCTCCGGCGGCCAGGCCATCATCTACTTCAACACCTCCCACGGCCCGCTCGCCGACAAGCCGCTGCGCGAGGCCCTGCGCGCGGTCTACGACTACGCCGGCGGCCTGAAGAACATCCGCGCCGGCCGCGGCACCCTGGCGGACGGCCCGCTGCCCACCAACATGACCTGCCGCCCCACGCTGCCGGCCGTCCACCAGGACCTCGCCGCCGCGAAGAAGGACCTGGCCGCGTCCGGCCTGAAGAGCAGGACCCTGACCATGCGCTACCAGCCGGCCTTCGCCGAGCAGGCCAGCGAGGCCACCCTGCTCCAGTCCGACCTCAAGCAGATCGGCGTGACCCTCAAGCTCCAGCCGATCGCGTTCGCCGACTACCTGACCATGCTCGACGACCCCGCGAAGATCCCCGACATCATGCTCCTCACCGAGTCCGCGCCCTACCCCGACGCCGGCGTCATGGTGACCACCACCTACTCCTCGACCGCGACCGGCACGAACAAGGGCGCCTACCGCAACCCCCGGGTCGACGCGCTGCTCGACAAGGCCGCCGACACCACCGACGCGACCACCCGCTGCGGCCTGTACTCCGACGCGCAGAAGATCATCGACTCCGACGCCGCGTCCATGCCGCTCTACACCATTGACAACACCTACGCCGGCCGTGCCGACATCGACGGCATCGACATCCCCGCGGCTGCCGGAGGCGTCTCCCTGCGGGACCTCACGGTCGGCTCGGGCCAGGGCAGCTGATGCGGCCGCCCGGCGCCACCACGGCGCTGTGGGTGCTGCGCCGGCTGCTCGGCGCCGTCGCGACCCTGGTCACCCTGGCCACCGTGGTGTTCTTCCTGCTGAAACTCGTCCCCGGTGACGAGGCCCGGGTGGTCGCGGGCACCGGCGCCACACCGGCGCAGGTGGCCGCCACCCGCGCGCGGCTCGGACTGGACTCCCCCCTGCTGGTGCAGTGGCTGCGCTACCTCGGCCGCATCGCCCGCGGCGACCTCGGGACCTCCAGCTCCACCCAGGGGCCGGTCGCCAAGGCCGTCTGGGACGTGCTGCCCGGGACCGCGGAACTCGTCGTCGCGTCGCTGGTGATCAGCGTGGCCGTCGCCGTGCCGCTGGCCGCGCTGTCCGCGCTGCGCGACCGGGGCGCCGGTGACGCGGTGCGGCGCGTGCTGGTCGTGGTCTGCGCCGGGCTGCCGGTGTTCTGGCTGGCGCTCATGCTCCAGTACCTGCTGGGCTCCCGCCTCGGCGTCCTGCCGATCTCCGGCTCGCTGTCCGCGTGGTACGACGTCCCGCGGGTCACCGGCTCCACCGTGGTCGACTCGCTGCTCGCGGGCAACCCCGCCGCCGCCTGGGACGCCGTCCAGCACCTGTTCCTGCCCGCCCTGGTGCTCGCGGTGCCGCAGATCGGCATGACCTACCGGGTGGCCCGCGCCGAACTGCTGCGGGTGCTCACCCGCGAACACGTCCTGGTGGCCCGAGCCGTCGGGGTGCCGCGGCGCCGGCTGATCCGCCGGCACGTCGTCCCGCAGGCCCTGACCCCGGTGGTCATCCTGCTCGGCATTGAGTTCGGCTACCTCTTCGGCGGCGCGGTGCTGGTGGAGTCCGTGTTCGGCCGCAGCGGCCTGGGCGCGTTCCTCACCAACGCGGTGGCCCAGAAGGACACCGTGTCCGTCGAGGGCGGCGTCCTGGTCATCGGCGTGATCGTCGTGGCGACCAGCCTCGTCGTCGACCTGATCCAGATCGTCCGCGACCCGCGCGTGCGTGCCACCGCGATCGGAGCATGACCATGGCCATCCTCACCTCCGCCTCCTCCGCCGAATCCCGACCGCGGCCCGGCCGCAGGCCGCCGATGCGGCGCCGCGGACTGAAGGCGGCCCGGCATCTGCGCTCCGGACCGTCCCCGCTGCTCGACACCGTCACCGTCGTGCTCGTCACCGTACTGGTGCTGCTCGCCGTCGTCGGGCCGCTGCTCGCACCCGACGTGTACTCCTCGCACATCGACCTCGCCCGGCAGGCCCCCAGCGGCGCCCACTGGCTCGGCACCGACGACCAGGGCCGCGACATCGGCTGGCGGATCGTGGTCGGGGCCCGCGCCACCCTGCTGTCCTCGGTGGTGATCGTCGCCGGGTACGCGTTGCTGGGGACGCTGGTGGCCGTCGCCGCCGCCCTCGGCCCGCGCCTCGTGGACGAGGCGCTGATGCGCTTCACCGACGTGGTGCTCGCCTTTCCCGGCCTGATCTTCGCGCTCGCGGTCACCGCCGCCCTCGGCGCGGGCCTGAAGTCCGCGATCGTCGCCCTGGTCCTCACCGGCTGGCCGATGACCGCCCGCCTGCTGCGCGGCATCATCGCCGAGACCAGCGCCCTGCCCTACGTCGAGGGCGCCCGGACCCTGGGCGTCGGGCCGGTGCGGCTGATGGCGCGGCACGTGCTGCCCAACTCGCTGCCCGCGGTGTGGGTCAAGTGGGCCGGCGACATCGGCAACACGGTGCTGGTGATCGGCGCCCTGTCCTTCGTCGGAGCCGGCGCACAGCCGCCGTCCGCGGAGTGGGGCGCGATGGTCAACGGCGCCAGGGGATACGTCTCGACCGCTTGGTGGACCGCGCTCTTCCCGGGCCTGGCCATCGCCGTGACCACGGCGGCCTTCGGCCTGCTCGGCGACATGCTGCACCTGCGCACGGACCCGGCGCTGCGCGCCCGCGCCGCCGCGGCCGGCGCCGCCGAGGCGGGCGGCCCGGCGGGCACCGCGACCGCGGCGGACGCCGGAATCGCGGGCAAAGAGGCCGCGGGCAAGGGGGCCGCGTCGTGAACCGCCTGCTGGAGGTCACCGGGCTGCACATCACCGCCACCGCGCCCGACGGCCGCTCCGTCCCCCTCGTCGAGGACATCACGCTGGGCATCTCCGCCGGAGAACGGGTCGCCCTGGTCGGCGAGTCGGGATCGGGGAAGTCCGTCACCGCCCGGGCGCTGCTCCGACTCGACGACTCCGTACGCCTCACCGGCAGCATCCGCCTGGACGGCCGGGAACTCCTCGGCCTGCCCGAACGCGACCTCACCCGGCTGCGTGGCAGCAGCGTCGCCCTGGTCACCCAGGACCCGCTGGCGGCCCTCAACCCGCTGATGACGGTGGGCGACCAGGTCGCCGAACCCCTCCTGGTCCGGTCCGTGGCCCGCAAGGAGGCCAGGCGCCGCGCCGTCGCCATGCTCGACGAACTCGGCGTCGCCGACGCCGCACGCCGCTCCCGCGCCTACCCGCACGAGTTCTCCGGCGGCATGCGCCAGCGCGTCGCCCTGGCCATGGCGCTGGTCTGTGAGCCCGCCCTGCTGCTGGCCGACGAGCCGACCACGGCGCTCGACGTGCGCGTCCAGCAGCAGGTGATGGACCTGCTGACCACCGTCTCCCGGGAACGCGGCCTCGCCGTCCTGCTCATCACCCACGACGTGGGCGTGGTGGCCGGGTTCGCCGACCGGGTGGAGGTGCTGTACTCCGGGCGCGTGGTCGAGTCCGCTCCCGTGCGGACCCTGTTCGAGGCTCCGGTCCACCCCTACACCCGGGCCCTGCTGGGCGCCGTACCGCGGATCGGCGCCCACCGGGACCGGCTGACCGCGCTGCCCGGCACCCCGCCCGACCCCTCCGCGCGCCCCGGCGGGTGCGTCTTCCACCCCCGTTGCCCCGTCGCCGAGGACGCCTGCCGGACCACCAGGCCGACTCTGGCACCGCCCACCGGAGCGCACCGCGCCGCCTGCCCGGTCACCGCCCCCGCCCGCCCGGCACAAGGAGCGCCCGCATGAGCCTGCTCGCCGTCGACGGCCTGTCCAAGACCTACAGGCCCCCCGGCCGCCCCGCCCACCAGGCGCTCGCCGACGTCGACCTGACCGTGGACAAGGGCGAGGTCGTCGGCCTGGTCGGCGAGTCCGGCTCGGGGAAGTCGACCCTGCTGCGGTGCGTCATGCGGCTGGTCCAACCCGACTCCGGCTCCCTCGCCTTCGACGGCCGGAACCTGCTGACGCTCGGCCGCACCGCCCTGCGCGGCTACCGCCGCGAGGTGCAGATGGTCCACCAGGACCCGGCCGGCAGCCTGAACCCGCGGATGACCGCCCACCAGCTCGTCGCCGAGGGACTGCTCGTCCACCGCCGCGACCTGCCCGCCGCCGCCCGCCGGGAGCAGGTCGCCGAACTCCTGGAGACGGTCGGCATCAACCCCGCCCACCAGCACCGGCATCCCGCGTCCTTCTCCGGCGGGCAGCTCCAGCGGATCGCCCTCGCGCGGGCCCTCGCGGTCGCGCCACGGCTGCTCGTGTGCGACGAACCGGTCTCCGCGCTCGACGTGTCGGTGCAGGCCCAGGTGCTCAACCTGCTGCTGGACATGCGCGAACGCCTGGGCCTGTCCATCCTGTTCGTCTCCCACGACCTCGCCGTCGTCGACCACCTCTGCTCGCGCGTCTACGTCCTGAGGAGCGGCCGGATCGTCGAGGAGGGCCCCCGGGAGCAGATCTTCACCGCGCCCCGCCACCCCTACACCCGCCAACTGCTCGACGCGGTACCCGATCCCGACCGTGCGCCCGGCCGCGTCTGACCGGCGCGCCGACACCCCCTTCCGTTCCCGGGACCCCGGGGGCGGACGCCCCGCGAGAAAGGAGCCGCCATGCGGCTCGGAAGTGACGCCCTCAAGCTCCCCGACTCGGCGAAGCACACCGCCGTGGAGCAACTCGAACGCGCCGCCGAGCACGGCCTCGCCGGACTGTTCTTCCGCACCGTCCTGCACCTGAGCCCCACCCTCGACCCGGCCGAGCTGGCCGAGGTGCGCGCACGCGCCGACGAACTGGGCCTCTACCTCGAAGCCGGCCTCGGGAAGGTCAACCCGTACAACACCGCCGAGTCGCCCGAACTGCGCGCCCTCGGCGACGGCGACACCGTCGCCGGGTTCCGCCGCATGATGGAGGCGGCCGCCGCCATCGGCATCACCGAGCTGTGGGGCGAGACCGCGACCATCAAGCCCTACGAGGGCCGCTTTGCCTACGACCGTTTCCGCACCGACGTCCCCTGGAGCGACCAGCTCGCCGCGACCGGGCGCTTCCTCACCACCCTCGCGCCCATCGCCCGCGACCTCGGCATCCACATCAACCTGGAGACCCACGAGGAGATCACCACCTTCGAGCTGGTCCGCCTCGTCGAGACCGCCGGCCCCGACACGACCGGCATCACCTTCGACACCGCCAACGTCCTGCAGCGCGCCGAGGACCCCGTGCTGGCCGCGCGCCGCATCGCCCCGTACGTCCGCCAGACGCACATCAAGGACGCGGCCCTGTTCCGCCGGCCGGACGGGCTGGCGTTCCAGATGCGGCCGGTCGGCGACGGCTGCGTGGACATCGCCGCGATCCTGCCGATCCTCCACGCGGCCAACCCCGACCTGAACCTCTCCCTCGAGGTGCGCGACTACGGCGGTGCCCCGCACCTGCCGCGCCGCGGCGCCGACCGGCGCGCCGCCGTGTCCGTGTACGAACCCGAGTGGATCGCCGGCCACCCCGACCTCACCCCGGGCGAACTGGCCGCCTACTTCCACCTGGTCCAGCGCCACGAGGAGCGCGTGGCCGCCGGCGAGGTCCCCGGACACGCCGAGTACGCCGCCTCCTCCTGGGCCCTTGAGGACGCCTGGGCCTACGTCCACGCCTCGCTCGACCACGTCCGCGCCGCCGCCGCGGGCCACGGCATCGCACTCGACCCGGCCGTGCGCGCATGACCGACGACCCCCGCGGCATCGTCCTGCGCGACCTGCCCGGCGCCCCGCGGACGGTGGAGGGGATGCTGAGCGCGCTGCGCGCCCTCGGCGTGCGGCGCTGCCACCTGCCCGGCCCCGGGTGGTTCGACGCCGGGCTGGACGACCGGGCGCTCGCGGCGGCCCGCGCCGCGCTCGCCGCCGAGGGCGTCGCGGTCGCCCTCGGCCTCGGCTTCGTGAACCCGGCCCGGCCGGAGCGCGCCGCCGAAACGGTCCGCCTCGGCCACGGCGACCTGGAGGCGGGCCTGCACCGCCTGGTACGGGCCGCCGCGCTGCTCGGCGCGGAGTCGCTGCACTTCACCGTCGGCACCGTGGAGGACCGCTTCCGCACGGCACCCACCTGGGCGGACCAGCTCGCCGCCGCCGCGCCCGTCGTCCGCCGGCTCGCCGAACGGGCCGCCTCCCACGGCATCCCGCTGGTTCTGAAGACCCACGAGGAGATGACCACGTTCGAACTGCTGCGGCTGCGCGACGCGGTCGGCCACGACGGCCTGCGCGTCGGCTACAGCCCGGTGAACGTGCTGTGCCGGCTGGAGGACCCGGTCGCCGCGGCCGGCCGGGTCGCCGACTGGACCCACACGGTGTTCCTCGACGACGCGGACACGGCCTGGACCCCGCGCGGCCTGGAGCGCCGGATGCGTCCGCTGGGGGAGGGCCGGGTGGACTGGCCCGCGGTGCTGTCGGTGCTGGCGCCGGCCGCGCCCCGGCTGGTCCTGGACCTGCACCGGGCGGCCCTGGACATGCCGTTCGCCGAGCCCGGGTGGATCACACGGCATCCCGACCTCACCGCGGGGGAGTTCGCCGCGGTCGCGGCCATGGCCCCGCACCGCGATCCGGCGCCGCCCGCGGACCTCGACCGGCGCCGCTCCGCGGGCCTGCGCCGGCTGGCCGCGTCCGGGGCCCCCGGATAGGGGGCCCGGCACTGCCCCGTCTCCCGCCGCGACCGCCGGGCGGACCGATTCCGCGGCCGCGCGTGCGGAGGAGCCCGCGGGGAGTCCGCCGGCGGGGACCGGACGACGCGGTGACGTCGGGCGGCTGCGGCTGCGGCCGGGGCCGGGGCCGCGTCCGGGGCCGGCGTGGTCACGCCGGGGCCGCGGCCGCCTCGCTGCCGGTGGCGGCCGCGGCGGTGGTGAGGGCCTGGTAGGCGGCGACCGGTGCGGGGTCGTCCCCCTCGGCGATCGCCCCCACGTAGCCGTCCGGCCGGATCATGACGCGGCCCGAGGCCAGCCCGAAGCGGGCGGCCGCGCGCCGGTCCGGGTCCGCGACGACGGCGTCGAAACCATCGGTCGCGGCCGCGGTGCCGGCGACGAGGACCTGCCGGACGCCGGGGAGGTCCGGCAGCGCCGGAAGGGGGCCGAGGGTCAGCAGGACGTGCCCCGTCGGCTTCGTCAGCGCCTCGCGGAGTCCGGTGTCCGGCACGTCGGGCAGGTGGTCGCCGCTGTGGATACGCGCGTGCGCGGTGGACCGTACGACCGCCGGGCTGTCGCGGTAGGCCAGCGTGGTCTCCTCGGTCTCCTCGGCCAGGGCCCGCCGGGCCGGGCCGATCCCGGTGACGGTGTGCAGGACCGCGTTGCGCAGCTTCTGCGCGACCGGGTTCGCCAGGGTGCTGGCCTGCGTGAGCCTGGTACTGAACTCGATGACGCGTGCCGCGACCGGATGGCGCTCGGCGTGGTAGCTGTCGAGCAGCGTCGGCGACGCCGTCCCCTGGTGGGCCGCGGCGAGTTTCCACCCGAGGTTGAAGGCGTCCTGGAGGCCGGTGTTCATGCCCTGCCCGCCGGCCGGGCTGTGCACGTGGGCCGCGTCGCCGGCCAGGAAGACCCGCCCGAACCGGTACCGCGGAACCTGCGCGTGGTGGACCTCGAAACAGGTCAGCCACAGTGAGTCGAGGATCCGGAGCCGGCCCGCGGCCCGCTCGTCGGCGATCCGCTGCAGCCACTCCTGGCTCGCGGCGTCCGTGGACGCGGTGGGGATCTGGGCGATCAGCCGCATCCGGTCGCCCTTCATCGGGAAGACCATCAACGGGCCGTCGTGCGGGGAGAAGAAGGTGTACATCGAGCGCTTGTCGAAGTCGTGGGCGGCGTGCACGTCGCCCATCAGGAAGCGCTCCCCGTGGAAGGACCCCTCCAGCGCGGTGCCGACCTGCCGCCGTACCTCGCTGCGCGCACCGTCGGCGCCGACGAGCCAGGAGGCCGCGACGGTCTGCTGCGCGCCGCCGGGGCCGCGCAGGGTCGCGTGGACCCCGCTCGCGGTCTGTTCCAGGCCGGTCAGCGAGACGCCCCGCTCGACCTCGACGCCGTACGCGGCCAGGTGCTCGGTCAGGACGCGTTCGGTCTCGGTCTGCGCGGTCAGCACCGAGTAGGGGTGGGCGCTGTCCACGATGTCCAGGTCGAAGCGGGCGAGGGTGCGCCCGCCGGCGTGCATCTCGACGCAGGTGGACTTGATGCCGGAGGCGACGATGTCGTCGAGCACACCGACGCGTTCGAGCATTTCGAGGCTGCGGGCGTGCACGATGACGGCGCGCGACTCGGTGGTGGGCACCGGAAGTGTGTCGACGATGCGGACCGGCACGCCGCGCCGCGCCAGTTCACCCGCCGCGGCGAGGCCGACCGGACCGGCGCCGACGACCAGGATCGGGTCACTCATGCTCGGGAACCCCCACTTCGGCGGCAGCGCGCGCTGCCGGTGGCCCGGCCGGGGTGATCCACTCGGCCGGGGTGGGGGAGAGCGTACTGAGATCCGCGGCGCTCTGTCACACGGGGGTGATGACACCGCCCGACACAAGAACATCCCGCTGCCACCTGCACCTTCCGTACCTTCCGCACCTCGGGCGGACCCGCCCGGCCACGGACCACGGACACGGACACCGGTCGGGCGCGCCGACCGCACACGCCGGTCACGCGGGCCCGCCGCGCGCGCCCACCGCGCACGCCCGTGGGGGAGACGCCGCGCCGGGCGCCCGCCCCCACGGACCCACGGGGGGTGCCTAGGGCCTGTCCGGCGGATCATGCCGGTCGAGCTCGCGGCGTCCGGTGCCGTACATCGCAAGGCGGAGAAACATCCTCGTACCGGGTCGTACATGGATGATTCGACAACGCAGGGAGGTGCGGTGCCGGGCGCCGCGAGCCCGGCAGGATCCGCCGGACAGGGCCTAGTTCCCGCGGACCGGCCCGCCGGTGGCGTCCACCATCTCCCGCAGCCGGGTGAAGACCCGCTCGTCGCCGATCCCGTCGTGCTCGTACTCGTTGGTCACCCACACCTGCGCACCCCCCACCCGGCTCGCGGTGTCGAGCTGCAACCCCGCGTCGACGTACATGTCGTCGTGGTAGACGGCGGCGGCGACGGGCACCTCGTTGGCGGCCAGGCGCTCCACGTCGTACAGCGCCGGCCAGCTCCCGCGCTCCGCGAGCAGGTCCACCGCCGTGCGGAACGGCCGCAGTTGCCCGATCTCCTCGAACATCCAGGGGTAGATCATCTCGCCGGTGAGCAGCAGCGGCCGCGCGGACTCGGCGAACTCCGGGTGGCGCGCGCGTTCCGCCTCGGCCGCCCAACCGGTCGCCCCCGGACCGTGGCCGTAGATGCTCTCCTGCAACGCGGCGTACAACGGGTTGTCGCTGTAGGACGTCCTGGCCATGACCTGGTACAGGAACGCCGCCGACAGCTCCTCGCCGCTCCACGCCTCGTCCAGCAGCCAGTGCAGCCGTTCGTGCCCGGGCTTCATCCCGAGATCGACCCCCAGCGACTGAAGCCGGCGCACCGTCAGCACGTCGCCGTCCGGCAGCACGACGTCGCCGGCCGACAGCCGGTCCGCGATCCGCGCGAGGTTCTCCGCCAGGTGCGGGTAACGGCGGTGCAGCAGCGCGTTCTTCGCCAGCACCCGCGGGTACGTACGCCGGTACACCTCCGCCGCCGACGGCTCCAGCGCGGGAAGCCCTCCGGTGACGTAGCAGGCGTTCAGCCCCTCGGGGGCCCGGGAGAGGTAGCTGAGCGTGAGGAACCCGCCGTACGACTGCCCCAGTGTCGACCACCGCCGCCCGCCGAACACCGTCCGCCGCACGTGCTCGTGGTCCGCGACGATGGAGTCGGCCCGGAAGCACGCCAGGTGGTCGGCCGCGTCACCGGCGTCGGAGAACGCGGCCATCCGTCGGCCGTCCACCCGGCTGCTGCGACCGGTACCGCGCTGGTCGAGCAGGACCACCCGGTGCGTCTTGAGGGCCACCCCCAGCCAGCCCCCGCGGTCCAGCGGGCGCGGGCCCTTCCCGCCGGGACCGCCCTGCAGGTAGACCAGGCAGGGCAGGTCCTCGCCGGCCCGCGCCGGGTCGGCGATGTCACGGACGAAGACCTCCAGGGTGCCCCGGCCGGGATCGGACCAGTCCAGCGGCACCTCGACGAGCCGTTCGCCGACCCGCATGCCGGGGATGGTGTAACTGACGGTGCCGCTCATGCGCAGGTGCCCTTTCCTCACGACCAGGTTCACGTCCGCGGCCCGCGACCGCGCCGCCCGCACACGCGTTGACCTGCGCGGACACCGCCTCCCGCGCCCGCCGGAAGCCACCTCCGGACCCTACCTCCGGCTCCGCGCTCCCACGACACGCCCCTACGCAACACCCCCACCACATGCCCCCGCCGCCGTCCCCCGTCCGTAGTTTTCGCGGCCGACCCCGCAGCCCGCCCGGGACGTCCCGGCGCCCGGGAGGTCCCGGAGGTGAGCACAAGGCCCAGCCCGCGCGCCGTACCCGCCCCCGTGCCCAACCCGATCCGTGTGCCCCGGCCCGGTTCGTGTCCCCGGCGCGGCGCCGTGACGCGGCATGCGGGCCCCTGCCGGTGATTCCTCTCGCGCGTGCGCGATTCGTGAGCGATGGCGTGTGCGATTCCTGCTAGCGTGCGACTCGGAGGTGAGCCGGTGGCCACTGAGAACGAGCTGTTCGGTGCTGTGGACGCACTGCTGGAACAGGTCCCGACCGACGAACTGCCGCCGCCTGCCGAGCGTCGGCGGCTGCGGGAGGCCGCGGGCCTGAGCCAGACCCAGATCGCCACCGCGCTCGGCACGCGCCGCGAGGCCGTGGGGAACTGGGAGGCAGGTCGCACCGAGCCGCGCGCGCCTCAACGGGCCGCGTACGCCCGGCTGTTGGAGGGGCTGGCCGCGCGGTTCCCCGCTCCGGAGCCGGCGGCGGCGCCGTCCCCGCAGCAGCCGTCGCCCGCGGCGCCGCATGATCCCGGCGGCCGGGCCACCCCGCCGTCCGCGCCGGAGTCGTCCCCGGCACCGGCACCGGCACCGGCTTCGACATCGGCACCCAAGGCGAGCGCGGAGCCGCGTGCGGCGGCTGCCCCCGGGAGCCCTCGGACGTCACCTCGCACTGCCGCGCGCAGGACGGGCGCCGGGCCCGCGCCCGCCCCGGCCGGGCCGGCGGCGGTGGACCCGCGGTTCGCGCACGGTCCGCTCGGCGTGCTGGACGGTGACGGCTCGCTGTACTGCGCGGGCGGCCTGGTGCTGGAGTGCCCCGCCAGGTCGGTACCGGAGTTGGTGGAGTGGACGCTCGCCGAGGCGAGGCTTGGCCTGTCGCGGCTGCACCGCTCGGGCAAGGACGCGGACCCGCTGATCGTCGTGACGGCCGCGGCCGCCGACCGGCTCGGCCTGCCAGGGCACCTGGAGGACCGGCGCTCCATGCGGCTGCCGGAGAACCACAAGGTGGTCAGGCAGATCTCGAAGGCGAAGTGGCAGTTGACGAAGCGGGGGTTCGGCCCATGGGCCCGGGTCTACCGTCCGGCGCAGGGGCAGCAGCGCAGTTGCGTGCAGCTCGCGGTCCTGCCGTGGGGCGCGTTGGACACCCGCGCGTGGGGCGACGCCGACCGGCTTGCGCCGGCGGAGCTCGCGCGGGTGCTGACCGCCTACGCCGCCAGGGTGCTGACCCCGCGCGGGTCCACCGCGGTGGCGGGACTGGAGCTGATGACGGCGTTGCGGCCGCCGACGCGGGCGGTGCTGGACGACGCGACCGGGACGTGGGTGTCCGGGCCGGTACCCGGGTCGCTCACCGCGGCGGTCGACCCGGCGCCGCCGGAGGCCCCGGACGAACACCCCGTGGTGCACGGCCTGTTCGCGCGCACCCACCAGCGGACCCCGGCGGAGGTCCTCGACGAGGAGGCGTTCGACTGGATCCGCCCCACCGAACTGCTCACCGATGCCGAGTGCGCCCGCCCGTACGCGGTGGGCGTGGACGTGAACACCGCGTTCCTCGCCGCCGCGAACCGCCTGGTGGTCGGTCTGTGCGGCCCGGAGTGCGTGAAGACACCGCGGTTCGACAAGACGGTGCCCGGTTCGTGGCTGGTGGACCTGTCCGGCCTGGAGCTGGACCCGCGGCTCCCGTCGCCGTTCACGCCGCACGGGCGCCGTCCGGAGGGCCCGGCCTGGTACGCCACGCCGACCGTGGCCTACGCGCAGGAGCTGATCGACACCTACCGCCTGCCGGTGGAGCTCCGCCCGATCGTGGCCTACGTGCGGCGCGCGGCCGGACCGTATCTGGACCCCTGGTACAAGCACCTGGCGGAGGCGTACAAGCAGACGATGGCGGACCTTGGGGTGGGCGCCGGCCTGTCGCCGACCGCGTTCCTCGACGCGATGGAGAGCCACAAGGCCGGCGACCCTGGTATGGCGGCGGTGCTGTCGGCGATCAAGTCGACGGTCAAAGGCGGCATCGGCAAGCTGCGCGAGCGGCCGCAGGGCGCGAAGTACCGTCCGGGCGAGCGGTGGCCGGCGCTGGAACGGCCCACGTGGCGCCCGGACATCCGCGCCGCAGTGATCTCGGCGGCGCGGATCAACATGCACCGCAAGCTGCTGAAGACCGCGTTGGCGACGCAGACCGGCCCCGCGCCGTCCGGTGCGGTGGCGTTCGGTGAGGACGCGCTGCTGCCGATCGCGCTGCTGTCGGACTGCGTGGTCTATCCGGCCGCCGGGCCCTCGCCGTTGGACGTCCTGCCGTACGACGCGGCCGGCAAGCCGGCGCCGGGCACGTTCCGCCTCGGGGTCTCGCCCGGCATGGTCAAGCACGAGGGCACCAGGGAACTGTTCTGGGCGGTGGAGCTGATGGAGGCCCGGCACAACCCGGCCCGGCACATCAAGGGCGACGGCGCCGCGGACGACGGGGAGTAGACCGTGGGAGAGATGGAAGACGCGCTGGCCCGGGCCGCCGCGGGTACCGCGACGCGCCCGATCCCGAAGTCCGCGCAGGCGCGGATGCGGTTCCTGCTCAAGGCGGAGAAGGGCTCCACCCGCGCGGTCGCGACCCGGCTCGGAATCACCCGGCGCACGGTGGAGCGCTACCTCAAGGGCACGCTGCGCCGCCCCCGCGCGGAGCTGGCGGCCCGTCTGGAGCGCGAGGTGCGCCGCGACTGGCAGCCCCGCGTCCAGCAGCGGGCGAGGAAGCGGGCCTCCACCGCGACCGGGATCGTGATCGAGACCCGTGCGCGGTTCGGATACACCGCCGCGCCCGGTTCGACGGACGACTCCCGGATGCGGCGCATCACCCAGCACCTGCCACCGGCCTACGCGGCCCGGCTGTTCGACGCGCAGGCCGCCGGCGCCGGCGAGCAGCAGCTCCAGACCATCGCGGCGGAGGGCCTCCAGGAGATCTACTTCAAGGACCGCGGCCGCCGCGCGGCGGGCCTGGAGGTGGAGTTCACGGACATCGACTACGTGGAACTCGACTTCTGACGCCCCACGGCGCGCCGTTGTTCATGTTCGGCACGCGTCGTGGTATCTGCGCAGCCGGGGCGCGCGTATGGCGGGCAGCCCGACCAAGGTGCACACGAAGGCGCGGTGGTGGGGCGCCAGCGGGCGCCGGGGGCACGGTGGCAGGGGGTAGTCGTCGCGCAGGACACCGTCCGGAAGCACCCCCGTCGCGGGCATCGGCGACGTCTCCCCCGGGCGGGCGAGGTACGCCCATACCCCGCTGTCCAGCGGCACGACGGCCGCGTCGTCACCAGGCGGGCGCCACGGTCCGCCCGTGAGGGGGTGGCAGGGGACGAGGAGGACGTCGGGACGGGGCCGGGGCGTGCGGATTCCCGGGCCGGCCAGCCCCACCGTACGGGCGTCGGGCCCGGAGGGCAGGTACCGGCCGACGGCGGGGCCGAGCAACTCCGCGACGGGACCGGCGGGAAGGGTCACGGGGCGGTCCTCGGTGGCCACCACGAGGTGGGCCAGTGCGACGCCGACCGCCGCCTCCCAGCGGCGGCTCCACGACCCGTCGGGTTCGACGGGCGGGACGCGGTGCTCGGCGCGCTCCAGCTCGTCCCAGTCGGGAGGCGGACCGGCGGGGAGCCCCGGGGGGCGGCGTACGACCGCGCCGGGATCCAGCCACACCGTCTGCCACAGTCCGCAGTCGTCCATGCGGGTCGCCACGGCCCGCCCGCACCCCTCGCACGCCAGGTTGGGGCCGGCCCGGCCGTCAACCCCCTGGCAGTAGCCCTCGCACTTCTCGGGTATCAGGGCCAGCGACCGGGAGTCGCCCGGGGCGATGACGATCCTGTTCCGCGCGCCGAAGGAGACGGAGCGCACCGGTGCGTACACGCCCTGCCGGGCGGCCGTGTCCTCTCCGACGTCCTCCCACGACCGCCACGGGCGGACCCGTGGGTCGGGGATCGACGGCGTACGTCGCGGGCTCCATCAAAGGAGGATGAAGTTCCTCCCATCCCCCGTGGTGGGTGTGGACCGGGAGAGCCACTCGGGACACCGGCGCCGTCAGCTCCGTGCCGCACCCGGCACACGCGAACACGTCCACGCGCACTCCCCTTCGCCCCTTACTCCCCGCACATTGTGCCTCCCCTACGCCGAAGGACCCACCGCATCCCCGGATGGGGCTGGCGCGCTGCACCTGCGTCGCCACACCAGACCGCCACCCTCCGCACCACGTGCCGTGAACCGCAGCGGCGCGAAGCAGAGGCACGGACCACGACATCCGTAAGGGCACCGACCGCGCGTCCTTCGAGGAGCCCGACAGAAGCCACCTGCTGCGCGCGCGTTCTCCGGGCTACCGCTGTCGCGTCGCCTGACGGGGGCCTGCGGACTTCCTCGCGGCCCGCGTGCGGGCCAGGTCGAACGACATCGCGGGGTTCGGGTCCTCGATCCACGGCTCGGCGCCGCACCACAGGCCGATCAGCCGGAACTGCTCCAGCGCGGCGTCGTGGAGGTCCGCCCTGCCCAGGTGGTAGGCGAGGAGGTGGCGCAGCCGCGGGAGCCGTTCGTCGTCGGCGCGGACCGAACGCAGGGAATCGGCGACCTGCTGGAGCAGGGCCTTGCTGTCCTTGGAGGGTGCCCTCTTGCCCTCGCGTGCCTCGAGCTCTTGCAGGGCGAACAGATACATGGCAGCGAGAGGGCTGCCCTCGGGGGCGTTGCGCACGGCCTTCCGGGCGAAGCTGAGCATTTCGGCGTCCGATCCGGCCCACTTGGCGCACCAGAACTGCAGCGCCTGCCAGTGCCCGTCGTAGTGGTGCGGCGCCCTGGCGACGAGTTCGGTCCACAACTGCTGGAACCGGTACGGTGAGTACCGCGCGCCGCGGGCCGCGGTGATCATGACGACCCACGGGCCCGGGTTCTGCGGCGCCAGTGCCGCTGCCTCACGCGCCGCGTCGATGGCCTCCGGCAGCAGGGCCCCGAACTGTGCCATGCGCGCCGGCGGGACCGTGTTCGCGTACCCACTGCCGCGGATGGCCCAGGCCCGGTGGACGAGGACCAGAGCATGCAACGTGGCCGCGTCGCAGTCGTCCGGCCTTTCCCGGCGCCAGGCGTCGACCCAGGAACTGTCGGGGCGGGCGATCTGCTCCAGCAGTTCGGTCCGCGACCACCTGGTGTCCCAGTCCTGACCGGCCGCCTCGACGTACGAGGCCGCTGCCTGCCAGTCGCCGTGGCGCGTCGCGTCGGCGAGCGCCTGGATCTCCCTGACCCGGTACCCCGGCAGAGCCGGCCCTGACCGGCCCGTGTCCAACTCGTCACGCCTCGGCAGGCCATACGCGGTGGGATCGAACCGGTACCGCGCCCACAGCGCGTCAGGACGAAGGAACCGAAGCGGCCCCCACACACTGCTCGTACGCAGCAGCCGAATCCATCTCTCCCGTGTACGGACGACGGCGGCCAGGGCGAATATCAGGAACAGGAACATGGCGAAGATCACAGGCGGGATCCTGGCCCATGCGAGCCCCCGAGAGCAAAGCGTTGCTCCCCGCCCGCCCCCGGCACGTCAGAGCCCCCGTGAAAGCCGTCGCGCTGGATGCCGTCGTCGGCAACAACGACCCGGACCTTTCCGTCCTGGCTGTCGGGAGCCGGGGGGAGCAGCCGACGCCGGAGCTGTCGCCGCTATAAAGCGATCTCCGCCTGCATTTCAGGGCTGGGGGTCGTCCTGGTTCGTGCCGACGGTGTCCGGGATGAGCAGAGTCTGGAAAACGGGAGGGTCGGTGTCGGTGTCGAGGGTGGGCGTGGGGGCGGGGGCGGGGGAGTATCGGCCGGGCGAGATGACGCCCTGCGGATCGAGCGTCGCTTTGAGGGCTGCCGTGGTGTCCCAGAAGTCGCTGGGATGTCGGTCGAGGAACGGTGTCATTCCGTCGATGTCCATGCGCATCGGGTAGATGTGGATGTCCTCGAGAGAGCGCAGGACCTGTTCCTTGAAGGAGTGGGCGCGTTCGACCTGGGTGGTGTCCCGGCGGTCGAAGTAGAGGGGGAAGAAACCGGAGGCGGCGGTGGGGGCGAGCATCGCGAAGGAGCGGGAGACCTGGACGTTCGCCTGGCGGGCGGCCGACGCGACCGTTGCGGCGCACCGGGCGACGTGTTCTCCGGTGAAGGGCAGGGCGACGTTGGCGCACAGGAAGCCCGGCAGTTCCCGGTCCTGGTCGAGGTCGGGGGCGAGCCGCCTTTCGCCCTCGGCGGATACGGGACGGCCGCTGCTGGCGGCGATGGTCTTGAGGGAGCGGTCGGAGGGGATGCCGTTGGCGAGGTTGAGCCGTGCCTGGAGGTAGTGCTGTTCTTCGGCGGTACGGGCCTTGGCGCGGTCGCGTTCGGTGTCGAAGCATTCGACGCGGTGGACCAGAGGGGTGAGGCGTCTGATCAGTTCGCGTTCGGCCTCGGCGCGCATGGCGCGGGTTCCGCGCACGGTGGTCTGGGCCCTCCATCGGGAATCGCCGGAGGCGTGGAAGAAGCGGATGTTCTGGTCGGTTCCGTCGGTGATCCGGATGTTGCCGTTCAGGACGGCGTCGTCGTGTGCCAGTCGCAACGCGTCGATGAAGCCCGGTAGTTGAGGCTCGGTCGCTTCGCAGGTGATCTCGAGGAGTTCGGTCAACCGATGAAGCCGGACGATCATTTTGGTCACGATGCCGAAGCTCGACTGGACGAACAGTCCTCGCAGGTCTGGGCCGATCCCGGGCGGATAGTAGTGGCCGTGCGGGGGATCGTCGGAGAGGTGCCACAGGCCGGTGCGTACGACACTGCCGTTGCCGAGGACGGCTTCGAGGCCGAGGACGTCGTCGATACGGGGGCCGAGGTTCCCGGCTCCCCGGTCCAGTGCGTTGCCGACGATGCTGGTGTCCCGCCCGGAACCGGTGACGTTGAGCTTGAGTCGGCTGCCGTGCGCGATCAGGTGGTCGGAGAGCTGTCCTTGGAGTACGCCGGGTTCGATGACGGCGTAGTGCAGGGACTCGTCGACGCCGATGATCGAGTTCATCCCGGCGAGGTCGACCAGAGCGACCGGTCCGCGGACCGGCAAGGCCGAGCCGAAGCCCCAGTTCCTGCCCGAACTCACCGGATGAAGGGGCGCACCCGTCGCACGCGCGACAGCGATGATCTGCCGCACGTCGTCCAGCGAGCCGGGCCGCAGGAGCGCGTACAGTTCGCGTTCCGGGTATTCGGAGGTGTTGAGCCGGCGCGTGCGCAGGCGATCCGGATCGGTGATCACCGCCTTCGGTCCCAGGACGGTCCGCCAGTGTGTGATCGCGAGGTCGAGGGCCTCGGCCGTCAGGGTCATCGGACCGTGCTCCTATCGGCTCGCGGCACCGGCGGGGGCCGGCGGTTGGTAGGCGTGGGTCTCCTGGCCGGCCTTCCAGGGGAAGAGCAGCATGTTCCACGAGTGGAGCCGGTAGGCGTACAGGCTGAACAGGGAGAAGAGGTCGAAGTACTCCTCCGGTGTGGTGATGGCGTCGAAGTGCCTGACCAGGCGCTGGAAGAAGTCGCTGATGGTTTGCTGTCCGCACATGGCCAGGTAGCGGACCGATACGTCGCAGAGCATGCTGGTGGCGGTCTTGAGTGCCGGCAGGGGCAGTTCCCCGCTGCGGCACAGTCGCAGCATGATGTCGATACTGCCGATGTTGGCGATGTTGGACAGCCGGCTGATCTCGCCTTCGACGAAGAACAGCGTCGAGAAGTACTGGCCGTAGCTGCCCAGTCCGGTGCGGGCACTGTGGTCGCCGCTGTAGAGGTCCGTCAACTCCGCAGGTGGCGTGAGCCACATGTCGTCGATCGCGGCGGTCATGTCGGCGGCAAGCTGCCGCAGGTCCGGCTCGCCGAAGCGGTCCGCCGACGGGAGCCTGCTGGAGACCGACGGCACGGCACCGGACGGTTGTCCGGCCCGTTCCACGACGATCTGTCGGATCTCCTTGCTGTGGTAGACCGCCTGCCAGCTCAGCCGCCCCATCTCCCGCATGGCGGGAAGGGAGTCCTCTGTCACCCGGGCCACGGGTGGGAACTGGTGGTCCTCGGAGTCCGGGCCGTACTTGACGAACAGGCACCGGGGATAGGGCGAGAAGATCGTGCCCGGTTCGCACTCCAGTCGGCGGCGCAGGGTGGGGGCGTGGTCGTAGAAGGGAGCCGTGGTGGGGACGAAGCTGTGCATGTTGCTGCCGGCGACCACCGTGTGCAGCAGGACGCTGCGGTAGGGCAGATTGCCCCACAGGACGTCGCACGCCTGACGGTTCACATCGTCGAGGAGGTCCGCAGTGATGTGGAGATCCGTGCCGCTCAGGCTGATTTTCATCTGTCGGCTCATGGAGACCCGCCCTTCTTTCTGCTGCCGTGGTGAGTGGTGCGGAGGAGCGCCCGGGGTCCTCCGGATGCCCGTCGATGATTACTCAGCGTAGTCAAAAAAATACGGAGCGCAATAGTTCAGGGCTTCTGTCACCCCATCGCGTGACGGAGCATTCGCCGGTTGCCGCCGCGGCAGCGATGACCGCCGCCGGGTCGTTGGGCAAAGGAGGTCGGCGGAGCATCCGTGCGTGCCCGAACCCGTTCCGACCACCGGTCGGAACCCGATGCCACACCGTACGTTCCTGAAAAGCGACGTCTCCGTGCGACCGCACCATCTGCAACTCGTCGAGTTCCCTGGCGCGTACGGGCTCCATCCGGCGGCCCTGGTGGGGCGCTGGCCGCCGCTGGGTGCGTCGGCCGGGTGAACGGGGGCAGGGGGGTGCTGCGGGGCCGTCAGGCGGGTGCTGAGGCTGCTTTGTCGGTGGGCCGGGTGAGGCTGGACTGCCTGATCACCGGAAGCGGGGAGGCAGGCGTGAGCCACACGCAGGAGCCCGGACAGACCGAGACTGAGCAGTCGGGGAAGCCGAAGTCGAAGCGGGTGCTGTATCCGTACGGGTCGGCGTCACCGGAGCGGGACGACGCGATCACCGTGCTGGGTGTGCTTAAGGTCGCTACCGCCTCGCAGATCATGCGACTGGTCCGTCCGCACCTGACGGACAACAAGCCGATCCGCAACGCGCTGCTGGACTTGAGCAAGCACGGTCTGGTGGTCTCCGAGGGCAACACCGCCGGGCCTCGGGGCCGGATCGGGACCCCGGGTCGGGCGGGGCCTGCGGCGCAGAAGCTGTGGCGGCTGAGGGCGGCCGGCCTGGACTACGCCGACACGGTCATGGAGGAAGGCGTCGACGGCGGCCTGGCCCGCGGAGTGGCCCGGGGCGGGGCGAAGCACGCGATGGCTGTCAACGAGACCGTCACCGCGTTCGTCCGCGGCGGCACGCTGTGACGGGCCGGTGATCATGGTGTTTTTGATCTTGGTTGTGCTGGGGTTGTGCAGTTGTCTCGGGTGGGCGAGCGGGGTCGGGGTGTGGTCCGGTGGTGTTTGGGTGGGGGTAGGCGCTCGCTGGGGATGGGGTTTGAGCTGGGCTTTTCAGGTGTGTGCAGGTGTTCTGGGTGGAGGCTTGATTTTGCGCAGTTGCTCTCTGGGTTCCTTGAGGGAGGTGCGGGGTCAGCGTGTGTGGATGCGGGTCCAGAGGGGGTCGTGGGTGGCGGGTGTGAGGTGGTTTATCTCCAGTTGGTCGGCGAGGTGGTGGAGGAAGCGGGCCTGGGCGTTGGGGGTGAGGCCGTGTGGGGGGATGCGGGTGAGGGTGGCGGCGAGGGTGAGGGTTTCGGGGTAGGTGATCAGGGTTCGGCAGGTCAGGGTGGGGGATGCCGGGCCGTGTTGGGTGTGGGGGTTGGTGGTGGTGAGCCGGGTCAGGCGGGTGTGCCATCGGTCGGTGAGGTGTTGGTGGTGGTCGTACCAGCGGGTGGTGATGGTGGCGGCCCAGGTCAGTGCGGTGGTGAAGGCGGGGTGGCGGGCCGCGCGGCGGTGCTGGTGGTGGGCGCGGGTGAGTTCTGGTAGGGCGGCGATGTCGAGCGGTGCGGTGTGCCGGGGTCGTCGGCGGCCTGCTGGTGGCGGGTGCACAGGGCTGGGGTGTGGTCGGGCGGGTGGATCCAGGCGGTGCTGGTGCCGCGGCTGCGGTGGAGTACGCAGGCAGTGCAGGCGCGCACGGGGCGGTGCGCTGGTTCCAGGGGCTGCCAGTGTGCGGCGGGCGGGCCCGCCGGGGTGTGGCTGGTGGGGGCGGGGCGTTCGTGTGGGCCCGGGGCGAGTCGGGGTAGGGCGCGCAGCAGGTGCGGTTGGGGGGTGCGGGCGTGTGCGGCGAGGCGGGCTGCGGCTGGGAGGTTGAGGTGGAGTTCGGCGGTGGGAGCGGCGCCGTTGGTGCTGCCCGGTCCGGGATTGAGGTGGATGCCGAGGCCGTCGAGCAGGTGGGGCAGGGGCAGCCGGTAAGCGGCTGCGAGGCGGGTGGTGTAAGAGGCGGTGGCCTCGCCGGGCAGCGGGCGCACGCGGAAGACCCCCGGGCCTGGCGCGGCCGGTCGAGCCCAGGCGGCTCCGGCAGGGATCGGTGCCGTCGTCGGCGTGGTGACGGCGCGGTTCACGCGGGACGTGGACCGCGGCCGGGCGGGTGGCCGGTGTTGGTGCGGCGGCGGGTGGGGGTGCGGGGGCGGTAGTGCTCTTCGGCGAGGTGGTCCGCCGCGATGGAGTCCAGGCTGGTCCGGGTGATCTTCTCGGTGCCGTTCAGGAGGGCTTCGATGGCGGCCTGGCGGATGAGGCGGGCGAGGCTGCCGATGCGGCCTGCGGTGCGCTCGTGAAGATAGGGAGCCAGGCGGGGCAGGCTGCCGGGCCGGTGCGCGTGCAGATCGAGGGCGTTTTCCATGGCGGCGATCAGGTCGCGGAAAGGTTCGCTGCCCGCGTGGCGGGCGGGCAGGACCCCGCAGTCGATCAGGGAGGCGCGTCCGGCGAGCTGCGCGCCGCGGACCCCGCTGAACAGGGCGGTGCCGGTGACGTCGATCCCGGCGTAGACGAACGTCGCCCCGACGCGTTCGGTGATGTCCTTGAGCCAGTCGGCGGCTTCGGCGCCGCTGGTGGTGCGGGGGTTGAGGCGGTGGATCTCGTCGAGCAGGACGAGTTTCACGCCGGCGGCGGTGTAGGTGTGGCAGACCGCGGTGGTGATCTGGGCGGTGGTCATGCGGGTGGTGACGGGGATGCCGAGGTAACGGGCGAACTCTGCGCCCAGGGATTTGGCGGTGGCGGCGGGCGGCACCAGGACGTAGGCGACCGGCACCGTGTCGACTC